>JAGPEQ010000077.1 GCA_018056955.1 Bacteroidales bacterium | reverse complement strand
GAATCGCAGGTTCAAAGCATTGATGCAGGCTGGACTAAGTATATACTGGACACATACGAAATCCCATACACCGTAATAAACCCAATTCAGGTTGCCGAAGGTAACTTGTTGTCGAAATTCGACTTGATTTTAGTTCCTAACACTAATGCCACCCTGCTCAAAGAGGGCAAATACAAGCGTGAAGGGCAAATGGTTCCATTGGTTTACCCCGACATTTACACAAAGGGGATGGGACAAAAAGGACTTGAAGCCATAATTGAATTCATTCAGAACGGAGGAACCGTAATGGCTTGGGAACAAGCAACCGAGCTTTTTGAGGGAACGCTTACCCTAAAGCAGGGCAATGTTTCCGAAGAGTTTCAATTCCCTTTTAAGAACGATGCAAAAGACATTCAAAAGAGGGGTTTTTCCTGCCCTGGTTCGCTAATTAGTATAAAACTGAATCCTTTCCCCCCATTTACATTTGGGCTGGATAGTGAACTGGGAATTTTCATGCGCGATAGCTATGTTTACGAAACCCAAGTACCATCGCTTGACATGGATCGCAGAGTAATTGGATATTTTGAAGGGAAAAACAAGCAGCTAAGTGGATACCTAAAAGGTGATGAACTTCTTGACGGCAAATCGGCAGCTATTTGGTTGAAAAAAGGGAAGGGTCAACTTATTCTGCTTGGGTTTAGCCCAACATTTAGAGCCTCGGTTCCATCGAACTATAAAATTCTTTTTAATGCAATTTTATAATACCATTAGGGGTTGCCTTTCCGGCAACCCCTAATGTTTTTAGACCAACCTCTTCTGAAATATCCTATACCGTTTGTAAACAACACCTCCCATCTTTTCCATCTCGGCGCGCATTTTCCTGTTATTTTCAAGTTCCAAATGGCTATCAATAATGGTCATCCCTGCTTTCTGAGCTTCATTAAGCATCTCGGCACCCATCCAGGTATCAAATCCTAAATTCCTATACTGTGGATGAATGGCACCAAGCAATAGGCTGAGCATTTTTGAGGTACGCATGGCCTTTAGGACATGAATAAAGCCAAAGGGAAAGAGGTATCCCTTACTCTTCTGAATACCAGGGCAAATATCTGGTATGCCCAAGATGAAGGCCAACGGTTGATTGTCGGCATTAACAATTACTTTCAAAAACCGAGGGTCAATAAACGACAGATACTTTGCAGCAAGTTCTTCCATTTCATCGGGATCCATGGGATTAAAACCATAAATATCGATAAAGGTTTCATTCACCAGTGAAAGAACAGGTTTTATGAAGGGCTTTATATCGCTTCTCTTTGCAAAGCTAAGCATCCGAAAGCCATTGGCTCGGGCTTTTACCCTTTGGAGAATTCGCAGGTAGAAATCGGGCAATTTTTCAGGAACGGGAACCTTGTAAACCACTAAATCAACATCCTTCTCAAAACCATAGCGGTTCACATATTCAACCAGGTATGGAAAATTGCAGTTCGAGGCAAGGACAATAGGTTCATCGTACCCTTCGATTAGCAAACCCTGGGGATCCTTATCGGAAAATCCCATGGGGCCAATCAAGCGTTCCATTCCCAAGGCTCTTGCCCACCTTTCAACTTCACTTATGAGCGCTTGAGCAACATCGTAGTCCTGATAGGTCTCCAGATTAAAAAAGCGAGCAGTTTTCTCGTTATGTATTTGGTTATACCGTTTATTGACAATTCCCATTATACGCCCAACGGGTTTACCATTGCGTAAAGCAAGAAACAAAACGGTATCGGAATACGACATGGCTCTGTTTTTCTTGGGATTGTAAAAATCCCATTCATCGGAGTAAATTGGCGGCACCCAATTTCTATGTCCCTTATGTATTTCGGCAGGTAGATGAATGAATTTGCGAAGGTCCGATTTGTTTTGAACTCTAATAATATCAATGCTCATTTGAGTAAACTTTGAAATACAATCTGCAACTTTATAAATTATTTAAGTGATTAACAAAAAATCCGTGGCAAAATTTATGACCACGGATTTACCATTATGATTCATTAGTACTACCCAAACATTATGAAATAGGTAAGAATACCAGCAAAATATCCAATTAGCGCTAGTAAACTTATGTGTTTCATGTACCACATAAAATCAATTTTTTCAAGACCCATTACGGCTACCCCAGCAGCTGAACCAATGATTAGAATACTACCACCCGTACCGGCACAATATGCCAGAAGATTCCAAAAATTTCCATCAACCACATAGGCTGAGCTAATGCCACTTGCTGCAGTTACCAAATCGGGCGATACCGCAGGATGCATTCCCATTGCAGCTGCCACAAGCGGAACGTTGTCAACTACCGACGAGAGTAACCCAATCAGAATGTTTGGTGGATATGGACTTGTAAATGACTTATCGAGCCACTGCGACAGTAAAGTTAGGTGCCCAGCAGTTTGTAGGGCATCAACAGCCATGAGTATTCCTAAAAAGAACAGTATAGTGGGAACATCCACATTCTTTATAACACGAGCCACTGTGCGTTTCTCTTTTTCATCGAGTTCGCTCTTGCGGTGATACATTATTTCCGTAAAAATCCAAAGTAGCGATAATCCAAACAGCATTCCCAGAAAGGGGGGTAAATGGGTAAGAACCTTAAAGATTGGGGTAAAGAGCAAGGCACCAACACCTAAAATAAATATCATATGACGTTCTCTTCGGGTTGCAGGTGTTGCCGAATTCTCCTTTTCATGGTGTTGCTCCTGACTCTCTTCAAAATCACCTTTTAGCATAAACGATAAAACAATGAGGGGAACCAGTAAACTTAGTAAACTGGCAAGAAATAGCTTGGGTATAATGCCCCCGGTTGTAACATTGCCCTTAATCCAGAGCATAATAGTGGTAACATCACCAATGGGTGACCATGCCCCACCTGCGTTTGCTGCTAGTATAACCATACCAGCATATAGCCACCTGTCGTGGCGGTGGTCGATAAGCTTGCGAAGTAAAGCAACCATAACAATTGAAGTGGTAAGGTTATCGAGAACCGATGAGAGAAAAAAGGTAACAAATGAAATTATCCACAGCAGCTTAACCTTGTTTCGGGTTTTAATACGGTTAGTAATTATTTTAAATCCACCATGCTGGTCAACAATCTCAACAATAGTCATTGCTCCCATTAGGAAGAATAGAATCTCAGAGATCTCTCCCAAAAACCCAAGTATCTGATTATCTGCAATATAATTAACATACTGTTCCCATTTTGGCAACGATGCCAATTCGGGATGACTGTTAATAAACTCCCCAAACCTTCCACCAATATCAGTACCTAAAATTCCTCCAGCATCGAGCATAAGCAAAACCCACAAGGCAACACCAAGAAAAAGCGCCGATGCTGTTTTGTTTACCTTGATATTGTGCTCAAGTGCTATGGCTGCATAGCCTAGAACAAAAAGAACTACCATTAACAAAAACATAGCATTATACTTTTTAAATTTGGGTGCAAATGAATAAAAGAAATTTCATATTGAAAAATATAGATACTTTTATTTACTTGTTAATCGATTAACAGATTCTAACGTATCACATAAAGCGTTTAAAATGAAAGCTCTGACAAATACAGCAAGAAACTTTTTCTTACCACTCCTTTTGATTTTTACAATTAATTGCTACTCCCAGGGGAGCGAAGATCGTATGCAATGGTTTTCCGATGCAAAATTTGGAATCTTCATACACTGGGGCATATACTCGTTGGGAAATACATCTGAATCCTGGGCTTTTTACAACAAACAGGTATCGCATGCCGACTATATGGCACAAATAAACCTGTTCAGCGCGGAGCGCTACGATCCTGCCCAGTGGGCAAGGCTAGTTATGCAGTCGGGAGCAAGGTACGTTGTTATCACAGCTAAGCATCACGATGGAGTTGCATTGTGGGATACCAAACTCAGCAACCTCTCCATGGCAACGCAATCGCCAGCAGCCCGCGATGTTCTTTCGCCATTTATTAAAGCTTTACGGGAACAAGGATTGAAGGTTGGAATTTACTTCTCATTAATTGATTGGACACACCCCGATTACCACGGATTTACAAGAGACTCGAGCCGTTACAATGTAGCCGATGACCCCCTAAGGTGGCAACAATACCTAAATTTTTGCCACGGGCAAATTGAAGAGATTATGCAACTCTACTCCCCTGATTTAATCTGGTTCGACGGCGACTGGGAGCACTCGGCCAAGGAGTGGCAAGCCGAAAAAATTAGAGAAATTATTCATAGGCACAACCCAAATACCATTATTAATGGCCGATTACAGGGTTATGGCGATTACGATACGCCAGAGCAAAACTTTCCGGTAACAAGGCCTAACCTGAAATACTGGGAACTTTGCATGACCATGAATAGCTCCTGGGGATACCGGGTAAACGATACAATCTATAAAACTCCCTTTGAAATAGTTAGCATCCTTACCGATGCTATCAGCATGGGTGGAAACCTGTTGCTCGATATCACCCCAAAAGCCGATGGCTCAATTCCGGAAGAACAGGTTAAAACCCTTAGCACCATTGGAAACTGGATTGGTAAACATTCCGATGCAATTTATGGCACACTCCCGGGTTTGCCTATGGGGCACTTCTATGGCGCTACTACCCTTTCAAAGGATTCAACATCGCTATTTCTATTCCTCCCGGCCAAAACTTATGGCCAAATCCTGCTGAAAGGAATTAACAGCCCAATAAAAAAGGCAACAATTTTGGGAACAAACCATGAACTACTTCATAAAGTTGTTGGTAAAATTTCATGGAGTCCGGTTCCAGGACTCATCTTCATTGATGTTCCCAAGGAGCTAACTGACGCCTTAATGACCGTGGTTAGGATTGATTTTGATGAGCCAATAAAGCTTTACCGTGGGAAAGGTGGTTTAAACTAAAAGGAAAGCCGCTCAAAACAAGCGGCCTTCATCCAACCTAAACCAGAATAAACTATTCAACCATATCAAAAGAATCATCGGAATCGACCTTTTTCTCAGGTCTCATCTTATAGTTGTTAATTCTGTATGAGAATCCAACAAACACTACCCTGCTGTCGCGCCAGCTTTCGTTATACGAGTAAAAGTTTGTATCCCATGAACTATACTTCATTTTTTGGGTATTAAAAATATCGCTCACCCTAACTGTGATAGTTCCCTTTTTATTTAGCACATTGATGCGTGCACCTAAATCAACCCAGTACATCTCCTTGGTTTCACCCTGTGCGCCACCTGCCATATAGAAACCTCGGCCTGAACCGCCAACAGTAATTGAGGGTGCACGGTAGTTTCCGGTCAACTGAATATCAACATTCTTTCCAATGGTAAAAAACGAAGCCAGCTTAGCGTTCCAGGAACTTCCCTCGTTAGCTCCGCTAACCACATCGCCAAACAGCTTAGAGTAGTAGTAGCTGTAGCTAGCATTAATTCTCCACCATTTAGCAATGTTTTGTGTTACAACTGCCTCGGCACCAATATTCTCATAGTGCGAAAGGTTAATAAAGGTCGTAAGTGTTGGTTGTGTTGCCACGGTATCAATAACAATCATTCGCCTGGAGAAGCCATTTCGGGTATCGCGGTAGTAAACCGATGTGGTAATCTTTGTCCTTGGGAAGTTGAGGTTATGGCTTAAATCAATTGAGCTGGTAAACTCAGGCTCAAGGTAGGGATTTCCCTTCGACCAGTTAAAATTATCGGAAGTATTTAGAAATGGGTTTAACACCATCACGCTTGGTCTGTTTACCCTGCGGCTGTATGATAGCTGAAGGCTGTTGATGGGGTTTGGTTCCCAACGGATATGCGCACTGGGAAACAGGTTCAACCTATTTACATCGGCAACCTCATTGGTTGTTCTCTGGTCTGATTTTGAGTGTTGGTCCTCAACCCGCAAACCTAACTGGTAGCTAAACTTTCCGTTAGCAAAGGTGTTTGAATAAATTCCATATGCGGAATAAATCTCCTCGTTGTAAACAAAGTGATTGGAGCGGTTAGCGTCAAAATCCCATGTACTGCCTAATGAATTGAAGATTTTATACACGTAGTCAGCATCGCTTCGTCTTATTTGTGCTTTTATTCCTGTCTCTATCCTTCCTCCATTCCCAAATGGTGTAACATAGTCGGTTTGAAAGGTAAAAGTGTTCATCCACCCGTCGGTTTCGGCGCGTTCAAGAGCAGTAGTGGGTACGGTATTAAAAATCTCCTGCTGGTTGATATTATTTAGGTTGTTGTTAGTATTACGCGAAAAGAACGCATCGGCGGTCCACTCCTTACCAGGAGTATCGTATGTTCGCTTGAAGTTGAGCGAGTACTCATGCCCAAGGCCATCGTTGGAGTTTAGTGAAATTCTTGTATTCTGTAGGGTGTTACTATTGAAGTTAGAGTAGCTATTCGATAATACATTATTATCCATGTCGAACGAACGGAAATTTAAGTTTCCGGTGAACGAAAGGGTTGTCCTGGAGTCAATAAAATAGTCGGCACCGCCACGTATGTTGTGAAAAAACATGTTCGATTGTCCCTCGGAGTTTTGCGAAAGGAATGAGGAGTCGGCACCACTGTTAAAGAGGGTTACCCTATCGCCAATGGAAAACCTATCCATTTGACCCCTACGAAAACTATAATTGGCAAACACGTTTACCTTATCCTGACGCCAATTCATGTTTACGGTTGCGTTATACTTATTGCCGGTTCCAGCATTTAAGCTTACCATTCCATTATAACCAGGTTCCTTACGTTTTTTAAGCACTATGTTGATAATACCGGTTATTCCATCGGGATCGTACTTGGCCGAGGGATTTGTAATAACCTCAACCCTATCAATCATTTGAGCAGGTAATTCCTCCATGCTGTTTAACATGGATGGACGGCCATCAATGAGAATATTGACGTTAGAGCTGCCCCTTAAGCTTACATTACCATCGGTATCGACCTCAACCGATGGGATATTCTGTAGTACATCGGCTGCAGTTCCTCCCTCAACCGCTATATCCTTATCAACATTGAAAACCTTTTTATCAAGGTTATGGAGCAGCATTTTCTTTTCGCCGGTAACAACAACCGCTTCGATATTCTCACTGGCTGCCAGTAATGAGAAAGTTCCCAAATCGACCTTAGGGCTACGTGGCGAAACCATAATTCCGCTTATCCTTCTGCTCTGGTAGCCTATAAATTTTACGTCAACATAGTACCGGCCGGGCATCAGCTTTTCCATCATAAAATTACCCGATGCATCGGTAAGGGTTCCGGTTACAAGTGAGGAATCCTTCTGTTTATAGAGCGCAATGTTTGCAAACTCAACACCATTTCTATCTAGCGAGTCGATAACCTTTCCGGTAATCACCCCGTTAAAGTTGCTCATGTCAAAATTCTGTCCACTACGGCCCTGCATTCTATCCTGAGCCATGGAGGTTACTGTAACAACTGCAATAGCCCAAAGCAGTAAAACCTTTTTCATCATAGTTTATTCCTAAAATTCAACATTAATTAAACACCGATTTGACACACAGGTTTAATTAAACTTGCGTTAAGAAATACAAAAAAAGTTAGGGGCTTACAAAAAATGTAAACCCCTAAACATAACCAACCTAAACTAATACCTGAAATCAGGCATTATGCTGTTTATTGATCTTCGTACTCCTTAATGATATCCTTAACTCCATCGGGTGAAACACGGCCATACACCTTTTCACCAATCAGCACTACCGGAGCAAGTCCACAAGCACCAACACAGCGCAGGCAGTTTAATGAAAACTTGCCATCGGGTGTGGTTTCACCCACCTTAACGTTAAGTACCCGTTTGAATTCATCGAGCACCTTTTCGGCCCCACGAACGTAGCATGCTGTACCTGTACAAATGCTAATCGGGTGCTTACCCTTAGGTATCATAGTGAAGAACGAGTAGAACGTTACAACACCATACACCTTGGCTACCGAGATGTTCAGTTCAGCTGCAACCACCTCCTGAACTTCGGCAGGCAGGTAACCAAAGGTTTCCTGGGTCTTATGTAATACATTTATCAGTTCGCCCGGGTCGTTGTTAAACGACTTGCATATTTCCTTAATCTTGGCTACCTGTTCGGGTTTAAGCTCAAGCTTTATATGTGACATTTGTGTTTCCTCCCTATTTAATGTAGATATCCTTTTTCTTGCTGAAATAATGAGTATGTAGTAGGTGGTGTGCCTTTTCGCTCATGGGCTTGCCTAGGAACTCCTCATAAAGTTTTACTATGTAGGGGTTCTCATGCGATTTGCGAATTGGTTTACCAGCATCCTCACGGTAAATAGCCTCCATACGAGCTTTGATAATGGCAGAGTTACCGTGGTGCAATGGTTGACCGCCACCACCAATACATCCACCGGGGCAGGCCATTACCTCAATGGCATGGTAATTTGCCTTACCCGAGCGTACATCCTCCAGTAGCTTGCGGGCATTACCCAAACCATGAGCAATTCCAATGTTTATTGGCAATCCATTGAAATCGATGGTGGCTGAACGGATACCCTCCATACCACGGAGCTCTGTAAAATCGATCTTGGGCAGAGGTTTGCCAGTATAAGCCTCATATGCTGTACGAACAGCAGCTTCAATTACACCACCTGTTGCTCCAAATATTACACCAGCACCTGTTGACTCTCCTAACGGACGGTCAAAATCATCATCGGGCAACTCCTCAAAGTTGATATTAAACTCCTTGATAAGGTGTGCTAACTCACGGGTTGATATTGAGAAGTCAACATCCTGATTGCCATCAACCTTAAACTCATCGCGTTGGCACTCATACTTCTTAGCCAAGCAGGGCATTACCGATACAACCACTAATTCTTCGCGTTTTTTGCCCAACTTCTCAGCAAAGTATGATTTGGCAATTGCGCCAAACATCTGCTGTGGCGACTTGGCGCTCGATGGTACATCGAGCATATCGGTAAAGTTGTGTTCAAAGAAATTAACCCAACCCGGGCAGCAACTGGTTAGAATGGGTAACTTAACATTCTTGTCGCCGTTCAGGAATCGGGATAGCCTGTCGAGCAGCTCGGTACCTTCCTCCATAATGGTTAGGTCGGCTGCAAAATCGGTATCGAAAACGTAATCAAAACCAATCTGGCGCAAAGCGGCAACCATCTTACCAGTAACTAAGGTTCCGGGCTTCATACCAAACTCTTCCCCTAGAGCCGCACGAACTGCAGGTGCAGTTTGTACAAGTACGGTCTTTGTAGGATCGGCAATAGCACGAATAACCTTTGTGGTATGGTCAACCTCGGTTAATGCGCCGGTGGGGCACACAGCCACGCACTGACCACAGTAGGTACAGGGCGATTTTTCCAAATCCTGCTCAAAAGCTGGTGCAACAACAGCCATAAAACCACGGTTTACAGCGCTAAGTGCACCAACGGTTTGTACCTCATTACACATGGTCTCGCAGCGGCGGCACATGATACACTTATCAACATCACGGATGATAGATGGAGAAAAGTCCTTTTTGTATGTTGACATCTCAGCGTATTCCTGACCGGGGATCTCGCGAATTCCGAGTTTAATAGCCATATCCTGCAAGTCGCAACGACCACTCTTAGGACAGGTTAAACAATCCTTTGGATGGTCGGAAAGAATTAACTCCATTACAGTGCGACGTGCGTTAATAACACGGGTGGTATGGGTTTTAACAACCATACCCTCAGCGCACTCAGTTGCACAGCTGGGAGCAAGGTTTCTGCGTCCTTCAACCTCAACCACGCAAATACGGCATCCGGCAGGCTTGTTTTCAACTCCCAAATCGTGGAGTTCCATGTAGCAAAGAACAGGAATATCAATACCCAACTTCCTGGCTGCCTTGTAAATTGTAGTACCCTTGGGTACTTCAACCTGTTTGTTATCTATTGTAAGTTTTACTGTTTCCATTGTTATCACCCTAATTATTTAATGCTGATAGCATCGAATTTACACTTCTCCATACATGCACCACACTTGATACAGATTGACTGGTTAATCTCGTGTGGTTTTTTGCGTTCGCCACTGATTGCATTTACAGGGCAGTTGCGGGCACAAGCCGTACATCCCACGCAAGCCTCTGGATCAATAACATACTGCATGAGCGATTTGCACTGACCCGATGGACATTTCTTATCAACCACGTGAGCCACATACTCATCGTAGAAGTTATCCAGGGTTGATAGAACGGGGTTTGGCGAAGTTTGTCCTAAACCGCAAAGCGAGGTATCCTTAATTACTTGCGATAAGTTGCGTAAACGCTCTAGGTCCTCCATGGTACCCTCGCCCTTGGTAATGCGTTCCAGTAACTCGTACAGACGCTTGTTACCAATCCGGCAGGGAGAACATTTTCCGCAGCTTTCCTCAACGGTGAAATCGAGGTAGAACTTGGCAACCGATACCATACAGTCGTCCTCGTCCATAACAATCATACCGCCCGAACCCATCATTGAGCCTGCAGCAATCAGGTTGTCGAAATCAATTGGGGTATCGAGGTGTTTCTCGGTTAAGCAACCGCCCGAAGGGCCACCGGTTTGAACAGCCTTAAATTTCTTTCCATTCTTGATACCACCACCTATCTCAAAAATTACCTCGCGCAGGGTGATACCCATTGGAACCTCAATAAGTCCTACGTTGTTGATTTTACCTGCAAGCGCAAATACCTTAGTACCCTTGCTCTTTTCCGTACCAATTGATGAGTACCAGTCGGCACCCTTCAAAATAATTGGAGGTACGTTTGCAAAGGTTTCAACGTTATTCACGTTGGTTGGCTTGCCCATGTAACCACTTTGTGCAGGGAATGGGGGTTTGTTGCTTGGTTCACCACGTAAGCCCTCCATGGAGTGGATAAGGGCAGTTTCCTCGCCACAAACAAAAGCGCCGGCTCCGTAGCGTAATTCGATATCGAAGCTAAAACTGGTTCCAAAGATTTCGCTTCCCAGCAACCCATACTCATGAGCCTGATCGATGGCAACCTTTAGGCGTTTAATGGCAAGTGGATACTCAGCACGTATGTAGATCAAACCCTTTGTAGCGCCAATACAGTAACCGCAAATGGCCATGGCCTCCAGCACTGAGTGTGGATCGCCTTCAAGAATTGAGCGGTCCATGAAAGCACCGGGGTCGCCCTCGTCAGCATTACATACTACATACTTTTGATCAGCATGGTTTTTGCTGGCAATTTCCCACTTTAAACCGGTTGGGAATCCCCCGCCTCCACGACCACGCAAGCCAGATTTTTTGATAATATCAATAGTTTGCTGTGGGGTATATTCAGTAAGCACTTTACCTAATGCTTGATAACCCTCACGAGCAATATATTCATCAATATTTTCAGGGTTAATGAATCCGCAGTTGCGAAGCGCAATACGCATTTGCTTGCGGTAAAAACCCATATGCTTTGAATCCTCAATGGCAGCCTTCTTAGTGGGATCAACATAGAGCAAACGCTCCACCTTACGACCCTTTACTACATGTTCCTTTACAATTTCGGTGGCATCCTCAGGCTTAACCTGTGTGTAAAATGTATTATCGGGCAATACTTTTACAATTGGACCTTTCTCACAAAAACCAAAGCAACCGGTCATAATAACCTGAACTTCGTCCTGAAGGTTATTGGCTGCCAGCTCTAGTTTTAGTTTCTCTGCTATTGCATCGCTTGAGGAAGCTTTACAACCTGTGCCTCCACAAATTAGCAGGTGCATTTTATACTTTGACATTACTATTACCTCCCAGTTGGTTATTTGTTATCAATTGACTCGTAGTTAACGGGAATAATACCATCAACCAGTTCACCGTTCTTAATGTATTTCTCAATAATCTCATCGGCTTTTTTGGTGTCAACATAGCCGAAAACAACAGGGTCGGCATTGGGTAATTTTACCTCAATGGTAGGTTCGGCATAGCAGTAACCCATGCAACCGGTTTGTGTTACAACAGCGTTTATTCCACGCTTTTCCAGTTCCTCAAGCAAAAAATCCATTACATTTTTTGCTCCCGAAGCAATACCGCAGGTAGCCATGGCAACCTTAATCTGAACAAGGTTCTCTGCAGCTTCGCCCTTTTCCCTAAGGTCGATTTTAGCCTGCAGGGTCTCCTTCATCTTTTTCAGATCGGCAAGCGACTTTACTTTTGTCATAACTTGTTCTCCTTGTGTGTATTTGGTTGGTTTCGTAATATTAACCTAATAATTTTCTGCAAAATTAAATTCAATTGTTAAGCGATTAACAATTGAAAATATGTTTTTCAGCTTAAATTCGTTATTTGTAATTCGTCTAAATT
>JAGPEQ010000013.1 GCA_018056955.1 Bacteroidales bacterium | reverse complement strand
TTTAACCTTTATCCTTTATCCTATCCTTCCCCTCTCATCCTTTTCCAAAGCTCTAGCGCTAATTTTTGCGATTCTTTAAGAATGATTTCCTGATCAACGGTGGTTATCGCTCTGCTTTTGACTATCAGTTTTCCATTGGAAATAACATGTTCTATATGCGACTGGTTGATACCATAAATAAAGTGTCCAGGAATATTTTCAGCGTTAACGGGGGTGGGGGAATCGTAATCGAGAACCACAAGGTTATCGGGGCCATCGCCGCTGAAGCCATTTTGGGCTATGTAGTGGTGAGCATTTCTAAGTCGTTTGTATGCTTGCGCAGGGCTCATGGGGTCAAAGTTTTGGCCAACAAAGTAAGCCGATTTCATGCTTTGTAGCATATCGCTGTGCATACCATCGGTGCCCAGCATGATATTTTCACCCAGATTTTTACTGCTGAAATAGCCAACGTTGTTGTTCAGGTTACTATCAGTGTTTTGTGCTACCCAGCAGGGCGATTGACCTATAAGGTTACGTTCCTTTTCGGAAAGGTGCAGGCAATGCACCAGAATCGATTTGCTAGAGTTTAGGAAGTTAAAGTCGCTAAGCCTTTCAACCACAGTTTTACCATAGGTTTCATGGCAATGTTGTTGGTCGTATTTGTCTTCGGCTACATGGATATGAACACCCGAATTATACTTCTGCGTTAGATCTGCTGCTGCCTGCAAGGTCTTATCGCTTAGGGTGAACGATGCGTGTAGGCCAACAAGTCCCTGATAGTTTTTCAGGTAGCTATCGGTTTCCTCAAGTCCTTGTTGGGCAATTTCATCACCATCCCTATCGCTAATCTCGTAGCAGAGTAGGTGCGATAGGCCAACCCTTTCAAATGCTTTGGCAAGTGTCTCAAGTGAACCTTTTACCGCATAAGGGGAGGCATGGTGGTCAATAACAAATGTAGCCCCTGCCTTTGCACAAGCCATAGCGGTAACCAAGCCGCTATACTCTACCATTTCGGTGGTGAGGCATTTATCGAGTGTCCACCAGATATATTTAAGGATTTCGTAAAAATTTTCAGGTGATTTTTTGGGTGCACCCATTCCTCGGGCTAATGCTGAGTATGCATGGTGATGGCCAACAATAAACGAATGCGTAACCAACTTTCCGGAACAGTTGATGGTTTCAGTGGCATTGCCCCTGTATGTTTTGGGTGGATGGAATTCAATATTACCGTTGGTAACCAGTATATCGCAATTCTTGATTTCCAGCGTTTGATAGTCGATATAGGTGGCATCGGAAAGTAAAATCATTGGGTAAGAATTTGGTGGTTAAACATTATTCTGACTTGTTCCGCATCATGGGTAGGCGTGTTCGCTTTATACCGTCAAAAGTCCAAAGCGCATTGGCTATGGCTGCAGCGGTTGGCACCATGCCTATTTCGCCAATACCCTTTGCACCGAATGGGCCGATTGGGTCGGGCTCTTCAATTCCAATAACTTCAATTTCGGGCATTTGGTTGGCGCGGATAATCCCAATGTCCTTAAACTTAAAGCTAACGGGAAAGCCATTCTCCATGGGTAAATCCTCGGTTAGTGCATATCCCATTCCCATATGCACAGCCCCCTCAATTTGACCCTCGAAAAGCATCTGATTCATGATTTTGCCCGCATCGTGGGCAGCAATTATTTTCGAAAGTTTGCCCTGTTCGTTAAGAATGGCAACCTGTGTTGCATAGCCATAGGCAAAGTGTATTACCGGTTTATCAGTTTTTGCGCCGGGCTTGCATGTCCAATCGCAAACAAATTTACCACGATAAACCCGGCCTACCAGCTTTTCGAGTTTGGCCGTCTTTAAATCTTCTCTCAGTGGACGCGCAGCGTTGATAAGGGCGTTGGCTACCAGGGCTGTAGCCCTTGACGAAGTGGTCATACCAGTTGGAATCTCCGCATCGGTATCAACTATCACCTCTATACAGCTTGGTTCAATACCAGTTTCATGGTGAAGCGTTTGAATGGCCATGGTGTGAACGCCTTGACCCATTTCCGTCCATCCGTGGTGAATTTCAACCCTGGTTGGGCTAATAACCTTGATTATAACCTCGCTATCGTCAACCATTCCGTTACCGACACCGGTATTCTTTAGGCCGCAGGCTATGCCTGCATACTTTGCCGACTTAAATTGTTCCTTTACTGCAATAAGGGTTTTCTTTAGTCCAACCCCATGAAGTTCCTGACCGGTTGCAGTTTTGGCGCCTTCCTCAAGGGCGTTATCGTAGCGAATTTGCCAACGGTCAAAACCACCCTGACGGCAAAGGTCGTCGATACAGTTTTCAATGGCAAAGGTAACCTGTGGAACACCAAAGCCACGCATGGCTCCACATGGGATATTGTTTGTATAAACGGTTTTAGCCGAGATATCTACAGCGGGAACGGTGTAGCCACCCGTGGCATGCCCGACCACACGCTCCATCACCTTAGTCCCTACCGATGCATATGCTCCTGTATCGCCTATGGCCTCAAGTTTAAGAGCAGTAAATTTCCCCTCGGAGTTGCAGGCAAGGCTCATTTTCATCCAAACCGGATGCCTCTTGGGGTGCATTCTTATGCTTTCATCGCGGGAAAGGTGAACCTTTACGGGCATTTGGGTGATATAGCTCATTAGGGCTGCATGGCCCTGAACAGTTAAGTCCTCTTTCCCACCGAACCCACCACCGTTTTGAACCTGAACCACATTAACCTTACTTTCGGGTAGGTTTAGGATTTTTGCTATTTGCTTTCGGTCAACGTAAACACCCTGCCCCTGGCTGAATACCTTTATGCCATCGCCATTGGGTAGGGCAAGTGCAGTTTCTGTTTCCAGAAATGCATGTTCAATACGCTGGGTTTCGTAGATATCGGACGAAACGTAAGCTGCTTCAGCAAAAGCCTTATCAACTTCACCAAACCGAATTGTGCATGTTTCCAACACATTTGACCGATTTGGATGTACCTGGGGCGAATCGGGTTTTATGGCCTGATGGATATCGGTAACAGGCTCTAATACCTCGTATTCAACCTCGATTAATGAAGCGGCATGCCTGGCAATATCCTCCGATGTTGCCACCACTCCGGCTATAACATCGCCGATGTAACGTGTAACCTCGCCCAGGGCAACCATTACTGGCCAATCCTGAAAAATCAGCCCAATGTAGCGTTCACCCGGAATATCCGTTGCGGTTATTACCTTTACCACACCCTGCACCGACAAGGCTTTTGAGGTATCAATTTTTAAAACCTTTGCTCGTGGATGGTCGGAAAACTTTAAGGCTCCGTATAGCATCCCATCAACAAACATATCGTCAACAAAAGGCCTTTGGCCTAGGGCTGTTTCCTTGGCTTGATATTTTGGATAGCGTTCGCCAATCCTGGCTCCTGTATTATTCTTTGGCAAAGCTTGGCCATTTAGCTCGGCAAAGGCATGCTGAATGGCATCAATAATTTTGACATAGCCTGTGCATCTGCAAAGATTCGGCGCGATAGCCCTGATGATATCGCTGCGTGTTGCTTTGGGGTTCGATAGCCATAACCCTCTGGCACGCATTATCATACCGGGCGAGCAGAATCCGCACTGAACTGCTCCCTTGGTGGCAAAGTGGTGGGCTAATATTTCGCGGAAATTATTTGGCAACCCCTCCAGGGTGTATATGATAGCCTCACTTAGGTCGGACATTTTGATACGGCAAGCCATTTTAATGCTACCGTTAACCTCTACCGAGCATGCCCCGCACACCCCTTGACCCGAGCAGCCATCCTTAGCTGCGGTTAGGTGCAAGTCGTTCCGCAAATACTCGAGTAACGAACGATTTATATCACCGTTATACTCTACCGTTTTACCGTTTAAGTTGAATCGTATCATAGCATTTACAAAGGTAAAATGTTTTGGAATAGGGTAGAAGTCGCAAAACAGATTTCAGGATTCTATACACAAAACTCCGTTAACCTATACCTCAAGGATTTCAAATTCTAAAATTTAATCCATTCGTTTTTCCTCAACGAATCAATGGTAGGGTCAATGGCATTTGGAATATTAATAACCGATGAAACGGCTTTGAGATCTTTTAAACCGCTACCGGTGAGCAACACGACAACCCTTTGCTTTGTAAGCAATTTTTGATTCTTTTGGTAGCATAGCATTCCAGCAAAGGCTGTTGAAGCTGCAGGTTCAGCAAAAATTCCGGTGTTACGCGCAAGGATCTTTGAAGCATTTACAATATCATCATCGGTTACTGAGAGCCATTCACCCTTGTATTGGAGCAGGTAGTCTTGAGCCATAAAGAAATTTCGTGGAATATCTACAGAGATGGAGTCGGCAAGGGTATTGCTGGGTTTTATGGTAAAATCGGGTTTTCCAATATTTTCGATTAGATTTGAGCTGCCGGCTGCCTGAACTGCAACAACCGTGGGCATACGATCTATCAACCCTATTTTGAGCAAATCTTCGTATCCCTTGTAAACCCCTGAAATAATTACACCATCGCCAACGGGAACAAAGATATAATCGGGTATAGCCCTGCTGAGCTGTTTAAACAGCTCAAACGAAACGGTCTTTTTTCCCTCAATGGTTAGCGGGTTAAAGGCTGTGTTTCGGTTATACCAGCCAAACTCTTTGGTTGCCTCCATGCTAAGGTCAAAAGCCATATCGTAGGTGCCGTTTACCGGAACAATTGTGGCTCCGTACATCACAATTTGGGTGAGCTTAGCATGTGGTGCGCTTTTGGGTACCATAATAATGGCTTTTTGCTCCTGCGAAGCACATATGCCGGCAAGGGAAGAGCCTGCGTTTCCGGTTGATGCAGCAACTATTGTGCTAATGCCATTTTCCTTGGCATAGGCCGATACCACAGCCGATGCCCTATCCTTAAACGAAAAGGTTGGGTTTTGCGAATCATCCTTCAGGTATAGCTCAAATGTAAGCGTTTCACCATCAATTCTATCAAACCTATACAATGGTGTTTCGCCAACCCTTAGCTTGGGTAACGATTCCTTTTTAAGCAGCGGGATTAGATCCCAAAAATTTCCTGTGATTACCTCTTCCTTATGTTTACTCAGGATTTCATAGTTGTATAATGCTTTTAGCACTCCCTTTGGTGGGTTTACAGTATCGTTATTCCTGCTGCAATCAGGGCAAAGGTAAAGCTCAGGCGATGGCGCAAAGGTTTTGCCACAGCCCGAGCAGGTAAGTATGAACTTTCCGTTCATAAAAAATTGATTTAAAGCGATTTTAGCAGACCAACCCGATCGTTAAATTCATCAATAAGTTCGTCCCACCGTTTAACCTGGCTAAAGAGTTTAGGCCAAAGCTCCCTGTCGTTCCAGAGCCTGTTCAAATCGTCAATTTCTTTGCCCTGTTGTTCAACCCAGGTAAAGTATTTCAGGTTATGAATGGCCTTGCGGTCGTGGTAGGTTAGCTCCCTCATCCAATCGGTAGTAGCACCTAGGATACATTTCTCAAAATCCTTTATGGCCTGGATTTGGCTATAGCTTCCGCGTTCCTCCCTTAACTCCTCTAGCCTCGATCCATACATCTCGGCCGAATCCGTTGCTATGGTGAATATCACATCCTCTGAAGTCATCTCAAAGAATTTGGCTGTTTTAATAGCCGAGAGCATATTGCTAATGCCCGATATACCCAAAAGTTTCAGGTTGTTGGCAATTTCTACAGGCACTCCCGATTCTACAAGGTATTTTACACCTTCTGGTTCATTGAAGAGCCTGAAAATTCGCATGCAATCCTCATCGTCGATAGCGGTTATAACATCGGTGTTCTTAACATTATGAATCCAGGGTACATGCTTATCGCCAATTCCCTCGATGCGGTGGCCGCCAAAGCCATTCATCAGAATGGTAGGGCACTGCTTTGCCTCTGAGGCTACCACCTTGATGTGTGGCGCTATGGTTCGCAGGTAGTCGCCTGCGGCAATGGTTCCTGCAGAGCCGGTTGCCGAAACGTACGCGGCAAGATTTGACTTTCCGCCCAGCTCGTTAAATACCTCCTCAATGGCTTTCCCTGTGATATTATAGTGCCATGCGGCATTGCCAAACTCATCGAACTGGTTAAAAATAACGTAGTCGGGTTTGGTTCTTCGGATTTCCCAGCATTTATCGTAAATCTCTTTCACATTTGACTCGCAACCAGGAGTTGCGATAACCTCGGAACCAACATAGTCGCGCAGCCAGGTAAAGCGTTCGCGGCTCATCTCCTCGGGCAGTATAGCTACCGATTCGGTTCCCATTAACTTGGAATCGAAGGCTCCGCCCCTGCAGTAGTTGCCGGTTGATGGCCATACTGCTTTTTGTGTTGTAGGGTCAAAGCCACCGGTGATAATGCGGGGTGCAAGGCATCCGTATGCAGCCCCAACCTTATGCGCACCAGTTGGAAACCATTTGCCAAGCAATAGTATAATTCGGGCATTAACCCCGGTTAGTTCCTTGGGTAACTCTAAGTAATTAACCTTGCCAAATAATCCCCCTTTTTCCTTTGGTTCGTTTTTCCATGTGATTCGAAAAAGATTTACTGGATTTATCTCCCATAAGCCAACATCTTTTAGCTTTACCTTGATTTTATCAGGAATTTGTTCTGGATTCTGCTGCTGGTGAAAAGTAGGTAGAATAATACCCTTCTCACGAAAACGTTTCACGGCATTCTCTAATGCCTTGGGGTTTGTAATTCTATCAATTATCTCAATCATAACCTTTGAAATTTTCAATAAAAGTAATAACTCTGTCTTAAATTTCTAAGTATTTTGTAAAATATAGAAAATAATATTAGATATATTGCGTTTTATGGAAATATATTATATTTGCAGATAAAAATATTACTAGATAAGAAAAATAGTATTGCAATTTACAGATTTTTTTAACCTAAAACTTAACTAAGTATGAGAAATATTGACGAAATAGACCGCAAGCTACTGAACATTTTGCAGGACAATAGCCGTGTTACCATTCGCGAGCTTTCGGAAAGGCTACACCTTTCAACAACACCCATCCATGAGCGAATTAAAAAGTTGGAGAAGAATGGTTACATTAAGCAGTATATCACGCTACTCGACCCTAAGGCTCTAGGCAAAAAGCTTACGGTTTTCATCTCGGTATCGCTCTCGAGTCACACCAAAGAGGTGATTGATGCTTTTGAGCTCGAAGTTAAAAAGTTACCCGAGGTTATGGAGTGTTATTACGTTTCCGGTAACTGGGACTTCTTACTTAAAGCGCAGTGTAACGACATGGAGGACTACCACAACTTTGTAATTCATAAATTTTCAGTGATAAAGAATATAACTCAATTTTACAGCTCATTTGTTATGTCCGAATCGAAACAAACCTACAAGTATGAGTTGTAGATGGTCTTTATAAGTTGAACTATTTTTACATACTGATTTTTAAGAGTTTAACTATTTGCTGTTAGGCAAACCTCTTGATTTTAGGGTGCTTGAGTAAACCTCAATTATTCTATTGGTTGTTTTACTTATTCCAAAGTCGTTTTCAATTCTCGCTGCTAGGATTGACGTGTTTTTTCGGTATTCATTTCTTCTTTCAAAGTAAAGCTTAAGTTCATTATATATCGATTCTTCAGTAGGAACACAGCCATCAATTTTAATAAAATTGGTAAATGCATAGTCATCATAATTGCTTGGCGTAATAATTCTTCCCATTTTGTTGTTTTTTATCGAAATTACAGTAGCCCCTCGAATAAGTCCCTCAATAGCTACACGTCCAACTCCAAGTATAAGTTCCGGAAAACTATTCAGTAAATCAATATTTCTAACAAAACCCAAGTATTCAATAGCAGTACTTTCGAATTTTAAATTGGTTTTGTTTATCAGTTCTTTTAACTCTTCTACATTATTTCCATCGCCAATTAATAATAGTTTAATGGTAGGTTGACTTAATTTCAATTTTTCGCAGGCAAGAATAAGCAGTTTTATTACTCTAAAATGCCTTTTATCAATCCTACAGATGTATCCAATAGTATTTGTTTCAATGAGTGGTAATTTTTTAGGAATCGGAATGCCATTAGGTATATAAACTGATTTGTTTTGTATAGACCTAAACCTGTCTAAGTTGGAAATTGCCTGATTTCTCACAAAGATTATTTTTGATGTTAATTTTTTTGCTACTATCGACCTTAAATCGTGCCTAACGCGGCCGTGAACGGTAGCCACCACTGGGACTCTTAGTATAAATCCCCCTATGCATGCCGAAATTATTGGGAGTCGTTGGTGTGCATGTATCACATCAATCTTATGCCGTAATAGCAGGTAAACTATTATTACAACCTTTGTCAGTATCAAATAGCTGACAAACGAAGGTAGTTGTATAAATTTTACTCGTTTATCCAACAGCTCATTTTGTCGTCCCTTTCGGGAAAGCAGAATAACCTGATGGTTGCTTGCTGCAAGCTCGTTACATAGCTCACGCACGTGGTTCTCTGCTCCACCAAAATCGAACCGAGTAACAAGCTGTAGAATACGCATTAATGGTAATTTCTGATAATTTATTTTTTTGAATCTTCTCTAAACCCTTTGGAGATTAGTCCAGTTTAAAGGGGGTCAATACACAACCACCAAGCACTAACCACTAAACACTTAACACTAAACACTAAACACTAAACACTAAACACTAAACACCAAGCCCTAATCAAACCCCCATTAACCTTTTTGCACCCTGTAGTATTACGCTCATCTCTACCGCATGCTGAAATTGAATTTGTCTTACGCAAGGCGTTAACGCCTTAGCCTCAACCAGCTTAAAGCCATTTTTACTGAAACGGGCGTAAACGTGGTCGGTTTCGTAAATGTATTCATCACGGTTTTCCGATAGGGTCTTAATGCCTCCTTTTTGCTTAAAGATTAGTACATTTCTGTCCTTCAGAACGCTAAGCATGTAACCATCCTCGCTCTCCTTGAACGATTTTGTGGTTAGGTGAAACTTAGGCTTATCCTGGTAGGGTGCGCCCTCGGTTGGGCAGAACGTAGAGCAATTCCCGCATTCGTTACAGAAGTTTGCAATATTCAGTATCTGAACGGTTTGTTTTACCTCAAAAAAATGGTCGGGTTGAACCTCTTGTGTTCCATCGGAACCAACCAGCACTTTGTCGAGTTGGTAACGAACGGGTTCAATGGTATACGCAAAGTTAGCTAGGTTGGGGCAAACTGTTGTGCATATGCTGCAAACCTCGTCGCAGTGTAGGCAGCGTGCGCTTTCCTCTTTTATGGTCGTTTCGTCCGGAGTTTCAGTCACCAGCTCAAAGGTTTTGCTCTTTTCAGCAGTGAGCTCTTTATGTACATAACCATACTTGCGGGTGGATCGCAGGAGCATAAGATCCCTATAATTATGTTTCTTTTCAGGGACACTAGTACTAATTCCCGTAAAACCGCATTGGCTGATAATCTCCTGGGCTGCCTTACGACCATCGCCAATGGCATTTATGGCCGTTGATGCACCACGTAGCGCATCGCCACCAATGTAAACGTTACCCATCAACGTTTTATAGTTGCGGGTATCGGCCTTTAGGAGCTCATTTGGAACAAAATCGATATCAAGGGCTTGCCCAATGGCGGGAATTACCACATCGCACTCAACCTCAAATTCAGACCCTTCAACTTTTACAGGCTTTGGTCTACCCTTGCTATCGTAACCATCTAGCTTCATTAAGCTACATTTCAATGCTTTAACCTTGCCGTTCTGGGTGATTATTTTTTCAGGGGCGGCAAGTTCCACTAACTCAACACCCTCGGCAATTACCGCTTTAATTTCACCCTCATCGGCAGGCATTTCGTTAACTGTTCGGCGGTAAACTATGGTTACCTTTCCGTTATCGCCCACAAGCCTATGCGCTGTTCGGGCTGCATCCATGGCGGTGTTCCCACCGCCAATTATTACAATACATTTGCCAATCTGCTTTATGTTACCGCTTTTTACACCCATCAGGAAGGTTAGGGGGTCAATAACACCATCGGCATCAATACCTTCAATATCAAGTATAGCCGATTTCTGCGCACCAGCCGATATGTAAACGTAATCGTACTTGTTTTTAAGGTCGCTAAACTCGCTGCGGGTTACGGGGTGGCTGTAATGAATGTTTACACCAAGTTGGGTAATCCTTTCAATATCCCTATCAATGGCCTGGTCGGTTAAGCGGAAGCCCGGTATGGCATAGCGAACCATTCCTCCGGCCTTGGTCTTGCTTTCAAAAACATCAACCTTAAAGCCATTAATGGCCAGGTAAAATGCACACGACAAGCCCGATGGGCCGGCGCCAATTATGGCAACCCTTTTACCATTTGGTTGAGCAGGACTTAGCTTGATATCAGCATTCTCAGCAACGTAGCGTTTCACGTCGCGTATTTGTAATGGGTTGTCGTAGTTAATACGGGTACACTTGTTCTGGCAAAGGTGGTCGCACACCATTCCGGTTGTGTTCGGAAATGGATTGGTGCGGAGTATCACCTCAAGCGCTTTGGGGTAATTGCCAGTGGCAGCAAAGTGAAGGTATGTGGGTATTTCCTGATTGGTAGCACAGGTATTCACGCATGGGGCTGCAATACAGTCGAAGTAGTCGAGCTTACGCTTGGTTTTTATGGATGGCTCACGGAAATGCGTATTGCAGTAACGTTCATCCTCTACCACCTCCTTTGCGTAGCTGTTTAGGTTTTTGAGAGCCACATCGGCTGCTGGCCAGCCAGTTTTTCCGTTAAAATCGATTTTGAGATTATCGATATACTGCTTTAATCGCCCATAACCGCCGGGTTTAAGCAGATCGGACGATACGGTTACGGTTCTAAAACCGCAGCCCATAACCTTTGATACATTAAACGCATCAACTCCTGCCGAGAACGATAGAAGCAATTGGCCTTTGAAATCGTTCTGCAGCTTGCGGGCAAGGTTTATGGAAATGGGGTGTAATGCCCGGCCGCTCATGTACATCATGTCCACCTCGCCTGGGAAAACATGTTTATTGTTAACGCTTTCCAGCGTATTGGTTAGCTTGACCCCAAAGGTAAGGTTAAGGGTTTTTGCTTCGGCGGATAAGGCTTCAATCAGCTTTAGGGCATCGGGATATTTTAGGTCGTGCTCAAAGGCGATATCGGGAACGTTGGTTTTGAACCTGAGCTTGTTGTTCAGAGTCTCTCTAAGCTCAGAACTTCCCAAAAGGGTAGGGTTGAGCTTAACCAGCGTATGCAATCTCCGTTCAGTTAGCAGGTAGCGGGCTATATCCTCAATCTCATTGGCCGGACACCCGTGCATGGTGGAAAGCGTAATATTATCCGAAAGCTTAGCATGTATATCGATGTTTCCAATGGCTGGGTATATGGCTTTTAGCTCCTGCACCATCTGGTTCAGCTCACCGGTGGCATCACCCATTTTATTCAGGAACCACTGAACGTTGGGCTTTTTAATACCCTCAAGGTTATAGCCTACGCTCATGTTGAAAACCATATTGGGCTTACTGCCCAGCTGCAGCTTATGGTTCAGGATGTGAATGATTACCCATGCCTTTAGGTATTCCATGAAGCTCTCCTCAACCCTCAGCTCCTGCGACCACTCGCAGTTGTACCCTTCATCCTGCATGTCGATGCAGGGTTTTGCAATCTCAAGCTCATCGAGGGTTTGAATGGTTTTCAGTTCAAGGTACCGGGCTCCCATGAGCCAGGCAATTACAATGTTGTGAGCAAGTTGAGTATGTGGCCCTGCGGCAACACCTATTGGTGTATCAATGGTTTGCCCAAAAATGGTTGTGGGAAGTTTACCTTGATTCGGGTTAAAGAACAGTTCGCTGGGGTATCCAAAAACGGTTCCATGGGTATCAAGTTCTTTCAGAATGATTTCCAGCAACTGTTTGGCCGGTATGGGTGAAAACTTATCGCTCATATATCCTGATATTTCCCACAAATCTATAAAATATGGCTAAGCATATTAACTTTGTATAGCATTTTATTGCTATTTGGCAAAGAATATTACTATACAAGCGAATGAAAGAAAATTTTTCCGCCATTATTCTGGCAGCCGGTTCCTCGGGGCGAATGGGGCAGCCTAAGGCTTTGCTTACATTTGATCCACAACGATGCTTTGCCCGCAAACTTGCCGATGAGTTCCTTGCCTTTGGCTGCCAAAGGGTGGTAATGGTAACCAATGCCCAGGTAGCCGCACAGGCAGTTTCCGCAGCCTATAAGTTAAACGGTATTGAAATTGTGATTAACCCAAACCCCGAGCTGGGGCGTTTTTACTCGTTTTACCTTGCCTTACAGGCAATAGGCAACCACTATGTTTTCATGACCAATGCCGATAACCCCTTTGTGGGTGCTGATATCCTGCGGGCACTATGGCGTCATGCAATGCAAGCCGACTATGTTTACCCGGTTTACGAGGGTAGGGGTGGCCATCCCATACTAATTTCACCACGAATTGTGAGAGCAGCACGAGCCGAGACTAACCCGGATATCAACCTCAAAGAGTATCTAAACCGATTTAGCAAGGCTTGCATACCCGTTCCCAATGATCAAATCCTTATCAACATCAACACCCCCGAAGAGTATACCAGGCTTATTGCCGATGGGAAATTGCCAGGCAACGAAATTTGAGATGCTCAGAAGAGTGAAATCTTTGGGGGTTTAAAGGTTGGGTTTATGAAAGGGGTGGGAGTGGAAACAGGTTGCAGTTTGGCAATAGCACGGGAATTAAAAGTGCAAGACTGTCATATTCCAACAAATGAATGAAAAAAAAACTACATTTCGAATTAGTCACTGCACCCTGCAATGTGCTAAACCGATGTTGGCAACTGGTGTTCTGTCTATCCGTCCTCATGAATCATTGTCAGTGCATGGTTTGAGATTGCTGTTTGATCTTCTAAATTATAATTCTTAAGTATTTCCAAATCATCTATTTTTACTTATTGTGAAGCAACTTGTTCGGGTTGATAATGGGTAAAACAAAGTTTTGCAAAGCCGTGCCTTGCAGTCGGGTTATAAGAATCCCTCTTGATGTAGAATAGGTTACAGATGAAAGTGCATTTGCCAAACCCGGATTTAGATTTAAACGCTTATTTTTTTTCAGTATAGTAAGCTCTTCTAAATTTTCAATTCTGTAAATAAATATTAAATGGAAATTTCCTGTTGCTTCGCTTTCATTTTCGCCCTTGCTGTCGGTTTTTACGTTAACAGTGAAATCTGCTTTAGCCAATTTATCGTCAAGGTTAAAGCTCAATTGCAAGGAGTTGTCCAAATGGTATCCGACAACTTTGTTAATGTCAAAATTTTCAGGAGTGTTCACCTGTCCTTTAATCATTTTGAAATCAATCAAAGCAATCTTTTCTGGATCAAAAACATTTTTATCCTGCATTGCTTAATTCATTATAGGGTTCAGTTTCTTCGGCACATTGCCAAACATTTTCAGTGGTTTTTGTGTTTAGTTTTGTATAACTCACAAAAGTGTGAACTCTGCACACAAAGCCATCTTCAACAAATTCTGTCTGTACTTTTTTCTTCGTCACTTCTATTAAAGGTACTCCCAATTCAGCCGATAATTTTGCTAGTGAACGTAAGGTGAAATTGTGCTCACCGTTTAGCCATTTGGAAATTTCAGATGGTTTCTTATTCATCTTTACAGACAGTTCCTTTTTACTGATATTTTTTTCACGCAATAGTTGATTAATGCGAACCACTAAGTCAGCATACCAATCCACAAAGATTTCAACATCTTTAGGTGTGCTTTTCAGCAATCTATCTACTGTCTTGCTTCTCATTGTCTTATAGTATTATGTCAGTTGTCCCGTCAAAGTTTTGTAAATACCTACCGTTATCAGAGATTTTAATCATTTGAGATTGTAATGCTTCTTCAATTTTTTTGACAAAGGTTTGTGCTTCATAAAACTTCATTCTTAAATTTTTGCTTTCTTGTGATGCTTGCGATTCCTTAATCCCACCGTTGAAAAGAATAACAATATTTTCGGTTACCCGATAACAAAATAACCTCAGTGGAAAATTGATGCCTAAGTCTTTTATTTCTTCTACCCATTGTTTTTGTTTTGGAGGCAATTCTTGTGCTTTGTTTACTATTCTGTCAAAAAAATCATTTGTTGCTCCGTATCTGTTGCCAATGCTTTCGGTTATCAATCGAAACAATTGCATTGCCTTTTCATTTAATGGATGCTCAGGCACAGCATAGGTATCAAAAAACCTATCCGTTTCTGATGGTGCATTGTCATCATCTGTAACCCACCTGACGGTGTAGAATGTGCAAATGCTTCCTTCATCATACCATATTTCGATTGCAAATGTATTCACTTATAACCGAATTATGCAATTTTTTGTTTCACTTTTAAGTTAAATTATTCAAAATAATTACTTAAAACCCTATCCTTCAATATATACATTCCTATTTGTCAGATCATTAGTTTGATATTAAATAAAAAATTCATCCCTCGCTCTTGTGCGTCTGCGGACGCGTGCAATATACGCCACTCCGTACGATAACTTTCAGTAAATGTAGTAAAAAATCCACTTGTTCAAGCAAGTACAAAAACTTTTTTATGTCCGGCTGAAACGCTGCGTTAGGCTTATACTCCATTTAACATCGCTTACGCGCGCTAACAAGAGCAATTATGGAAAACTTTGTTTTCACTTTTATATGCTGTTAGGCTACTTCTTACCGTTTTCTATTCCGCTTATTTGTAAATTAGGTTGAACAATTTGTTGGATAAATCTTTGTCCAATTCTTTGAGAATTTTGTACACTTCAAATGCAGAACTCTTATCTCCTACATGCAAATAAGCCACTCCCAGATTATAGTGTACCATTGCCAAATCAGGCTTTAAGCGAATCGCCTGCTTGAAAGCTTCAACCGCTTCGGTGTAGCGCCCGAGTTTGTCATAAGCAGTACCCAGGTTGTTGTGTGCTTCTGCATCATCAGGCTCTATGCGAATTGCCTGCTTGTAAGCTTCAACCGCTTCGGTGTAGCGCCCGAGCTGGCCATAAGTTAATCCCAGATTAAAGTGTGCATCTGCATAATCAGGCTTTAAGCGAATCGCCTGCTTGTAAGCTTCAACCGCTTCGGTGTAGCGCCCGAGATTGACATAATCCATCCCCAGTTTATAGTATGCCTCTACATAATTAGGTTTTAAGCGAATTGCCTGCTTGTAAGTTTCAACCGCTGCTTGTGCACGGAGAAAAGTGGGATAAAAAAGAAGAAAAAAAACACAGGCATCAAAAAGTACTTCAATTTCTTCATATTATTAACCTCCAGTATTATCGTCTAACTCGTTTATATCCTAAAAAATCATTCTTATACATCTAATTTGGGTGTATAGATCTGATAATTGAAAGACTTATACGATAGCTAATTTAAAAAAAATTACAAATCATCAAACGGACCTTTAACTTTTTGCTTACTATTTTACCTAACCAATGAAGTCGTTCGTTGATGATTGATAGTGAGCTTAATAGAACGCAGATTATGCTGATTTATTGGATTTACAAAGTTTTGGATTAACCAAACACTAAACACTAAACACTAAACACCAAACCCTACCTCCCCTGGTACAGATTCATTAAAACCCTTTCAGGGGTTAGGGGTGCAGTGAGCTTTATGCTATAGTGTGGGTTAAAGGCCTTAATGGCATTGTGAATGGCGAAGTAGGCTGCTATGCCGTACATGAATGGTGGTTCGCCAATGGCTTTTGAACGTAGTACTGCCAATTCCGGGCCATTGGTGGGCAGCGGGATGCACTGTATGCTTTTGGGTGCAAAGTGAATATCGGGTACCTTGTAGGTGGATAGGCTATTGGAAAGCAATCGGCCCTTGGAGTCAAAGGCTAACTCCTCAAGGGTTAGCCATCCTATCCCTTGCACTACAGCACCCTCAACCTGTCCAAGGTCAATCAGTGGGTTTATGCTATTGCCAAAGTCGTGTACAATGTAAACATCATCAATGGTATAGGTTCCCCTGATGCAGTCCAACGTTACTGTAACAACTCCTGTCCCATAAACATGGTAGGCAAAGGGGTGTCCTTTCTCCTTTGTTTTATCAAAGTAGATAACCGGAGTGGCATAGTGACCGTTCTCAGTTAGCGCAACCCTTTTCAGGTGTGCCTTTTTAACCAGCTCGTTCCATTTCAGGGCTGTGGGTGCACCGTTACGGATAACCGTTTCGTTTTCAATGTTCAGCTCATCATCGCTGCATTCCAGTAGTTCGGCGGCTACCTTAAGCAACCGTTTTTTTAGGGCAGCAATGGCAATTCGTAGTGCATTGCCGTTCAGGTCGGCACCGCTACTGGCAGCCGTTGGTGAGGTGTTTGCAACCCTTGTTGTATTGGTAGAATGAATCTTTACCCGGCTAATATCAATCCCCAGCAGAATGGATGCTACCTGCGCCATTTTGGTGTTCACACCTTGTCCCATTTCAATGGCTCCAGTGCTTACTGAAACGCTGCCATCCTGGTAAATATGAACAAGGGCGCGAGCCTGGTTCATTGCTGTGTTGGTAAACGATATGCCAAAGCAGAGCGGCATAACCGCCAAGCCCCTTTTGCTGTACTTGTTGTTTTGGTTGTAATTATCAATGGATTTACGGAGATTCTCAAGGTCAAACCTTTCCGATGCAAGGGCAAAGCACTTACGGGCGTTTACGTTTTCGGCCTTTTGCCCGTACTGGAATTCATCGTTCTCTTTTAGCAGGTTTGCCTGTTGGATTTCAATTGCGCTTACACCAATGGTTTCGGCTGCTTTAGCAATGGCGCTTTCAATTACAAACATTCCCTGAGGCCCACCAAAACCACGAAACGCAGTATTGGGCGGAAGGTTGGTTTTGCAGCTATACACGGTTACTCGCGTGTTAGGGATATAGTAAGAACCAGTGGAGTGGAAGAGCGTTCGCTCCATGATAGCTGGCGAGAGGTCGGCTGCGGCGCCGCCGTTTTGGTACAGGGTTGTTTCAAAGGCCAATATCTTGAGGTCAGCGGTTAGCCCAATCCTGAAATCGCCGCTGTAGGGGTGACGTTTTCCGGTCATTCGCATATCGTCGTGACGGGGTAGAACCAGTTTTACCGGTTTGCCGGTAATATGAGCAGCAAGTGCAGCCATGGCTGCAAATCCTGAAGCCTGATCCTCCTTGCCCCCAAAACCACCACCAAGCCTAACCACATCAACCTCAATAAGGTTCATGGGTAATCCTAGAACACGAGCAACCGTTTTTTGAACGGCTGTAGGTCCCTGGGTCGATGAGTGAACCTTAATATAGCCACCCTCAACGGGATAGGCGTAAGCCCCTTGGGTTTCAATGTACAGGTGTTCCTGTCCGCCCAACTCAATGCTATCCTCCACAATGTATTTACATTGGCTCCATACCTCATTGGGGTTACCCATGCTGAAGGTTCGGGGTGGTATGAGCAGTAACCCCTTTTCCTTTGCAATGCGTGGGTCGGTTACCGGTTCCAGTTCCTGGTAATCAATCCGAACCATTTTGGCTGCTTTGTGGGCGTCGCGCTCGGTTTTTGCAATAACCACAGCTATGGGTTGACCCTGGTAGTGGACTTCGCCCTCGGCAAGCAGGGTTTCGTCCTCAACTATTCCTCCTATCTGGTTTTCGCCCGGAATATCGGTGCAGGTGATGACTTTTACCACGCCATCCAGCCTTAGTGCCTCCGTGGTATCAACCTTTAAAATTTTACCGTGGGCAATGGCTGAGCCTACAACTGCTGCATGCAATGTACCCGAAATGGTTGGGATATCGTCGAGGTAAACCGATTTTCCCGTTACATGACCTATGGTATCGATATTTTTCATCACTGTTAGCCTTAAAAAATCTGGTCAAACTGTTTTCCCAAAAACCTTTGCAGGTGTGCCAGGAAAAGCTGTTTTAGAAGCAACTTCTTATACTCTGCGGTTCCACGGATATCGCTAATGGGCGATATCTCATCGTGCATAATTGTTATTGCTTGGGTTACAGATTGTGAATTGATTTCCTTACCAGAAAGATAGTTTGATGTTTGGTGCAGATATAAAGGGATTGGGGCAACCCCACCTGCCGATATCCGGCACTTTTTTACCTTTCCGTTCTCGACTTCGATAAGCATTGCACTGTTTACGCTTGCAATATCAAGGTATTTTCGTTTGCTTACCTTTTCAAAGCTGAATTGAGTAGTGCTCTTTGGCAGCTCAAAGGTGATGTACTGAATTACCTCGCCAGCATTCAGGTTCAGTTGCTTGTAGCCTTTAAAGAGCTGGTTTAACGGTTGCTGGCGCGTTTTTCCATCGGAAACCGAGGTTATTTGAGCATTTAATGCCAATAGCATCACACTTAAATCACCAATTGGCGAGGCGTTCACTATGTTTCCCGCAATGGTAGCCATGTTCCTGATGGGCTCCGACGAAACCAGCATCAGGTACTCCTTAAGGTGAGGGAAACGCTCCATCAGCTCTGCTGAAGCAACCAGGTCGCTCACCCGGGTTGCACCGCCAACGGTGCAGGTGCAATCGTTTAATGTAATTTCCTTGGGGAGATGTCCATCCAAGGTCGATTTTACTTTTTGTTCGTAGATACTCTCGGGGCGTTGAACCATAAGGTCGGTTCCTCCGGCTATCAGCTGTGAGGTGCTACTGCTTTCATCATCAAAAGCCTTAATTTGCTTAAGTTTACCTGGAACTTCCAGAAAGTAGTTGGGAAGATAGCCTTTGCCAACAAGCCAACCAACGGGGTTTGATATCTTCTTTTCCTGCATTACCCTTGCAATATCGGCTGCAGCCCGCTCTATGGATTTGTATCCGGTACACCTACATATGTTTCCGGCCACTGCCTCAATGGCACGCTCAGTAGTAGGAGTTTCGTGGTTCATGCAAAATGCGGTGAACGACATTACAAATCCGGGAGTGCAAAATCCGCACTGGGTAGCGGCATTATCGGCCATTGCCTGCTGAACCGGACTAAGCGTATTGCTTAAGTTGATACCCTCTATGGTTACAACATGCTTACCGTGAGCGTTAATTAATGGGTACAAACACGATGTAACGCTTCGGTATTCAACTGTATCGTTTGTTAGTTCGCCTATAAGTACTGTGCAGGCACCGCAATCGCCCTCCCTGCACCCAATTTTTGTCCCGGGTAGGTTTGACTCGTAACGGATAAAATCCAGTAAACTCATTCCCGGGTTACATGAGGTGTTTACAGGTTTGTCGTTAAGTATAAAACTTATCATGGATGTTATTAATATGCTTCACAATATACAAATCAACCATTAAAAAAATCAAGTTTTATAGTAAAAATGGAATAAAATTGATGTATTTTTAAGGAATTAAATTGAAAAATTCTGGAAACCATGATAAATTTTAGGCTTAGCAATATCAGTATTGCTGTTTTGTTTATTGCACTACTTTTTACTGTTGGTTGCAATTCGAACAAAAACGATAGCTTTAGGGTGATGAGTTTTAACATAAGGTTCGATAACCCCGCCGATGGGCTGAATGCATGGCCATACCGTAAGGAACATGTTGCTCAAATGGTTAAGTTTTACAACATCGATATTCTGAACGTACAGGAAGTGCTGCATCATCAGCTGCTTGATATAACTGGGATGCTCAACGGTTATGGTTTTATTGGAGTGGGTCGCGATGATGGCGATACGCTAGGTGAATACTCGGCAATCATCTACAGTACCCAGAGGTTCGAACTGCTATTCAGTAAAACGTTTTGGTTATCGGAAACCCCCGATACCCCTTCGCTTGGCTGGGATGCTGCCTGTAAAAGGGTTTGCACATGGGCAATCTTTAAGGATAGAATTAGCGGAAAAACCTTTGCCCTGTTCAACACCCACTTTGACCACATGGGAAAGGAAGCCCACAAAAATTCAGCCAGACTACTGGTAAACCGGATTACAGCAATTGCCGATGGTTTGCCCGTAGTCATAACCGGCGATTTCAATATGATTCCTACTGATAGCTCATTAGTTCCTGTTACATCAAATTTTGCCGATACATACGATTTATCACCCATTGGGCACTACGGCCCAGTGGGTACCTGGAACGGATTCGATTATAGCAGCCCGCTTACCGATAGGATTGACTATTGCTTTGTTGATAGCAATAAAATTGACATTTTAAGGCATGCCCATATCGACGATGCCTTTAGGCAGAGGTTTCCATCGGATCATTTGCCCGTTTTTGTGGAAATGCGTGTAAGCTAGACTACTTTCCTATACAAAACTTTGAGAAGATGAAGCCAAGCACTTCATCGTTCGATATTTCTCCGGTAATCTCACCCAGGTAATCAATGGCCTGGTGAATATCAATGGCAAGCAAATCGCCGCTTAGGTTTGCCTGTAGGCCATTCAAAACCTGAGTCAGACTGGCTCGAGCCGATTGCAAGGCATTGTAGTGTCTAATACTGGTTACTACAACATCCTCGTTCTCGGGCATATCGGCTTTACCCATGGATATTAGTAGTTGCTGTAATTGCTCAATATTATGTCCGGCTTTTGCCGAAAGGGCCAGCGCAGTAAACCCTTTACCTGCAAGCTCCGATAGTACCTTCTCAACATGAGCCTGGGTTGATTTATCCTCCTTGTTTACCAGCACAATTAGGTTTTGCGATGAGGTAAGCTTGGTAGCAAAGGCCTCAACCTCGCTAATAATTTCATCAAGGTTGGCTTGTGCATCGGATAGGTAAAGCACTATGCGTGCTTTTTCAATTTTTGCAAAAGCCCTTTCAATGCCGATGCTCTCAATCGTATCGGTGGTTTGCCTTAGCCCTGCAGTATCGGTAAAGCGGAAGTTAATTCCGCCCAGGTGGATTGTATCCTCAATGGCATCGCGTGTAGTTCCTGCAATTTCCGAAACAATGGCCTTCTCCTCGTTTAGTAAGCGGTTCAGCAGGGTGGATTTACCTACGTTGGGTTTTCCGGCAATGGTTACAGGTATACCCATCTTAATGGCGTTACCCTGACTGAACGATGCCGAGAGCTTGTCGATTTCTGAAATTATACTATTTATCAACCCTTCAAGTTCACTACGGTTAGCAAACTCTACATCCTCCTCGCTAAAATCGAGCTCTAGCTCAACAAGTGCGGTAAACCTGAGCAGCTCATTTCTCAGTACTGCTAGCTTGTTGGAAATACCGCCACGCATCTGGTTTAGCGCCACCCGACGGGCTGTTTCACTGGTAGATGCTATCAGGTCGGCAATGGCTTCGGCTTGCGAAAGATCAATTTTACCATTCATGAAAGCCCTTAATGTAAACTCACCGGGCTGTGCAAGCCGTGCACCATGGCGCACAAGCAACTCAAGCAGTTGCTGTTGGATAACAGTGGAACCATGGCACGATATTTCAACTACATCCTCGCCCGTGTAGCTATGAGGCGCCCTGAAAAGGCTAACCAGAACCTGATCAACCTCGCGGTCACCATCAACAATGGAGCCGTAGTGAATGGTATAGGCTTTCTGCTCCTTGAGGCTTTTCCCCTTTTTGGCAGGACGGAAAACAGAACTGGTAATCTCTAATGAGCGTTCACCGCTTAAACGGAGAACAGCTATTGCACCCATTCCTGGCGGTGTGGCTATGGCAACTATGGTTTGTGTGGTATCGAGTGTCATGAATTGTTCCCTTAAATTGGTTCAGGCTATAAAACTTTACAAAACTGGCAATAACAATTACTGCTTTTAATCGTCATTCATCTAAAATTATATAGTACAAAGGTAAGCCTTTTAAGCCATTATGGCAAAAAGTATAAAAATTGGTTATTATAAGGATGGAGTAGCATTATAACCCAAAAAATCTAAAAGAATTGATAATTATTCTTGATTTAATAATTTAAATCCAATGTTGTTTAGTTAAGGTTTTTTGTCATGTTACGCACAAGCGAAACAAAACGCTGTCGTGCAGAGTCCCGATTTATAGGGATAGACTTCGCCATAGCATCTCATTGCTCTTTTCACTTCAATCCTTTGAAGAGATCCCTCAACTTTGCTCGGGATGACAAAAGCCCTATCTTCCTTTCTGCTCACTTGTCATGCTGAGCTAGTCGAAGCATCGCTTTGCTTAAACCCTTTAATTCTTGTTGTTTTTTTGGAAACCGCTCTTTGCCAAACTTTTCTGTTGCGATGCAACGTTTCACCCTTGCTCTTTGGAATGCCATGGCGTGCATCGCTTTACATGCGAGAGTTCCATTGGGTTACAAATGTTGAGCCCCTACGGGGCAGGAAGCGTTGTTCGTTGTTTGTGGAATTGACCTCACCCCCAGCCCCTCTCCTTATATGAGAGGGAAAAAGCAATTAGGAAACTTTTTGCATGGCTAAAGTCTTCCCTCTCAGGGGAGATTTAGAGGGGTCATCAAGGTTGTTCGTGAGATACGACCTCACCCCAACCTTTTCCCTGAAAAGGAATGAAGCGGAAGAAGCATTCAGAGGCATAAAAGCCTGACCCGGCAATGGGGCGGGGGTGGACGTGGCGGTAGGCTTAGTAAGCGATACCACATGAGTCACGCCGTAGGCGTGGCGAATAGTATCGCGTGGCAGTTCCACCCACGGGGTACCCATCGGGTCGGGCTTTTCAGCCTTGATTTTCTTTGGTTCTTTCTTGTATCAAGACAAGAAAGAACGTGAAAATCACTCTTTGCAATGTTTTTCCTTTGCGATGCAATGTTTCACCCTTGCTCTTTGGAGTGCCATGGCGTGCATCGCTATGCATGAGGGAGTAACTATTGTGTTACAAATATTGCGCCCCTACGGGGCTGGAAGCGTTGTTTGTTGTTCGTGAAGCTATTGCCATGTTGAGCTAAGCGAAACGTCTCATGGGGTCGATTAGTGATCCTTCGCTGCGCTCAGGATGACAGGCTTGTATTTTTTTGTTAGCTAAACGACATTGAATTTAAATCTACCAAATCAAATCTAAATGACAAAAATTTTTAAACTTATTAACAATAAACCTGTCTATCCTTTGACAGGTTTTTGTTTTTTCTATTTTTGTGCGATAACCTAAACCAAACCAAAACCATGAACACTTTTCTGGAAAGTTTCGATTACGTTATTCAGCTTTACAACGAGTATGTTGGGGGTTACTTGATATTAGCCCTGCTGGTTCCCACAGGCATTTACTACTCAATCAGACTTAAATTTTTACAGGTAAGCCATTTTAAGCATGCTATCGACTTGGTTCGAGGGAAATATAGCAAGCACGATGATGTAGGCGATGTAAGCCATTACAAGGCTCTTACCACGGCGCTTTCAGCCACTGTTGGAACCGGAAATATTGTTGGAGTTACCCTTGCAATCTATTTTGGCGGGCCTGGGGCTGTGTTCTGGCTTTGGGTTACCGGCTTCTTTGGCATGATGCTTAAAATGGTTGAATGTACATTGGCGCAAAAGTTCCGTAAAATTAATGCCGATGGCACTGTTTCGGGCGGTCCTATGTACTACATTGAACATGGTCTTAAGGATAAGCTGGGTGTTTGGGCTAAGCGTTTGGCTGTTTTCTTTGCCTTTGCTGGGATTCTTTGTTCATTAGGAACTGGCAATATGGCTCAAGCCAATTCAATCTCCGATGTTTTAAAAACTAGCTATAATATCCCTGTTCTTTACACCGGTATTGCCATTTCAGCGTTAGTGTTTTTAATTGTAGTTGGCGGATTGCGCCGCATTGCCAATGTTACCTCTAAGCTTGTGCCTTTAATGGCTGTTATCTACTTTGGTTCTGCAATTCTTGTCATAGGTGTTCACTATGCCGATATACCTTCAGCTTTATGGTTGATTGTAAAAAGTGCTTTTACGGGCCAAGCAGCAGTTGGTGGTTTTGTGGGTTCAACCTTTTTCATGACTATGATATGGGGTGTTCGCCGGGGTTTGTTTTCCAATGAGGCCGGACAGGGCTCAGCGCCTATGGCGCATGCTGCTGCAAAAACTCCATACCCCATGCGTGAGGGGTTTGTGGCTTCGCTTGAACCTTTCATCGATACCATTGTAATTTGTACCCTTACTGCATTGGTTATTGTTTTAACCGGCGTATGGCGATTAGATGGTGCCGTTAAAGGGGTAGGGATGACAGTTGCTGCTTTTCAGGAGGGCTTGGGTAAAATTGGCATTGGCTTTTTAGCGCGTCACATGGTGGCCATTAGCCTGCTACTTTTTGCGTTCTCTACCATCATTAGCTGGTCATACTACGGAACCAGAACTGCACAGTACATTTTTGGCGATAAGGCCATTAAACCTTACTACTACGTTTTTACCCTATTTGTATTCTTTGGTTCAGTTTGGGGTATCGATTTGGTTTGGCACTTTGTGGATATGGTTATCACCTTTATGAGCATTCCAAACCTGATAGCGCTACTGCTTTTATTCCCAGTAATGAAAGCCGAGGCCGAAGGCTATTTAAAGCGACTTAAAGCAGGGGAATTTAACTTGAACAGAGATTAGCTTAAAGGGCTAGGAAAATATCTGCAGTGCGCTGTCCGTTGTTCGCAAAATGAAATGGAACACGGATGGCGCACATTAGTTGATGGTTGACGGTTGATAGTTGATAGTTGATAGTTGATAGTTGATAGTTGATGGTTGATAGTTGAAGATTGATAATGACAAAAAACAATGCGAAATGCTTATATATGACTGATTACTAAATATTTGGATTTTTCATAACACCAAACATAAAACACAAAACACGAAACACCTTTTACTTCTATTCCCGCTAACATAGGACGGGTCAACCTTTAACCTTTAACCTTTATCCTTTATCCTTTATCCTTTATCCTTTATCCTTTATCCTTTATCCTTCCCTCTACCTACTCCGCCAGTGGGCACGATTCCGGTTTGGTGTAGCGTTTACAGCGCGGCTGACAATCAATACAAAGGTTTATAGCCTCGCCTGTTTTTGCCTTGGTTACCCAATCGGGGTCGGTTAACATGTCACGTCCAATGGCTACCATATCAGCTAAGCCGTGTGTGACCAACTTATTAGCCCTTTCAGGTGATTTTATTTGGTTAACCACCATTACAGGAACATCTACAAACTTTTTTACCTCTGTTCCCATGTAAACCACATGGTTGTAGTCAAAATTTGAGGGAACTGTGGGGTTAATACCCTTTTCGCCACCGTGCGATACATGAAGGTAATGAACGCCGTATGCCTGGAGCAGTTTGGCAATTTCAATACCATCGTTCAGGGTGGGGGAACAACCAGCCATGCGGTAACCAATAATAAATGTTGAGGGTGTAACTTCCTTGATACCTTCAATGATTTGCCTTGCAAATCGTAACCTGTTCTCAGAGTTCCCACCATACTCATCGGTGCGGTGGTTAATGGCAGAAGAGGCGAACTGGTTAAGCAGGTAACCATGGGCACCGTGTAGTTCAACACCATCAAAGCCCGCTAGGTGTGCCCTTTTGGCTGCGCTTACAAAATTTTCTACCAGTTCACTTACTTGTTCTTTGGTTAAGGCTACGGAACGGTCGTTTTCCGGGTCAACGGAGGGACCAAAGGCCTTTTCGGCAACAGCTTTCCGTGTGGTAAGTCCTGCATGGTGAAGCTGAATAAGAACCTTGGCGTCGTGCTTGTGGACAGCCTCAGCAATTCTGGCAAGCCCCTCAATGTGGTTGTCGTCCCATATGCCTAACTGGTAGCTGAAAATTCTACCAGTGGGATTCACACAGGTGGCTTCAACAATAATTAGACCGGTGCCACCCCTAGCAATTCTTTCGTAGTGTGCAATATGCTTGCTGCTTACCTTTCCATCGGAGTCGGACCATCCAAAGTTAACAATGGGTGGCAAGGCAACCCGGTTTTTAATATTTATTCCGTTAATTACAATTGGCGTGTGAATATCCATAATAACTTTAATTAACTAATCACAAATATAGATAATTAGCCGCATACAAAAAAAATTAACCAAATGGTTAAAAAAGAGACTAAAAAATTTGGAGCATAAAAAAATGTGTCAGATATTTGCCGTATGGTTTAACCAAATGGTTAATATTGTATGACACCAAAAAAAATAGAGAAAGACACTGAGAGTTTGATACTTGAAGCTGCCAAACGCGTGTTTGTCCAAAAGGGATTGGACGGGGCGCGTATGCAGGAAATTGCCGATGAAGCAGGAATTAATAAGGCTCTGCTGCATTACTATTTCCGTTCAAAGGAAAAGCTTTTCATGACCATCTTTAAGGTTGAGCTGAACAACTTTTTTCCACGGCTCATACCCGTATTACTATCTATGGAGATGACCTATGAGCAAAAAATTCGGCATTTTGTGGAAGAGTATATCGAACTTTTCCTTAGAAATCCCTTTCTACCTGCTTTTGTGCTGCGCGAGGCTAATCGAAATCCCGAAATGATTGCACAGTTCATTACTGAATCGGGCATCAATGCCGAAAAACTAAAAGATGTGATGAAGGTTTTATCCCATGAATTGGGATTAAGCGTGAACGAGGTGCTTCACCTTATGGTAACTACTGTTAGCTCATGTTTTTTCCCGTTTGCCGGTAAACCAATCATTGAACAGGTGCTTTTTAATGGCAACGAGGGCGATTACCAAAAGTTTTTGAGTGAACGTAAAAGGTATGTTGCCGACTTTATGATTTACTTTCTAAAAGGAAGATTAAAATGATTTTAACAATGAGAAAGGCAAGAATTATTTCGCTTACCATTACTTTACTGGCTTCAACCTATATGCTAAAGAGCCAGAACACGGTTACTCTGCCGGGCTTACTTAAAAGCATGGAGCAGTGGAATAAGCTTTACAGGGTTAGTGCGGCAACCGACTCGGTTTACTGGCTTAGGAAGTCGAATATCAAGGTAAACTACTTACCAAAAGTAGAATTGAATGCCGAGGCTACCTGGCAATCGGATGTAACAAAAGTTAACATTCCCATGCCGGGCATTTCAATCCCTACACCCGACAACGACAACTATAAGTTTACTATCGATGTTAGCCAGCTGATTTGGGATGGAGGTGCAACAAAATCGATGCATCAGCTTGAAGATGAATCGCGTAAACTTGAGCAGAACAAGGTTGAAAGCGAACTTTACACCCAAAAGGAAAGGGTGGCTTCGCTTTACTTTGGAATACTTTCTACTGATATGGCAATCAGGCAGCTTAAAGCTATGGCCGTGGAGCTCGATAGGCGAATAGAGGAGCTTGAGTCCGGTGTAAATGCTGGGGTGGTACTGGAATCATCAGCAAACGCTTTAAAGGCTGAGAGGCTTAGGTTGGAGCAAAGCATTGATGCAAACCTTTCGCAACGGTATAGTTTGGCAGAATCAATTTACTCACTTACAGGAGTAAAAATTGATGAGAATGTCCAAGGGATTATACCTTCATTAGCTATACCAAACCAGGATGTTTGTTCACGCCCCGAATATAAACTTTTTGACCTGCAGAACGGCTATCTGTCAACAGCATCAGGTGCCTTGACTAGCAGGCGAATGCCTAAGCTAAGTGCATTTGCACGGGTTGGCTATGGCAAACCGGGACTTAACATGCTTTCCAATGAGTTTGATTCCTTTGCCTTGGTTGGAGCCCGATTATCATGGAGTATATGGGATTGGAATAGCACATCGCGCGAGAGGCAGACCCTGAAAATCCAACAGAACATTTTACAATATAGGCGCAATGCTTACGATGAAGGATGTAGTGCGCAGGTTTCATCAGCGTTAGCGCAGATACAATCGTTACAAAGGCAAATACAAACCGATGAAAAAATAGTTGAGCTGCTAGAAAAGTCTGTAAAGGCATCAGCATCGCAGCTAAAAAACGGAACCATAACATCATCGGTTTACTTGTCCGACTTTAACAGCTTGCTTAGAGCAAAAATTGATATGGACTTACATAAAATAAAGCTCTCACAGGAGGTTGTGAGGCTATATTTCACACTTGGCATGAGTATTAACGATTAAAAAATTATACCAATGAATTGGAAAAATCTTATCAAGGTAATTCTTCCCGCTGCAATTGTTATTTCATGTAGCAGGAATAATGGGAAAGCTGATGCTTACGGAAACATTGAATCGAACGATGTAACCATTTCCGCAGAAGTGGGTGGTAAACTTCTGGAACTTAAAATCGATGAGGGGTATAAAGTGGAGAAAAATCAGCTTATTGGAATTGTTGATACCCTACCGCAAGTCCTTAAACTAAAGCAGCTTAATGCCCAGCTAAAAGCTGCCAAGGCAAAGTTGCAAGGTATTGATGCTCAAATTGCCGTTCAGGATGAGCAGCTGAACGTCCTGAAAAAGGAACTTGATAGGGTAAAAAAATTAGTAGCCGATAGCGCAGCAACACTGCGTCAGCTTGATGATGTTGAGGGAAAGTTCAAAATTGCCGAAAAGCAAAAAGCAACGTTTGATGCGCAACGCTCAGGGGTGTTGGCAGAAATTGACGCTGTAGATGCTCAAATTGCCCAGGCCCTGGATTTATTGTGGCGGTGCCACATGGTTTCACCTGTTTCAGGGACAGTAATATCGCGCTATGTGAGCCAGGGAGAGCTGGTTATTACCGGAAAACCGGTTTGCAAAATTGGTACGCTCGATACGGTTTACGCGAGGGTTTATATTGATGAAACTCAACTTCCCGATTTTTCAATTGGCCGTAAGGTGACAATTTTAACCGATACCTCAGATGGTAAACTCAAGGAGGATAAAGGCGAAATTGCATGGGTTTCATCGGAAGCTGAATTCACTCCAAAAATTATTCAAACAAGGAACGAAAGGGTTAACCTTGTGTATGCTGTAAAAGTTCGAGTTCCCAACCCAAATGGCTATTTTAAGATAGGAATGCCAGTGGAGGTTAGGATTGAAGATTAGTGTGCATTGTTTTGTGTTCTATGTGTAGTGAATGATAGACAGTTATGTTTTTTGGGTTTACTTTTTTATCTACTTCTTCCTGACATTATTTTTTGCTGAACACTGACGTTTAATTCTAAACTCTATCTAAATGCCAGCAATACAAGTAACTAACATATCAAAATCATACGGCAAGGTGAAAGCGCTTACCGATGTAAGTCTGAGCGTTGAGGAGGGTGAGATGTTTGGTTTAATTGGCCCCGATGGAGCAGGAAAATCAACGTTAATCCGTATTATTACAACACTGTTAGTTCCCGATAGCGGGAATGTAACGGTTTTTGGTTTGGATACCGTAAGCCAGTATAAACTGATAAGGGGCGAAATTGGGTATATGCCTGCTGTTTTCTCACTTTATTCCGATTTAACCGTGGAAGAGAACTTAAACTTTTTTGCCGGGGTTTTTGGAACAACAGTAAAGGAAAATTACGAACTGGTAAAGGGTGTATATCACATGCTTGAACCATTTAGAAATCGCCCTGCCGGAAAGCTATCGGGTGGTATGAAACAAAAACTTGCCCTTTCGTGCGCATTGATTCATCGCCCAAGGGTGCTGATACTCGATGAGCCAACAACCGGAGTTGACGCTGTTTCAAGAAAGGAACTATGGGATTTGTTACATTCTATTAAGAAACAGGGTATTACTGTTTTTGTTTCAACAGCGTACATGGATGAGGCAAAGCAGTGCGATAGGGTTGCATTGATTCAGAAAGGGCGAATTTTAGGAACTAACACTCCCGAAGGGTTTGCTGAAATGTTTCCCTATAAACTCTTTAGCATTCAGGCTAACAATGCATGGAGTAGTTTAGATGCCATTAGGCATTTAAGTACATGCGAAACCGCCTACATGTTTGGCGATAGTATTCACTTCGCAACTAATTACAATGAGGAAAGTCCTGAAAGCCTTCACGATAGATTGATGTCGGTAGGAGTTGAAGCTAATGTAGCTCAAATACAGGCAAGCATTGAGGATTATTTCATTTACCAACTCTCGGAAAAAAATCTTGTGAAATGACAAATGCCATTGAGGTTGAAAACCTCGTAAAACGCTTTGGAAGTTTTATTGCTGTAAATCACCTAACCTTTAGTGTTGGTAAAGGGGAAATATTTGGACTTCTTGGAGCCAATGGTGCAGGTAAGACTACCACAATCAGGATGCTCTGCGGGCTGCTTTCACCCACATCGGGGAAAATTAGCGTTGCGGGTTATGATGCTTACACTCAGCCTGAACAAATTAGGGCCAGCATTGGCTATATGAGCCAAAAGTTTTCGCTTTACAGCGATTTAACGGTTTGGGAGAACATACGATTTTTTGGTGGTATTTATGGGTTATGGGGAAAAGAGCTAAGAATACGTGCACTTGAACTTGTGGAGGAGTTCAAAATGCACGATTTTAAAGACACTAAGGTTGAATCGTTGCCGGTTGGGTGGCGACAAAGAATTTCGCTAGCGGTATCGTTAGTGCATAAGCCCCCAATCATCTTCCTCGATGAACCCACAAGCGGTGTTGACCCGGTTGGACGACGAATGTTCTGGGAAACCATTCATCAAATCTCCTCTATGGGAACAACCGTGCTGGTAACCACTCATTACATGGACGAAGCAGAGTACTGCCATACTGTTCTTGTCATGGTTGATGGAAGAATTGAAGCTCAGGGTGCACCCGCGCAACTAAAATCGACACATGGAGTTGAATCAATGAACGACTTGTTCTTACTACTATCCCGAAATGGTAAATTAAACATTGAGTAGCTATGGCAAAGGGTAGGTTTTCGAATTTTATTACCAAGGAATTTAAGCACATATTTCGCGATACGCGAACGCTGCTTATTGTGCTTGTAATGCCTGTCCTGCAACTGCTAATTTTTGGCTTTGTTATATCCAGTGAAATCAAGAATGCCAATTACGCCGTGCTTGACTACACCAACGATTATAACTCAAAAAAGCTAGTGCAGCGTATTTCATCATCGGGGTACTTTAACTTTAAGGGATATCTGAAAAACGAAAATGAAATTAATGAAGTTTTCAAGAATGGCGATGCCAAGCTGGTTCTTATTATTGGTAACAATTTCACTCAAAAGCTTCAAAATGAAAACTTTGCCAATTATCAAGTTGTAACCGATGCCTCAGACCCCAATACAGCAAGTATTCTGGCATCGTATGCACAAGGAATAGTAAATTCGTTTACTGCGGAGTATTTTGGTTCAAGCCAACAAAAGGAGAGGGTAAACGTTCAAAGCCGAATGCTGTATAATGAGGAAATGAACTCGGCATTCATGTTTGTGCCAGGAACCATGGTGCTTATACTGATGTTAGTTACTGCAATGATGACTTCTATTTCAATTACTCGTGAGAAAGAGATGGGTACCATGGAAATACTGTTGGTTTCACCATTAAAACCTTGGCAGATTGTGGTAGGTAAAGTAATTCCTTATATAGGCATTGCATTTACCAATGTTCTGGTAATCATTTTAATGGGCTACACAGTTTTTCATCTGCCCTTAAGGGGAAACTTCCTTTTGCTGATGGGGGTTAGCTCGTTGTTCATAGTGTTAGCCCTATCATTAGGAATTTTAATATCCACTTTGAGCAATAGTCAGGCTGTTGCCATGTTCATGTCAATGTTTGCATTGATGTTGCCCACCATTCTCCTCTCGGGATTCATTTTCCCCATTGAAAACATGCCAAAAATTCTGCAATGGTTAAGCCTGATTATGCCACCACGATGGTTTCTTTCGGCATTAAAAACAATAATGATAAAAGGACAAGGCTTACAATACGTAATAAGCGAAGTGCTGGTAATGCTAACCATGACAGCTGTTTTTATAGCCCTAAGTATCAAAAAGTTTAAAGTTCGTTTGGAGTAATACAGCTTGCTATGAGAAGGATACTAATACTTTTACAGAAAGAGTTTATTCAGATTTTCAGGAATAAAACTATACTACCAATAATATTCGTATTGCCCATTGTTCAGCTACTCATCCTGGCTAACGCAGCTACACAGGAGATGAAAAATATCAGGTTGACCATAGTTGATTTTGATAATTCATCGGAATCGCGCAGGCTAATAAACGCTTTTGACCAATCAAAATTTTATACCTTGATACCTGTTAGCGGCAATGTTGACAGGGCTGTTGAACTAATTGATTTAGGTAAAACCGATGCTGCACTGGTAATCCCAAAGCGTTTTGGGAAAAGCCTAGTTGAGGGGGCACCCGTAAATATTCAGCTTATGCTGAATGCCATTAACATTACAGCGGCAGCATTAACACAGAGTTATACCACCGGAATTATTCAGAACTTCGCATCCAGCATTTCAATACAAAATATTAATCATATCAAACCTAAACAAAGCGTAAGGTATTGGTATAATCCAGAACTGAACTATAAGCTTTACATGGTTCCAGGTATTCTTGTAATTTTAGTTACCATTGTTGGTATGTTTTTAACGGCAATCAATATTGTTAGGGAGAAAGAGCTTGGCACCATTGAGCAGGTTAACGTTACCCCTATTAAGCCCTATCAGTTTGTAATTGGCAAGTTACTTCCATTCTGGATAATTGCGTTATTTGAACTGTCGTTTGGGCTACTAATTGCCAGGCTTGTATTTAACCTAACCATTGCAGGCAGCATACCACTTCTGTTTGCTTTTGCTGCAATATACCTTTTAGTAGCACTGGGATTAGGTTTGATACTCTCAACATCGGCTAGCAATCAGCAGCAGGTAATGTTTATGGCTTTCTTTTTCATGATTGTTTTCCTAATGCTAAGTGGGTTGTTCACCCCAACTGAGAGCATGCCAAAATGGGCAAACTGGTTTAATACCTTCAACCCGCTATACTACTTTATGAAGGTAAACAGGATGCTCATTCTAAAAGGCTCCGATTTTACTAACCTGAAAGATAGTTTTTTATCAATCAGTCTAATGGCAGTTGCAGTTCTAAGCATAGCCATACTGCGGTATAGAAAAAAAACAGCATAGTTGCCCAAATAATTGTATTTTTACAGGAGAACCATTTCAATGAGTGGTGCTAAACAGAATTGCATCAAATACTATTCTTTTGGTATTGCTACTTTTTAGCAATTTAGCAGATGGGCAACCTGTATTTGCCGATACTTCATTGCTTGATGTTAAACTTGAATTTGGCATTCAGCAAGTTTTTGCCGATATAGGCGAAGACCCATCGTACCATAAAGGATATTTAAGCTATGAGAACGAAAATGGCGCTACTATTAGTATTCCCGTTGAGATAAGGACTCGTGGAATTTTCCGACGAAAAGCATCAAATTGTTCCCAACCACCGCTGCTCATAAAATTTAAACCAAAAGAGACCTCAAATACCATTTTTGAGGGTATTGAAAAACTAAAATTGGTGGTACCATGCCAAAAATCTAGCAAATACGAAGATTTAGTCCTAAAGGAGTACCTTGTTTACAAGCTTTACCAGATTATTTCACCCTATTCATACAGAGTAAGGCTTTTAAGGTTGAATATGGTAGATAGATACTATGGCAACCAGTCAATTTGCTATGCCTTTGTAATTGAACCGGTTGAAATACTATCAAGAAGATTAGGAGGAGTGGTTAGGGAAGCTAAAAACACTCACCCAAACGCCTGCAATAGCTACTACTACAATAGGATGGCCATTTTTCAGTACATGATTGGCCATACCGATTGGTCAATAAAGGCATTGCACAATATCACCCTAATTGAACCCGAACCCTTTGCTCCATCCATTCCCGTTCCTTTTGATTTCGACTTTTCTGGCTTTGTTGATGCTCCTTATGCGCTTCCTGCTGAGCATCTACCCATAAAATCGGTTAAAGAACGACACTTTAATGGCTACTGTAAGCCGGAACAGCAGTTTGCTGATGCCTTCAGCTATTTCCTTAACCTAAAGGATACAATAAACCATACTATTACCACGTTTAAATATTTACCCCAGGCGCAAAGAAATGAGCTAATTAGGTATACCAATGAATTCTTCGATATAATAGCATCGGATACAAAACGTAAATCAAGGATTATTACAAAATGTCGAACCGATTAGTCAATTTATTCGTATCACTTTCAAATATTTTTACTTAATTTGTTAGAACTTTTGTTATTTTGCAATTGCTTGGACTGAAAATGCAGAATATGTCGCTCATGAAATCAATAATATCAAAGGCTTTTTTTACAGTATCGGTTATTTTTTTACTTTGCCTATCGGCCATTGCTCAGAATGGATTACAGGTATCGGCTAGGCTAATAGTTAAAAAGGGCGATTTACAGGGTTCAAAGGTAACGGTAACCCAAAACGGAAATGTAGTTCAAACCATATCGGTTAGCAATAAAGGAGTTTTTGATTTTATTCTTGAGTATAACTTCGAGTATATCATAGTTTTTGAGAAACCTGACTATATCACTAAAAAGGTTTTAATAGATACTCGTGTTCCTGAAACATTCCGTAAGGATATAGAACAAATGACCGGATTTGATGTGGTTCTTGAAAAACAGAGTGAGGACGTTATTAAGGAGTATGCCAATCCTGTTGCAAAGATAATGTATGCAAGGGATATAAGAGACTTTACTTACGATACCGACTACTCCCTTAAAGTGCTTAAAGAAATTGAAAATGAAAACAAAAAGTTAGCTGAGGAGAAAAAGAAGAAGGAGGAGGAAGAAAAAGCCCGAAAGGCAGAGGAGGAAAAACAACGCATTTTAGCTGAAGCCCAAAAACGTAAAGAGGAAGAGGAGGCTAAGCGCAAAGCTGCTGAGGAGGCAAGAAAAAAGGAGGAGGAAAGGCTAAGGAAAGAGGCTGAAGAGCGACGCATTGCTGAGGAAAAGAAAAAGTTGGAAGAGCAAAAGCGCCTGGAGGAACTTAAGAAAAAGGCCGAGGAGGAAGCACGGTTAAAAGCTGAGGAGGAAGCTCGTAAGAAAGAGGAACTCAGAAAACAGGAGGAGGAAAGGCTGAGAAAAGAACAGGAACGTATCCGTCAGGAGGAGGAAGCAAAACGTAAAGCTGCCGAGGAGGCCAGACTTAAAGAAGAGGAAAGGCTGAGAAAGGAAGCCGAGGAGCGAAGGCTGGCAGAGGAAAAAGCAAAACTTGAGGAACAAAAAAGATTGGAAGAGCAACGCAAAAAAGCTGAGGAAGAGGCGAGGTTAAAAGCAGAGGAGGAAGCCCGTAAGAAAGAAGAATTGAGAAAGCAGGAGGAGGAAAGGCTTAAACAGGAGCAAGAGCGTGTTCGACAGGAAGAAGAAGCTAAACGTAAGGCTGCCGAGGAGGCTCGTTTAAAGGAAGAAGAACGCATTCGCAAGGAGGCTGAGGCTCAACGATTGGCCGAGGAAGCCAAACGTAAAGCCGAGGAAGAGGCAAAACTGCAAGAGGCTGAAAGGTTAAAGAAAGAGGCTGAAGAAAGGGCTATTGCCGAAGCTAAACTACGTGAGGAACGTCTGAAGGCAGAACAGGAAAAAGCTAGACAGGAAGCCGAACGGCTAAAACGTGAGGAGGAGGAACGCCGTAGAGCAGAGGAGCAAAAAAAGTTGCTCCTTGAGGAGCAGCGTAAGCGCGATGCTGAGTTACGCCTTAAGCTTGTGGCCGAGAAAATGAGCGCCCAAATTGGCAAGGAGGATGCCGATCAGGTTGTAACCCTGCTTGCTGCCGAGGATATTGCCAAACGATATACCCGTGAACGTACCGATGAGGTTATCCGTTATCCACGAATAATACTTACCCGAACAGTGTTTAACCGGAACAACACAATCACCTTCTACACTCGTGTCGACCATGAGTATGGTGCAGTTTACTACCTAAAGGATGGTTTCTTTATTTCCAAGGAGCAATACCTTGCCGAAACCCAAAAGTAAAGTTAAGTGAAGGAGTTCATCACTGCTTGCCCACGAAACTGCTACAGCACATGTAGCCTTGTTGTGCAGGTTGATAAGGGAAAAGTTGTAGGTATCAACCATTTACCCTTAAATAAGGCAACTCCTTTTGGGGGATGCCTTAAAGGTTTAAGCTATGTGGAACGAGCAAATTCACCCGATCGTATTATTTATCCACTCAAAAAGGTAAATGGTTCCTTTAAACGCATTTCATGGAACGAGGCTCTTGAAACTATTGCTGAAAAGCTGATACATTTCCGCGATGTTTACGGTCAACAATCGGTTTTGTTTTACGCTGCCAGCGGCATGGCCGGCTTGTTAAACGATTTCAGCGGAAAGTTCTGGCGTTATGTTTACGGAGGGGCTACAACCGTTTACGGTAATCTTTGCTGGCCTGCAGGTTTGGAGGCTACGCGCTTAACGCTTGGTGAAAATAAGCACAATGTTCCTTGGGATTTAGAGAATGCTAAGCTAATTGTTCTCTGGGGGAAAAACCCAGCTGAGAGCAACGTTCACGAAATGATACCCCTGAACAATGCGCTTGATAAGGGGGCGGAACTTGTGGTTATCGATCCACGTAGAACCCAATCAACCCAAAGAGCTACTTTGCTGCTACAGCCATACCCATCAACCGATGCACCTATTGCATTGGCTGTTGCCAACATAATTATTCAAAACGGATGGATTGATAGTGATTTTATCAAACTCCATGTTCATGGTTTTGATCAGTTTGCTGAACATGTTAAACCCTTTACGGCTCAATGGGCATCCAATATATCGGGGGTGCCAGTTAGCTTAATTGAGAAGCTGGCATGGTACATTGGCAATGTAAAACCAATGACATTAATACCAGGTTATGGCATGCAGCGATATACAAACGGGGGACAGACTGTAAGGGCAATACTTGCCCTTAGTGTAATTACAGGTAATATTGGGAAATCCGGCGCATGCTGGCACTACGCTAACCTTCAAAGTTATGTTTTTGACGATGTACTGGAGCCACTCTGTTACTATCCGCCCGATAAACCCGATGGCGTTATACGTCGTTCCATTTCAACTGCGCGGTTAGGAGAGGACATGCTTGCCACTAAAAATCCTGAACTAAAAATGATTTGGGTAGAACGCGGAAATCCGCTAACCCAAAACCCAAATACGGGCAAAGTTCTTGAGGCCTTCCGGAAACTCGATTTCAGAGTGGTGGTGGAGCAATTCATGACCGATACGGCTCTGGAAGCCGATATTATCCTACCGGCTAAAAACATGTTTGAACAATCCGATATAGTTGGTTCGTACTGGAATCCTTACATTCAGCTCAAGCAAAAAGTGGTTGAACCAGCCGGAGAGGTTAAGCCCGAAACCGAAATTTACTGGTGGCTTGCACAAAAACTAGGGTTTAATGAGGCCGAGTTATCCAATATTTTACTTCCCCCGGGCGATGAACATGTTGATAGGTACCTTGATAGTAAGCTGCGCGAGTTTAACTTATCGCTCGAAGAGCTCAGGAAAGGCCCAATACTTGCTCCCGGTCTTCAGGAAATTGCATTCTCCGATTATCGATTTCCAACTCCCTCGGGGAAAATTGAGTTGTACTCTGAGCAGGTTCAAACTTTATGGGGTGAAAATCCACTTCCAACCTATAAACCAGCCGTAGAGCTATTCCAGAACCAAACGCCATATCCGCTTTTTTTAATGTCGCCAAACACCAAAAACCGAATACATAGCCAATTCAATAATTTAAAAGTGATATCAATGATTAGTGGCGCACCGGTATTACAAATTAACCCGGCTGATGCCATTCAAAGGGGAATAGGCGATGGCGATCTGGTTGAAATTTTTAACAGTAGGGGTTCGTTCAGGGTTAAGGCACAGCTAACCTATGAGGTAAGGGTGGGCTGTGTGGTTATCCCAAACGGATGGTGGAGAACACAGGGTGCACCGGTGAATGTCCTTTCGGAAGGTAGAGAAACCGATATGGGACACGGATCAGCATTTCATAACAATAGGGTAGAGGTTAAGCTCGTAAAACGTAAACCATGAGCGACAGGGGGTTCATATTCAATTATTCCCGATGCGTGGGGTGTCATGCATGCATAGTGGCATGCTATAACCAAAACCATACCGAACCCCCAATGGCATGGCGAATGGTGGTTAATGGCAACCCCTTAAAAATTCCATTAAAGGGTTTCATCAACCTTTCATTAGCATGTAACCACTGTATTGATGCACCTTGCATGACTAATTGCCCTGCAATTGCATATTCAAGGGACGATGAAACTGGAGCAATAATACACAGCCCTCTAAAATGCATTGGCTGCAAGTACTGTACCTGGGCCTGCCCTTATGAAGCGCCTAAATATAACCCGGGTAAGGGTGTGGTGGAAAAATGTAATTTCTGTAACGATCTGCTAAAGGTTGGAGGCATACCTGCTTGTGCTGCAGCATGTCCAACAGGCGCTCTCACCTTTGGTGAAATAAAGGTAGAGGCTAATCTATCAAAACCCGGGTTCCCTGAAGTCGCTACTTCGCCTCGCATTAATGTAGCTAATGAAAGTATCAACGATAGTTTGCCCGAAATGGCTATTGAGGCCACGGGCCTTCAACAATCCGATTTTGCTGAGACATATAGCCCCCGTATTCATCCCACAAAGGAAATCCCTTTGTTTGTTTTTACTTCCCTTTCAGCTGTATTAGTGGGATGGTTTATCACCTTTTATCGCCTTGAGAAAATCTCATACTTTTCTAAGATTTCCTTCATTTTATTACTTGCTTTTGCGGGTTTTGCAAGTTTATTCCATTTAGGCAAGCCTCTAAGGGCGATAAGAGCCCTGCTTCATGTTAAATCGAGCTGGTTGAGTCGTGAAATTGCTCTTTTTGGTTTGTTTGCCTTTTCAGGTCTGCTTTACGTTTTAACTGAAAAACCTCCATTATTTTGGTTTTCGGTGGTTGTAGGAACGGTTTTTCTCATCTCCCTTGAAATGGTTTACCACGTGGTTCGTAAAAACTATAGCACCCCTATACACAGTGCAAATACTTTGCTAACCGCCTCTACGCTATTTTCGTTAATAACTTTGTCAAAAGCCTTTGTTCTTCTTGCAACCATCAAACTATTGCTTTACCTGGTACGCCATGCATACATTCAAAAATTCAACCCTAAAAAGGTAATTTTTTCATTTATAAGATTTTTAGGTATTCTCATACCACTTGTAGGATTACTCTTTAATTTGATTCCTGCAAACATAGCCCCATTTCTCACCCTCTTTCTTATTGGGGAGTTTATTGACCGGTACGAGTATTACGCTAGCATCGATACCCATAACCCTTTTCAGAGCATTTAAACCTTAGGTTGTTTTAAGGAATTTCCCCGGCGTTTTGTCAAAATTATTTTCAAACAATAACTTTTTGCTATTGATATTTTGGGTAAAATGTTTATATTTGTTTTATTAAGTTGAAAAGTGATTTTTATAAACATAGCAGTATGGATGCATTAATCATCAAAGGGACTAACGAAACCCCAAATATTACATTCGACAAGGATGCCAATAAGTTCGAAATCACAGGGAAATCGCTACCTGAGGATGTTAAGGAGTTTTATAACCCTGTACTTAGGTGGTTAAAAGCTTATGCCGAAGATCCAAACCCAAAAACCGTTTTTAAGGTAAAAATGGAGTATTTTAATACTGCATCATCAAAAATGCTGCTTGAGGTTTTGGAATTGCTTGATGGAATGTATTCGGCTGGTAAGGACGTTGAAGTTGAGTGGCACTATATGGAGGATGATGAGGATATGCACGATGCTGGTAACGACTATGCCGATATGCTTGAGTTGCCTTTTAAGATGATTAGCTACCAGCATATTTCCAAATAACTTCTAACGTCCATGGAAAGGCTTCACCTCGAACCAACACTTACCACACCCAAAGTTATTTTTGACCGGGATAGCGGTGAGTTTACTATTCAAGGGAAATCCCTTCCGGAGGACGTTAAATCGTTTTACACTCCACTTATTGCTTGGTTGGACGATTACATGAAAAACCCCAACAAAACCTCACTCTTTGAATTCGATTTTGAGTATTTTAATACTGCTTCCTCAAAAATGATATTGATTATAATGAACCGCATCAAAGAGCTTTTTAAAAAGGGGTATGAGGTTCAGATAGTATGGAAATATCCTCAGCAAGATGCTGAACTTGAGGAGGCAGGCGAGGAACTTGCCGAGTTGATATCAGTACCTTTTAAACTTGTACCAAAGCCTGAAATGTAAAAACATACCATAATGGAACCATTACGCATTAAAGCCAGAAAGGATTCCCCAGATATTACATTTGATCCCCAAAGTGGCAATTTCACTATAATTGGGGTTAGTCATCCGGAAAATGTAACCAGTTTTTACGAACCTGTAGTAAAGTGGCTCACCCAGTTTAAAATTGAAATTCAAAAAAATGGAGCCAAATCGGTTAAGCCAATAAACTTTAGGCTTTTCTTCAAATACATTAACTCCGCTTCGTATAAGTATATGATTACCCTTTTCCAGCACATGCAGGAGATATTTGAGATGGGGGTACCAATCCAAATCGTTTGGAACTATGAACCCGGAGACGAGGATATGGCTGAGTCAGGGTGGGAATTAATTGAGTATTCTGGAATTAAAGCCCCCTCGGTTTGCGAGGTTTGCAACGATCCTATTTAGAAGTCTGAAAGTACGCTGAAACTTGAAAAAAAAGGGGAAGTTTAAACTTCCCCTTTCCTGTTATTGATAAATACTTTTTACTCACCAAAGCTTATACCAACACCTCGAGCTGTGCGCACCAGGTCGCAATCAGGGTCAACAAAGTTGGGACGGTTAATGGCATCAATAAGGGGCACGGAAATGATATCGGGGTGACGGTATGCAACCATTTCGCCAAATTTACCCTCAAGCACCATTTCAAAGGCCTTTACGCCAAACTGAGTAGCCAAAACTCTATCGTAAGCTACGGGAATGCCACCACGCTGCAAGTGTCCAAGAACGGTTTCGCGGATGTCGGCCTCAAAACCAATGCTCTTAAGGTCTCGTGTAATTTTGTGCGCAACTCCACCAAGTCGGAGGTTATGGTAACCAACCTCATCGCTTTCAGCCGATACCAGTGTGCCACCCTTGGGTAGAGCACCCTCAGCTACTACTACAATGGCATGTCCTTTCCCTTTATTGTAACGACTTTGGAGTCGTTCAGCAACCTTATGGATATCGTATGGGATTTCAGGAATTAAGCAAACCTCAGCACCGCCGGCAATAGCAGCATGCAGTGCAATCCACCCGGCATAACGTCCCATTACCTCTAGAATCAGAACTCGGTTATGGCTAGCGGCCGTGGTAACCAGCTTATCAACGGCTTCTGTTGCAATTTGAACTGCAGTTTGGAAACCGAAAGTAAAGTCAGTTGCTGAAAGGTCGTTATCGATGGTTTTGGGAACACCAATAATATTCAACCCTTTTTCGAATAGCTGTTGTGAAATGCGTTGAGAACCATCGCCACCAATACTGATAACAGCATCAATCCCCAGATATTGTAGTTTGCGGATCATCTCATCGGAACGGTCAACCGCACCCCATGAGCCATCCTTATTTTTAACAGGCCAAGCAAAGGGGCCTCCCTTATTGGTTGTTCCAATTATTGTACCACCCTGTACGTGAATGCCTGCCACAGCACGCTCGTCGAGCACCTTGATTTCAGTAGGCTCACGTAGAATTCCATCGAACGACTGAATACTACCAATAACTTCCCAGTCGGGTTCCTGAGAGGCACGTTTAACAATTGCCCGGATCACCGCATTTAATCCAGGACAATCGCCGCCTCCTGTTGCTACTAAAACTCTTTTCATTGGTTTTAATTTCGTTTGTTAAGGTTTTTTACGCTAAAGTCTTTGTTTTAAAAACTGAAGTAAAACTGCCGAAAAAGTTACAAATTGTAATCATTTTTTCGATATACCTCAATAATTAAAACTGGTTGTTCATGTTTACCTCATTATTTGGTATATTACAAATTGTAAAAAGCCAAATTTTTTCCACGTTCGCAAAGGTATGAATTTTTTTAAACGTACAATGCTAAAAAGTATCAAAACTCTTGATGTTACAAATAATTATGCACCGCAAACGTGTGAAAACGGGAAGGGGAAGAATCCGAATAATTAGTATGAAACTAAAAATCAGAAAGCAGAAATGCTGAGATAGTTCTGAAATATTGCAAAGTGGATTGTTTTAACCCCTTTAACCTTAAACTTTGAACCTCAAATCTTTAACCTTTATCCTTTACCCTTTATCCTTTACCCTTTATCCTTTATCCTTTAAACCAACGCCTCCCACATCACCTCAATGGGGTGAAGGGCTTTTCGGCCAGTACCATCTTTAATCTGGTGCCTACAGCTTGTTCCGGGTGCAGAAATTATTGTGTCAAGGGGTGTTTTACGGATTTCGGGGAACAGAACTAACTCACCCACTTTCATCGATAAATCGTAATGTTCCTTTTCATAACCAAATGCCCCTGCCATGCCGCAACAACCACTCGGGATTTCCTCCACTGTATAGTTTACAGGAAACGATAGCATTGCTTTAGTAGGTGTTGTTGAGGCAATTGCTTTTTGCTGGCAGTGTCCATGTAACTTAATGTGCTGGGCTCTTGTAGTAAACATCTCTGGGTTGATTCTGCCTTTAGCAGCCTCCCTAATAAAAAATTCTTCAAAAAGAAGAGAGTTCTCTGCTAAACTATTTGCCTTTTGCTTGTTTTCTTGGGATACCAAATCGGGATACTCATCTCTAAAACTAAGTATTGCCGAAGGTTCTATTCCAATAAGGGGTGTATCTGGATTTATGATACCCGATAGCTTTTCAATGTTGCTGTTGGCAATACGCTTGGCGGTTCTTACCAAACCCTTTGAAATATAGGTTCTACCACTTTCAAAAATATCAACCAGTTCCACCTCATAACCAAGCCGATTAAGCAATTCAACAGCCTTAATGCCTATATGTACGTCGTTGTAGTTTGTAAACTCGTCAGGTAGGAGGTAAACCTTTCCGTTGTGTTTAGCTGAATGGCATCTGTTCCGCTTAAACCATTTCTTAAGGGTAGATTCACCTAGCAGGGGCATTTTTCGTTTAGGTTCAAATCCTATTGCCTGCATCAGAATTTTTGATGTTACCTTATTGCTTAAAAACCAATTTGTTAATCGGGGGAAGTAACTACCCATTCGGTTTATATGGGCAATGTAGGCTACCATCCTACTTCGTATGGGGATGCCGTTTGCATCGTACCAGTGCTGTAAGAATTCGGCTTTAAGCTTTGCCATATCAACGCTCGAGGGGCATTCGTTCTTACATCCCTTGCATGAGAGGCATAAATCCAGTATTTCGTATAGCTCCCTTTGATTAAATGGGTTTCTTTTAGGGCTGTATGATAAAAATTCCCTGAGTAGGTTAGCTCGTGCGCGTGTTGTGTTAGCTTCGTTAAGTGTTGCCATGTAGCTTGGGCAAAGTGTTCCGCCCGACAAATGTGTTTTTCGGCAGTCGCCTGAACCATTACATTTTTCTGTAGCGCGTATTATTCCAAGCGAGGACGAAAAATCGAAAATGGTATCAATAACCCTTTCCTTTTGACCGGGAATATACCTTAAAGAGCTGTTCATGGGTGGGGTATCGATGATTTTTCCCGGATTAAAAATATTATCAGGGTCAAAAGCGAACTTCAGCTCTCGCATGAGCTGGTAAACCTCTTCGCCGTAAAAGATGGGTATAAATTCGCCTCGCAATCTTCCATCGCCGTGTTCGCCGCTTAAAGAACCCTTGTACTTTTTAACGAGCATGGCCACTTCGTAGCCAATGGTATGGAATAGCTCAACATCCTTAGGATCCTTAAGATTAAGCACGGGCCTTAAATGGAGTTCTCCCGTTCCTATGTGTGCATGGTAAACGCATTCAAGCCCATATCGTTGCATTATTTTTTCGAAATCGTCCATGTATTCGGGTAGCCTTTCAACAGGAACCGCAGTATCTTCAATAAGCGAAACGGGTTTTGCATCGCCCACAACATTCGATAATACACCAAGTCCAGCCTTACGCAGATTCCAAACCTTTGAGGTTTCAGCACCCCAAATAATTGGGAAATGATAACCGTAGCCTGCCTCACGCATATCACTTTCCATTTTCTGGGCAGCGCTTTCAATTTCGCCTTTACTATCGGCAAAGAATTCAACAATAAGTATGGCTCCCGGGTCGCCCTGAACAAAAAAGCGGTTCTTTTGCTGCTCAATATTGCCCTTAGTGCAATCCAGGATAATGTTGTCCATTAGTTCCACAGCCCAGGGTTTGTGCTTCAGGGCTATAAGGTTTGCCTTGAAGGCATCGGTGCGATTTTTTAAATGTACAGCGACTACAGCTTTTTCCTTAGGGGGAAGAGGTACCAGGTTTAGGGTTATTTCGGTGATAATGCCAAAAGTTCCTTCACTCCCGGCAATCAATTTTGCAAGGTTAAGCGGTAATTCACCACCAGCAGCCACTGTTCCAATAAACGTGTCCAGGGCATAGCCCGTATTCCGACGTTTTACACTGGGATCAGGAAAATTCGAAGTAATTAACTTTTGATTTTGCTCATTACCTATAAGGTTATGTATGTAACGGTAAATATCCCCTTCGCGATTTGAAAGCCTTAGTTTTTCATCGTATTCGGTTTTATTTACCTCTCCAAAAAGGTATTCATTTCCGTCGTCGAGTACCATTTTTACTGAGTAAAGATGATCGCGGGTGCTCCCGTATACCAAAGAATGTGAGCCGCAGCTGTTATTGCCCACCATACCCGAGAGGGTACACCGATTTGATGTTGATGTTTCAGGGCCAAAGAATAAACCATGTGGTTTAAGAAAGAGGTTAAGCTCATCGAGTATAACACCGGGTTCAACGGTAACCCTTCTCTTTTCAATATCAAGGTTGATGAATCTGCGGAAATGCTTTGAGATATCAATAATAATGCCTTTGCCAACTACCTGTCCCGCCAACGAGGTTCCTGCTGCACGGGGAATAACTGGTATTTTATGCGTTTTGGCAAAGCGAATAGCCTGTTGGATATCATTTACATCTTGTGGCCAAACTACAGCATAAGGTTTCTCCTTGTATGCCGATGCATCGGTTGAATACTGAATAAGAGTGGATTCGTCCCACTTTACCTCGCAGCTTAGCAGATCGCTCAGCTCATTTATTTTGATTTCCAAATCTTTCATACCTCTTTAAAAATTCATACAAACTTAAAGCAATTTATTTTTCTATGATTTTCTTCCCGTAATTTTGATTCTAATGATTTGATTTTGAAAAAATATAAAACTGGGTATAACATCGTAAGCAATTCAAGAAAAAAAAATACCATGTTGAAAAACATATGCTACATATTGCAATGTAATTCAGAGTGTTAGAGGTGTTTTAAACGCCTGTTTTACTATAAATCAACCAGTTAATGCTTTAAAAAGCCTTAAATGCTTTGAAGGTGAAGGTATTTATTCCTAATTTTGCGTATGTAAATTGAATTAACTAATTGTTTGACTATCAAAATAATAAAACAATGATTGTTCTCGTTCTGAACTGCGGAAGTTCATCCATTAAGTATCAGCTGCTAAACATGGCCAATGATGGTCAGTTACTAGCTAAGGGTATTGTTGAACGTATTGGTTTTACCGATGCTATTCTTACTCACAAGCCTGAGGGTAAGGATAGGTACGAGGTGGTTACCAGCATCCCCGATCACACAACCGGTATTAATCTTATTCTTGAGGCGCTTGTTAACGAAAAACATGGCGTAATTAAGAGTTTAAATGAGATTACTGCTGTTGGACACCGTGTGGCTCATGGTGGTGAATTTTTCACCAAGAGTAGCTTAATTGACGATTTCACCAAGAGTGAAATTGAAAAGTGTATAGAGCTTGCCCCCCTTCACAATCCTGCCAACCTTAAAGGGATTCTTTCCATGGAAAAGCTACTCCCGGGCGTTCCCCAGGTAGCTGTATTCGATACATCGTTCCATCAAACCATGCCTAAATATGCTTACCTCTACGCTATTCCTCATGACTACTACGATAAGTATAAAATCCGTAGGTATGGCTTTCACGGAACAAGCCATAAGTATGTAGCCCAAAAGGCATGTCGCATACTTGGTGTTGATTTCGAGAGCCAGAAAATCATTACCTGTCACCTAGGTAATGGCGCATCAATAGCTGCAATAAAGCATGGTAAATCAGTTGATACCTCAATGGGTTTTACTCCAGTAGAAGGTCTAATAATGGGAACCCGCAGCGGTGATGTTGATGCTGGTATTTTACTTTACCTTGCTGAAAAGGAGAACTTAAGCATTAAAGAGGTTAATGACGTAATTAACAAGAAGAGTGGGGTGCTTGGTATATCGGGTTTATCGTCCGATATGAGAGACCTGAAAAATGCCGCTGCTCAGGGCAATGAGCGTGCTCAGCTTGCACTCGATATGTACTACTACCGCGTTAAAAAGTATGTTGGAGCTTACGCTGCTGCAATGGATGGTGTTGACCTTATCATTTTCACCGGTGGTATAGGCGAGAACGATCCAATTCTCCGCGAAAAGGTTTCAACCGCTATCGATTTCATGGGTATCGATTTTGATTCTGAAGCCAATAAAGGTGTGCGCGGTAAGGATAAGTTGCTAACCAAACCTAGTTCAAAGGTTAAAGTGATGGTAATCACCACCAACGAGGAGCTTGTGATTGCCACCGATACGGCAAACATTGTAAAAGAACTTAAAAAGTAGTATAAACACAAAATGCGATAAAGCCATGAGAGTAGAAAAACTTGATCAGCTATTCGATATTCTTCGTAGCAAACCCCGTAAACGATTAGTAGCAGCTTATGCTAACGACCATCACACCATTGAGGCTGTTAGCATGGCTATTGACATGGGTATTGTTGATGCCACTCTGGTGGGCGATGAGGCAACCATCAAGAAAGTTTGCGGCGAACACAATATCGATTTTTCAAAGTTCCGCGTTGTTCAGGAAGCCGATGAGATGAAAGCAGCCCGCAAAGCTGTTGAGCTTATTAATAAGGGTGAAGGCGATGTACTGATGAAAGGTCTCGTTAGCACCGATAAGTACATGCGTGCCATTTTGGACAAGGAGAATGGCTTACTACCTCCTAAGGCGGTGCTAAGCCATGTTACCGTTGTTCAGGTGCCCACATACCACAAACTTCTTATAGTTGGCGACGTGGCAATCATTCCTGCTCCAGATTTGAACCAAAAGATAGCCATTACCAATTACCTCATCCAAACCGCCCATTCACTTGGCATTGAAATGCCAAAGGTAGCCCTCAATGCTGCAACTGAGCAAATGTCGGCAGGTATGCAGGCATGTGTTGATGCAGCCATTATCTCAAAAATGGCCGATAGGGGTCAGATAAAGGGTGCCATTGTTGATGGACCTCTTGCCCTTGATGTGGCAATCGATAAGGAATCGGCTCAGATTAAAAAGGTTTCAGGTGAGGTTGCCGGTGATGCCGACTGCATACTTTTCCCAAATATTGAATCGGGTAATGTATTCTTTAAGGCCTGCACAAAGCTTGCTAAGGGCGAACTTGGAGCCATGGTTATGGGCGCAAAAGTGCCTTGCGTGCTAACATCACGTGGCGACAGCGTACAATCAAAAATGTATTCAATCGCCCTTGCTGCCAACGCTGCAAAATAGTACAAACCAGTAACCTGAAAATATTATAATTAGCATGGAAGAATATAAAATACTGGCTATCAACCCCGGTTCCACGTCAACCAAAATTGCCGTATTCCGGAATAATAAAAACATTTTCCTGAAAAACATCAAACACTCGGCCGACGATTTGGCAAAGTTTAAGACCATTGCCGACCAGTTCAGTTTCCGTAAGGAAATTATTCTTGAGGAGTTGAAACAGGCTGGTATTGATGTTAACAAAATATCGGCGGTAGTTGGTCGTGGTGGACTGCTAAAACCCATTGAATCGGGGGTTTACGAGGTTAATGAGCAAATGAAAGTTGACTTACGCAACAGCATAATGGGCGAGCATGCCAGTAACCTTGGCGCTTTAATTGCCGACGATATTGCCCGTTCGTTACCCTCGGCTAAGGCATACATTGCCGACCCGGTGGTGGTTGACGAGATGGAGGATGTTGCTCGCATTTCAGGCCATCCCCGTTTCAAAAGGGTATCTATCTTCCATGCTCTAAACCAGAAGGCCATTGCCCGTTTGCATGCAAAAAGTATCGATAAAAAGTACGAGGAGCTCAACCTTGTTATCGCACACCTTGGGGGAGGTATATCGGTGGGTGCACATCGTCAGGGCAGGGTAATTGATGTAAACAACGCCCTCGATGGCGATGGACCTTTCTCACCTGAGCGTGCTGGAACTGTACCTGCTGGTCAGCTTGCAAAGCTTTGCTTTAGCGGTGAGGTAACCTACGATGAGGTAAAAAAGATGCTTACCGGTAAGGGAGGATTGGTTGCCCATGCTGGAACCAACGATGCATATGAAATTGAGCTAAAAGCTCGTGCCGGCGATGCTAAGGCTAAACTCCTTCAGGATGCTATGGCCTATAACATTGGTAAAGCTATTGGTTCCATGGCTGCAGTGCTGAAAGGTAAGGTTGATGCAATTATTCTTACCGGTGGTATTGCACACAATCCTGACCTGGTTGATTACGTTAAGGAGATGGTTGGGTTTATTGCACCAGTTGCTGTTTACCCCGGTGAAGATGAGATGCAAGCCCTTGCCATGAATGGGCTCATGGTGCTAAAAGGCGAGGTAATGCCAAAGGAGTATAAGTAATATGAATGATTAACAAAGAGGAGGGGCAAATGCCCCTCTTCTTTTTTGGGGGGGGGAGGTAAAGAAAGTCTTTGTATATCTAGTATTTGCAATGT
>JAGPEQ010000076.1 GCA_018056955.1 Bacteroidales bacterium | reverse complement strand
TAAGAAAGCGAATGTGGGTAGGAACCCGGTTCAACGGTATTTTCTTTATTGAAAACGACAAACCCTTTAAGTTTACTGGTATCGATAAAAACGCTGAAATATCAACAATAGTACAAGATTTTAAAGGTGACATATGGTTTGGAACACGGAATAGCGGGGTTTTTCACTATGATGGTTCAAACATAAAGCAGATTAAGGAGACCGATGGTGTTTCATCAAATCTGATTTACGTACTCTATGCCGATAGCGATTACCTTTGGATTGGAACCAACCTGGGATTGGATAGGCTTAGCCTCGCTGAGTATAGCAAGGGCAAAATAGATTTGAGGCATTATGGCTCCAGCGAGGGTTTACCCGATTTAGAAATCAACCTAAATGGCGTGTTAGCCGATGGATATGATGGCTTTTGGATAGCCACAAACGGCGGACTTGCCCATTACCAGAAGAGCCTCGATAAAATTAATAACATTCCCCCAAAGGTGAGCATTACCAATCTACTCCTACGCTCGCAACCCACCCCTTGGGCCGATTATGCCTCTGACATTGATGAGCTTACCGGACTCCCTTCCCAGCTAAAACTTAGTTACTGGCAAAACCATTTAACCTTTGAATTTGCGGGTGTTAGTTTTAAAAACCCACAGGGTGTAAAGTATGCCTGGTTTTTGGAAGGACTTGATAACAGTTGGGTTGAGAGCAAGAACCGGCAGGCGGTTTATAGTAACCTACAGCCCGGGAAAACTTATCGTTTACACCTGAAAGCAGCCAATAGCGATGGCATTTGGTCGGGCGAGGTTATATCGATGCCAATATATATTGCTCCACCGTTCTGGGCAACATGGTGGTTTAGGCTTTTATCAATCATTGCCATTGGGTTGTTAATTTACTGGTATGTGAATCGTAGGATACAATATTTAAAGGAAAGGCAAGAGGAACTTGAAGCTATGGTTGAACAGCGCACCGTGGAGCTCAGGGAACAACTCGATATTGTTGATGATAAGAACAGGCAGATAATGGATAGTATTATGTATGCAAAGTTTTTGCAAACATCAATGTTGCCTAGTGTAGATGATTTTAAGAAATATTTTAACGATGCCTTTATCTTTTACCGTCCCAAGGATTTTGTTAGTGGCGATTTTTACTGGTTTTGTCACCATAAAAACGTATCGGTTTTTGCTGTGGCCGATTGTACTGGGCATGGTGTTCCCGGTGCCATTGTCAGCGTTATTTGCGAGAATGCTCTTAGGAATGCAGTAAAGGAGTGTGATTATCAAAATCCTGCACAAATTCTTACCATTACCAACGCTCACGTTGTTGAGTTCTTTACCCAATCCCAAAAAAGCATTCACGATGGCATGGAGATAGCCTTGGCTATTTTCAACCATCATACATTGGAGTTAGATTTTAGCGGAGCTAAGCTACCCCTTTACTACATCAGCGGTGGGGAGGTGGTAAAATTAAAACCTGATATCTACCGCATTGGGTGGGATAAGGAAAAGGTACTTTACAATAATCAACGGGTAAAACTCTCAAAGAACGATCTGATTTTTGCATTCACCGATGGCTTTTGCGATCAGTTTGGGGCTGAAACGGGACAAAAATTCTCGTCGGCACGTCTTAAGAGTTTACTGGTTGATAACAACCAGCAACCGCATACATACATTGAGCAGTTGCTATCCATTACCTTTGATCAGTGGCGAGGTTTTACTGAGCAAACTGACGATGTTTTAGTTATGGGAATCAAGGTTTAATAATGCCTTTTTGAACCATTTAAAAAGAAATATTGTTTAATGTAGATGTGTTAATATATAAATTAAGATGATTGAAAGGATTATAAGATTTAGTATTAACAGCAAGCTAATTATAATCTTACTAACACTAACCATAGCGCTATTTGGTGTATATGCTTTAACCCAAATCCCTGTTGGTGCGGTTCCAGATATTACCAATAACCAGGTTCAGGTTATAACCACCAGCCGCAACCTATCGACCCAGGACGTTGAGCAGTTCATTACCTACCCGGTTGAGCTCGAGATGTCAAATCTTCCGGGAGTGAAAGAGATACGATCGATTTCAAAATTTGGCTTATCTGTTGTAACCATTGTGTTCGAGGAGAATCTGGGAACTTACCTGCCCCGGCAGCTAATAGCTGAAAAGCTTAAAGCGGCAGCAGCCAATATTCCGGAAGGTTTTGGTGAACCTGACATGGGGCCTATCTCAACCGGTTTGGGGGAGATATACCAGTATGTGCTCGACGTAAAGCCAGGATATGAGACCAGGTACACCACCACCGACCTAAGAACCATTCAGGATTGGTTTGTAAAACGTCAGCTATCCGGCATTCCTGGTGTTGTTGAGGTGAATACCTGGGGTGGATACCTCAAACAGTATGAGGTGGCTGTCGATCCGCAAAAACTAGCCCAGTATGGAGTGTCTATCATTGATGTTCTTAACGCTTTGGAACAAAACAACGGCGTAGCCGGTGGTGCTTACATTGAGCGCGATAATCAAAGTTTCTTTGTTCGCGGCGAGGGGTTGTTGAAGTCACTTGCTGATATTGAGCAAATACCTATTTCCACAATTAATGGTATTTCAGTTCGTATTGCCGATGTGGCTAAGGTGCAGGAGGGGCATGCCAACAGGTTTGGTGCCATTACTGCAAATGGTCAGGGCGAAAAGGTTATGGGGCAAATAATGATGCTTAAAAACGCTAACTCTAATAAAGTGATTGAAGCGGTTAAGCAGCGTGTTGCCGAGGTACAAAAGCATTTACCCGAGGGGGTTTATATTAACCCCATTGTGGAACGCAGCGAGTTAATCTCAAAAACTACTAACACTATACTTGAGAACCTGATATTTGGCTGCTTGATAGTTTTCCTGGTGGTTTTACTGATACTCGGGAATTTAAGGGCCGCACTGGTGATTTCATCGCTTATTCCACTGGCATTGCTATTCACCATTTCAGCTATGTATATCTTTGGTATCGATGCCAACCTGATGAGCCTTGGCGCGCTTGACTTTGGAATTATTATAGATGGGGCTGTAATTATTGTTGAATTCATTGTAATGAAACTCACGCTGAGGTCCAATGAAATTACTGGTATTGAAAACACAGAGCGTAAGAAAATTTTTGATACCATCTCGTTCCAGGGCGCATCAAAAATGATGAACTCGGCAATATTTGGTCAAATCATCATACTTATAGTATTTATCCCAATCCTTTCGCTTGCAGGAGTTGAAGGAAAGATGTTCAGGCCAATGGCCTTGTCGTTTAGCTTTGCGTTGCTAGGAGCTATGTTTTTTGGGTTTACTTGGTTACCCGTGGCAGCATCGCTTTTTCTGCGTCCGCAGAAAAGTAATTGGACTGTTACCCGATGGGTTATGTGGTTGCTGCATTCCTCCTATAAACCTGTAATTGAATGGGCATATAATAATAAACGATGGGTGTTGGGTTTAGCCTTTGCCATGTTGCTTTTTTCCGGTTGGGTTTTCACCCGCCTAGGTGCAGAGTTTGTTCCAACACTTGATGAGGGCGATTTTGTTATTCAGCCTGTGCTAAAAACGGGAACCTCATTAACCCGAACCACAGAGCTAACCACCATGATGGAAAAGATTCTGATTGAGAAATTTCCTGAGGTCGATAAGATTGTGAGTAGAATTGGTGCAGCCGAGGTGCCCACCGACCCCATGTCGATGGAAGAAATTGATATGATAATCAAACTTAAACCCAAAAAGTATTGGGTTAGCGCTAAAAGCAAGGAGGAACTTGCTAACCGGTTTAAGGAGGCACTCTCGGTAATCCCAAATGTAGAGTATGAGTTTACCCAACCCATTGAGATGCGCTTTAATGAGTTAATAACAGGGGTTAGAGCTGACTTGGCTATAAAAATTTTTGGCGAGGATTTGGGTGTGCTCAATGCCAAAGCAATTGAGGTTACTAAACTTATTGATGGTGTACCCGGGGCTGCTGATATCATAATGGATAAAACGGCAGGATTACCCCAAATTAGCATCAGGTATAACCGCGATAAACTTTCGGTTTATGGTATATCGGTTACAGAGCTTAACAGAGTGGTCTCGGCAGCATTTGCAGGGGCAACAGCTGGTAATATTTTTGAGGGCGAAAAGCGTTTTGATTTGGTAGTCCGATTATCCGATAGCTATAGACATGATATTGACAATGTAAAAAATCTTTTGGTATCGGTTCCTGGTGGGGGATTAGTACCTTTGGGTGAACTGGCTCAAGTTGAATATTCCAAAGGCCCAGCAAAAATTTCCCGTGATAATACTCATCGCAGGGTTGTAGTAAGTGTTAATGTTCGCAATCGCGACCTGGAATCGGTTGTTAAGGACATACAGAAAATTCTTGACAGTAAGCTTAGGTTGCCTGCTGGTTATTATGTTGAGTATGGCGGTCAGTTTGAGAATCTTCGAAATGCTCGCAAGCGATTGTTAGTGGCTGTTCCGGTAGCCTTGGCTTTAATTTTTATTTTCCTTCACTTTGCTTTTCATTCGCTTAAGGATGCTATCCTGGTATATACCGCGGTGCCCCTTTCTGTAATAGGCGGAATATTGATGCTATGGTTTAGGGGAATGCCCTTTAGCATTTCGGCGGCGGTTGGTTTTATTGCTCTCTTTGGGGTTGCAGTTCTTAACGGAATAGTGCTTATTGAACATCTTAAGGAGCTAAAGGATGAGGGAGTAGAAAATTTGAGGGAACGCATAATGAGAGCAACCCGCGATAGGTTAAGACCCGTTTTACTTACCGCTTCGGCTGCTGCCATGGGCTTTTTACCCATGGCTATATCTACATCGGCTGGCGCCGAGGTGCAACGCCCGCTTGCATCGGTTGTAATAGGTGGGCTTATTACTTCTACTTTACTTACCATGATAGCGCTTCCGTTGCTTTATGCAGTATTTGAACGTTTTAATGGGTTAAAGTTTTGGAATCTTTTTCGCAAGTAACTATGTAAGGTTTAAAAGTTAAATATTTTTAAGTTGAGGTATGATGAAGATTAATATTTTATTAATTATAACTTTTGGAGTATTGCTAATGTCTTGCTCTGGAAAAAATAATAAAAGCGATGAAAATCAGCCAACCGATAGCTTGGTTGTAATTTCTGTTGAGCAGTTTAAAGCAATGAATATGGCAATTGGCAATCCTACAATGGTAAAATTTGCCAGCGAAATTGCCGTACAAGGCGTTATTGAACCAAGCCCCAATGCCAAAGCTTACATTACCTCACCCATTGGTGGAGTTATTAAGTCTGTGAAAGTAGTCCCATCGTCAGTAGTAAAGAAGGGGCAAGCACTTATTGCAATAGATGGACCCGAGATTTTAAATACTCAAACCTTGTTTGTTGAAACCTACAATCAGCATAGAATAGCAAAGGCTAACTTTGAAAGGATATCACAACTATCAAAGGAGGGAATAGCCTCGCAAAAAGAACTTTTACAAGCCGAAAGCGAATACCGAATTCTTGATGCCAAGCTACACTCCCACCGAATTTTGCTTAGTAAGTTAGGGCTAAATCCCGATGAAATAATTAAAGGAGAATTTTCAAACGAGGCATACCTGGTTTCCCCTATTGAGGGCACAGTTGCTAGGGTAGAAACATCAATTGGTAAGCCCGTAACAACCTATGAGCCCTTGGCCGAAGTAATTAATACCCAAAGCCTACTATTAAAGTTTTTTATTTTTCTGAACCAAGTGAACTCAATAAAACCCGGACAAAAAGTTGAAATTAGTTTGCCTGGAGGTGGTAAAGTTTATGGAAGCGTTATTTCTGTTGGGCTCGATGCCAACACTGAAAATAAGGCTGTTGAATGTTTTGCATCTATAATTTTACCCGCAAATTTAGTTTTGATAAGTGGCACAAGGGTTTCTGCTAAGGTTTTCACCAATTTTGTTGAAGGTTGGGCACTGCCAAGAACAGCATTGCATGAAATTGAGACTGGGCATATGGTTTACACCCTGAATGGAAGCGATTCACTGAGCTACTTTTTTAAAAAAGTTCCTATACAGGTTGGGTTAATTCAGGACACCATTGTTCAAGTATTTGATTCAACCCTTTCAAATGTGCTTGTAAAAGGGGGTTATGAGCTTACTGTTGAAGAATAGCAATTGAACAAATCGATTTTTGGTAGGTTTTAAGATAAATATATCTATTTAATGAAAAAGGGCAAAACAAAACATTCCCTTATTCTTCTGACACTTTTTCTGCTACCTATTGTTTCAAAGATAGGCGATTCACTATTTCATCATCATAACCATAAAAATGAGCACCATAATTCATCAATAAATATTACTCATTACCACGATAAATGTTTAGTTTTTCAGTATGAGTTAATAGTTTTTGACCCTAAAGTTGTTTTACCTAAGGTTGAGATTTATTTAAATATTATTTCAGAAATATCGGATTTAATAACTCTCAATGTTGGTATTGATAGTTTTGAATTAATAAAAATACGTGCGCCACCATTTAATATATTCTAGTAATCTTTCATATTAACATATTGGGGTTATAATTTACTCAAGTAATCAATGATTAACTGTATTGGATGTATTATGATATAACATTGATTGTTATGTTGTAATCGCATATGAAGTTTTTTTTTAATCTAATTGATATGCTGGTATCATGCCAGTTTAAAAGTTGTTTAGTTAAAAAGTAAATAAACTAGTAAAAATATTTTGACATGAGATTAATAAAGTTATTCATAATAACTGTATTTGTCCTTGGAAATAATGTTTTGGCGCAAAATATTATAAGAGGAATAGTATACAATGAGAACAAGATTCCCCTTGAGGGAGCTAATGTTTTTATTCCAATGTTGGTAAAAGGTACCTCAACAAATTCAAGCGGGGAATTTGAACTTACGGGTTTACCAAACGGTAAGTTTGATATTCAGATTTCGCATATTGGATACGCTAGTCAAATTGTACCGGTTACTTTAGGGAAGACGCAATTCGAATTAGATGTTGTTCTTATTCCTGCAAGTGTTGAGGCCGAAAGGGTGGTTGTATCCACTGGATATAGTACAACACAGCACCAGAATGCAGTAAAGATTGAAGTTCTGAGGTTAAATGAGCATCACTTGATAAAATCGCCGAATTTTATGGAGCTGCTTACTACGGTGCCTGGAATCGACATGATAAGTAAAGGGAATGGTGTTGCTAAACCCGTTATCAGGGGTCTATCCATGAACGATGTGTTGGTGCTCAACAATGGCGTTCGATTCGAAAATTATCAGTATTCAAACCATCACCCATTAGGAATCGATGAGTTTGGTATTGAGACGGTTGAGGTCATAAAAGGACCTGCCTCGCTACTTTTTGGTTCCGATGCCATAGGTGGGGTACTTAACTTTATTAAAGAGAGACCGGCTACTGTTGGTAAGCTGGAGGGGGACTACAACTTGCAACTATTCTCAAATTCTTTGGGTATGGTCAATAATTTAGGATTCAAAGTTTCAGATAATCAATTTCATGGAGGAATACGGGTAGGTCAAAAAACTCATTCCGATTACCTGCAGGGTGGGGGAGAGTTTGTTCCAAACTCCAGATTTTATGAGCATTCGGTTAAACTCAATGGGGGTTTTAATGGAAAAATGTTGTCAACAAACATTTATTATGACTACAACATGCAAAAGTTAGGACTGGTGGAAGAGGAAGCCATTGATTTAATTGCTAGTCGGGGACGAAAACCCTCACTTTATTACCAGCAGTTTGGCACCCATCTGGTTTCCCAGCAATCCAAAATCTTTTTGGGTAAAACAAAGGTCGATTTTAATACTTCGTTGCAATCAACTGAACTTGCCCATTTAGGTAACCCAAATGAGTACGAATTACAAATGCGTCTAACAACTTTAATTTACGAGGCTAAGGTATTGTTCCCTTCAAATCCAGGCAACGATTACATTTTAGGTGCACAGGGTGTGAACCAATGGAATATAAACATCAATAACCGCGAAACCATACTTCTTCCCAATGCATTTAGTTCAGGATACTCAATCTTTGGATTAGCACAACGTTCCTTTAATAGGTTTCGATTTCAAGCTGGATTGAGGTTTGATGCAAAGCAAATTAAATCCAATGAGGTTGGTATTCCAAGTGAACCTGAGTATAGAGCAAGTGTAGACAGGAAGTATAATAATATTACTGGTTCTGTTGGCGCAACCTATAGATTAAATGAATACTTTTTAATACGAGCAAATGGCGCTGCTGCTTACCGAAATCCAAACCTAGCAGAACTTACATCAAATGGCCCCCATGAGGGTCGCTACGAAGTTGGCAACATTTCCCTTAAACCTGAGAAATCTGTTGAGTACGATGTCAGTGCTCATTATCACAATGATAACTTTTTAGCCGATGTTGCCGGTTTTGTTAATTCAATAGGAAATTACATTTACATTGCTCCCACTGGTGCATTGAACGGAGGCTTACCAGAGTATCGGTATTCGCAGGATGACGCTTACTTGTATGGAGGTGAATTAGGTCTTCATTTTCACCCCAAATCGGTTCAGTGGCTCCATTTTAAAACTAATTATTCTTTGGTGATTGGCAAGAAACGTAATGGAGAATACCTCCCTTTTATTCCAGCTAATAAGCTAACTTTTGAGACCGGTTTTATGGGAAAGAAGTTTGCTTTAGGAAGTAAACCATACTTGCTGATAGCGATTAACTATGCGTTTGCCCAAAATAATATAGATCCAGGTGAAACAGTAACGCCAGATTATATATTAGTTAACTTATCAATGGGGAGTAGTTTTAGGTTGGGCAATCAACCTCTTGAAGTAAATTTAACAGTTCAAAATTTACTCGATAAAAAGTATGTTGATCACTTGTCAACATTAAAGGAGGTTGATCTTTATAATCCTGGTCGAAATATTTCATTATCATTGAGAATTCCATTTCGGGCCTCAATTCGTTAAATATTTAAGGCTGCCTAATATTTAGGCAGCCTTTATACTTTCTTTCTAAACTTTATTTCCCTAGTTCACGGACAAATGCCCCCGAATAGCCTAATCCAGTAATCTTGGCTAGGTCCGAAGAGGCTTCTTCGGGTGTGGAATACTTTCCAACACAGTAACGATACACTCCATCGTTTCCACGGTAAACCATTACATCGGAAAGTTCAGTAAACTGCTTTATGCTTTTAGGCTTCTGTAATGCTAGGAATTGAATGGTATATCCCGGGTGTTCCCGATTTATTCTTACCCATACGTTGCTATACCCGTGACCACGAACTTTCTGCTGTAGCTCTTCAATCTCTTTGATATTATCAGTATTTCCTACACTATACCTATAGTAACCATCGGGCGAAATGGTTACGCTAATGCTGTCGAGCTTAAAGTAATTATAGTCAACAGGATATAGTGAGGCCATTAGCTGCACAGAGTATGTTGGTTTAGCAAGAGTTCTTGTTGATGAGGTTTTATTGAAGTCCATTCTGGGTGTTGGTGCTGCTGTTGGGGGAGGGGTTGGGGGCAATGCCTTAGCAGGCTTTGGTTCAGGCTTTGGCTTTTCAACTTCAGGTTTTGGTTCCTTTTTTGGGGCTTGTTTTACAACCGGTTCTTTTTTGGGTTCGGGTTCAACAGCCTTAGGTTTATCGGTAGCTCTAGCCTCAGGTTTTACTTCAGGCTTGGGTTCAGGTTTTACCTCAGGTTTAACTTCGGGCTTAGGTTCTTCCTTGGGGGGTTCAAGTTGGGCAACGGGCTGCTGAACTACTCTCGGGTTTAACATTAGGCTTGCCTGGTATTCCGATTTATCGGGCTTGGCTGGAATGCTAAGTGGGGTTTTAGTTTCCTCAAAGCCTTCGCCCTGAGCAGTTACAGTATAATCGCCGGGTTTTACCTTTAGGCTAAGCTGTGTTTTACCTTTTACTGACTGTTTTTCTACTATCTCACCTGTAGAATTATTTGTAACGTTAACGTTGTAGTATTTATCCAGAGGAGCATTGTCGGCAAGCATGAGGTTAAGCTTAACATCAACCATGGGGATTATTTCAACCTCGGCAATGTCAAGTTTCCCAAAACCATCGGGACTGAATTTTGCAATATAACCCGATGATAAGCCGGTTGGAAAGTAAAAGATTTCGTCGTCGGTAGTATTTAAAGGATACCCTGCATTCTTAACATTAGGACTTCCTTGTAGGTTGGTAAAAAACACATCGAATCCGCCCATGGTATTGTGCCCCTGTGAGCTGAAAAAAAGATACTTTTCATCGGGTGAAAGGAATGGGGTTGCCTCATCGAAAGGGGTGTTAACGTTGGGGCCAAGGTTTATGGGATCGCTCCATCTACCGTTATTGATTGTAGAAGCCCATATGTCGTATCCGCCCTGACCGCCCTTGCGATCGCTAGTGAAGTAAACGGTATTCCCATCGCGGGTAACGCATACATGGGTTTCGTTGAATTTTGAGTTAATGGGTTTGGCTGCCTTTACGGGCGATGACCATTTTCGTTTCTGTAAAAAACTTACTACAATTTCCGAATTTCTAGGGTCATTCTCTATGAGGTAAAGTTCAGTTCCCTCATACGATAGGTATGATGTGGTCAGGTTTTTACTACCCAGGTTGCGGGTTATATCAACTGGTTTAGCCCACAAGCCATCCTCCCCTTTTTTGGCAACAAATATTTTATTGCCTGAGGAGGTGCGGGTAGTGTAAGCAAGCGTACTTCCATCGCCCGATACCACAGCATTAAAGTTGTCGTTTTCATTATTAAAATCAGGACCTAACCGGTTGTATTTAATGCCTATTGGGCTTTTTTGAAATTTCTTTGCATTTTCACAACTCGCTATTGCATGCTCGGCCATGAGTTTAGCATGTTCATCTTTAGGTTTGATGTAACCCTGATACTCTCTGAACGATTTTAGCGCATTGTCAAAATCATTTTGATACATGTATGACATACCAAGCTGATAAAGGGCTTCGGGGGGGGCGTTGGGCTCCTTTAATGATTTTGCATCATATTTATCCGAAATTTTCATTACAGCCTCTTCAAGGTAGCTAATGGCTTCCGATTTTCTGTCGGGGGTTTTGAGCAAGCAGTATCCAATTTTAAATTTAAGGTTGGCACTTTCAGGAAATTTTTTTAGGGCTTTTACATAGGTGTCGGCTGCCTTAGAAAAGTTTCCCTCAGCCATGTAGTATTCAGCGTCGGTTTCCAGAGTGAAAATTGAATTCCAATCCTGGCCGTAACTTACAGCTGAAAAGTAAGTAGCAATAAGCATGTTCAAAAGGAAAAACCTAAAGCTGCGCATAGTTTTAAGGATTAACAATGATTTTAACGTAAATATTGTAAAAATGTTGGTAAAAGTCAACAGTTGAACTAATTATTTACTTGTTAGGTTAAAATATTGATATTCCAAAAATGGTAAAAGCAGCCTAAGCCTTCTATAGGAACTGGAGTTTAACCTCCTTTAAGAACTTATCCTGAAGTATATTGGCAATTCGCTTTACCACAGTCCTTCGTATTTCCAGTTCAACAGGTAAGTTTGGGTCCTGGTGTGCAACGTTTATACAGGTTCCAATCACAAATTCAATGCTATCGCTTTCCAAAATAAGTTTAACAAGTTCATCGGCAGGGCCTTTACCAAGGTTTGTGTTCTCGTTATACGATTCAAGAATGGTGTTAACCTTGCTAAGGGTTAAAATACCTTCGGTAACAAGATCGGCTCCCTCCATTTGGCTAATTGGAGGCAAATCAGGATCGGTAAATTCTAAGCTATCCTCAACACTTCGTTTTAGCTCCCGGGCAATGATATCAACTGTAGTAGCTCCGCAAATTGCCTTTTTCCCCTCAAAGGTGTCAAATATCTTGGCAAGCTTCGTGTCGTTCTCCTTTTCGTAGGGAGGGCCAGTGCAAATAAGGAGTTTTCTGGGGTTACGGAAGTATATTGTTACACACGAGGTATCATCCTTGGGATGATATCCATCGTTGAGGCTGGCCATATTTACCACCTTGGTGCTTAGCTTCCGGGCCGAAATATCGGGTTCATTTTTAACCATTCGTTTCACAAATTCGCGTGCCTCGTCGCCCCAGCCGAAAGGGTAATCGGCTGAGCCCAGTCCGGATTGAGCAACTCCATCGGTCCAAAGGATTATTCGGTCTTCCTTTTGCGGAACAAACGAGCAGAACTTTAACTCTTTACCCGCATTTTTTTCGCTGTTAAGGATTATGCATTGCCACTCTGGTTCAAGTTCCTCGGTTCCCCGCATGATCAGGCATTGAGGGTTGTCGTACTCCAGTATGCGAGTTTCGCCGTTGTGGTCAATATCAACAATGGAAAATGTAGAGTAACTCATTTTGCGGACTGAGCAAACCGGAAGGGTATTCATAATAATTTCAGC
>JAGPEQ010000075.1 GCA_018056955.1 Bacteroidales bacterium | reverse complement strand
AAACGGACACCCCTTTCATCTACGAAAAGATTGGAACTAAATACACCAGTTACATGCTCGATGAGTTTCAGGACACATCGCAGCTGCAGTGGCGCAACTTTGAACCACTCATTGCCGACAGCTTAGGGAGCAGCGGACTTAGCATGGTGGTAGGCGATGTTAAACAATCAATTTACCGTTGGCGCAACAGCGATTGGCGTATTATGGCCGGAATTGAGGCCGAGCGACAGTTTTACCCACAGGTTAAGCAGCTAACGGTTAACTACCGGAGCGCAAGAACGATTGTTGAATTCAACAACCATTTCTTTCAAAAAGCCATCGAAATCAACGAATGGGAAAATACTATCAATCCACAAAACCCAGCCTTCAACCTAAAAAACCTCTATTCCGACGTTAAGCAGGAGGTAAAGAAACTTGAGCCGGAAGGCTATGTAGAGGTAGCTTTTATGCCACCAAAGACCGATGAAGCCAACGATTACTTTACAAATCACATTAGAAATATACTTGTTGATTTGAAAGACAGGGGATACAGGGCAGGCGATATTGCCTTTTTGGTGCGCAAAAACGAGCAAGGAAGACAGCTGGCCGAACTCCTGCTTCAGCTAAGCAAGAGCGACACCCAGCTATCGGGGTTTATCAAAATAGTTTCGCAGGATGCGCTAATACTGAACTCATCGGCTGCAGTAAGGCTGTGCGTTGCTGCACTTAAAATCGCCCTAAACCCAAAGGACACCCTTGCCGTGGCTCAGTTCCGCAAGGAATTTGCATTGCTTAAAAATCAACACGCAACCATCCACTGGCCAAGTATCTTCCTTCCCGATAGTGACGATACCTTTGATTGGCTGAGCTCTATCCGATTCTACCCTTTGGGTTATATGGTTGAAGCAATAATTCAAAAGTACTTCCATGACCAAGATATCGATATTAATGACCACCTACCCTACCTATCGCTACTGCATGAGTATGCTATTGACTTTTCGTACAGGGGCACTTCTTCGCTAAGCCGGTTTATTGAGTGGTATGAGCAGGACGGAAAAGGCAAACGTCTTTTTATGGCCGAAACCGAAAATGCCATCAACATCCTATCCATCCATAAATCAAAGGGATTAGAGTTCCCTATAATCATATTCCCCTTTGCCGACCTGCAGAACCAGCAGAAGCAACAAGACAGCATAATGTGGTTTAAGCTTCCGGCCGATACACCTAACGAAATCCTTAAAAATTACCCGCTTTTACCAATAAAACCAAAAAAGGCGTTGGCTCAAACATACTTTGAAGCCGATTACTACGATGAACAATTCTGCAAAGAGATAGACGATATAAACCTGCAATACGTGGCTTTTACCCGTGCTAAGCATGAGCTATACATTTTGGTTACCGATAAAAAGCTTGCTGAAGACGAAATCAACAAAACCCAGGAAAATGTAGAACAAAACAAATTTGTGAAGTTTTTGCCAAACAGCTCAAGCTTAAGTCCGCAAAAGTTAAGTGATGGGAAAAAGGTAGCTTTCACTTATGGTCAAAAGTCAACAAAAAAAGTTGACCTAAACGATATGGGCGAAGAAACAAAACTTATTAAACATTATCCTATTAATCCCATGCGTGGGAAAATTGCCCGGCAGTTCAAAGTGGATTCGGGCGAAATAGACCAAAAGGGCGATTTGCAGCACGGTATTGCCATGCATGCCATTCTATCGAAAATTATCACCCTTGACGATTTGGATGAGGCCATGGATTGGGCTGTTCAGAATGGGTACATTACTGCAAACCAAAGGCAAAATGTCCACAACAGCTTAATATCGATGATAAACAATGAACCCTACAAACAGTGGTTCAGCAGCACCTGGGAGGTGAAAAACGAGGCATCGATAGTAAACACCGATGGCAATATTTACCGCCCCGACCGAGTTCTTATTGGCGATAACCAAGCCGTAATTGTCGATTTTAAATTTGGATTACCAACCCCAAAACACCGCAAACAGGTTGAGCAGTACAAAGAACTACTACTCAGCATGGGCTATGCAAGGGTGAAGGGATATTTATGGTATTTCCAATTAAACCGACACGAGGAGGTATAAGTCAAAAATCCGGTAATTATGAATAACTTTACCAAACAATTAGCTAAATACTAACCAAAACCAGTTTAACAATGCGAAAGTATTTAATCTATTTAACCATACCCGCTATGGTTGCATGTGACTCAAAGGAGCCAAAACCGACCACACTTGCTGGTCGATACACAAATGGTACCGACAACAAGGTGATTGTTATTAGCCCCGATGCTATTGATACCATAGCCCTAAATGAAAATGGGCTTTTTGTTCATAAGGTAAACCTGGCCAATCCTGCGATGCTCAAGGTTAGATCGGGCCGAATACAAACAACCCTTTACCTTGAACCCGGCGATAGCAGCTACTTTGAAGTTGATGCCAATAATGCCGATGGCATTAGTTTCAGTGGAAGCAACAGTGAACTGAACCAAAACCTACGCTCACGCAGCAAGGAACTTCAAAATATTTTCCGCGGTTGGCGCGACCTTTTCTCGCTAAACCTCAACGAATTTGGATTAAAGATTGATTCCATAAGCAAGGAATTATTCCAGAAAACCGATTCGTTAAAGGCCAAAAGCAAAAACTTTGCTGAGATGGAGGCCAACCGGGTTCGCTACTTCATGCTACGCTTACGTAGCCAATACCCCGAATACTCGGCCTACCTATCGGGCGAAGAATTTAACCCCGACAGCGCCGATTACTCATTCTTTGACAATGTGGACATGAACAACGGCGAACACCTGAGTTACGACGAGTACGCTTCGCTTGTTGAAACATACGCACAGCTCAGAATTCAAAAGGCTCAGAACTTCAAGGAACTATCGTCGAAACCCGCACAAGAACGTCTTCCTGCTATTTTCAGCATGATCGACAGCATTTTCACCAATCCTAAAATCAGGGATTACGTTAAGAAACAGTACCTAATGGAAGAGATTCAGTTTGGTGAGTTCTGGAAGCTGAACGATATTTGCAACAACTACCTTGCTGCCTGTACCACACCTGTTTACAAACAGGAGGTTCAATCGGTTTACAACGAAAAACTAAAAATTGCACCGGGCAACAGCGCCCCCACTTTTACCTACAACGATATAAACGGCAAGTCAGTGTCACTTTCCGACTTCAATGGCAAACTGGTTTACATTGACTTCTGGGCAACCTGGTGCGGCCCATGCCGCGGCGAGATTCCTCACCTGGACAAGCTTGAGAAAGACTACAAGGGGAAAAAGATAGTTTTTGTGAAGATATCGCTCGACGACGACATGGATGCCTGGCGTAAAATGGTAACCGAAAAGAAATTGGGTGGCGTTCAGCTACATGCCGATGGTGCCTGGAGTTCCGATGCCGCCAAGAATTACCAGATTAAAGGAATCCCAACCTTTGTGTTAATTGGTGCCAATGGTAAAATTATCAACCCCAATGCACCCCGTCCATCGTCGGAGGAAATCCGTACCCTGCTCGACCAGGAACTTGCAAAGATTTAATGATCACACCACATAAACCGAAGGCCGGCATTGTCGGCCTTTTTTTGTTTGGCAAGGTTTTTCTATCTTTATCAGGTTATTTGCTATAAACATGACTAAAGTTTACCCCTGGGGCGACACTCGCCGATACAATAGTTACTCGGGCTACTTTAAGAGGGAGTTTGGGGGCAGGGTTCAAAAGTTAACCATTGATGCAGGCTTCACCTGCCCAAACCGCGATGGCACTGTTGGCCTGGGAGGCTGCACCTACTGCAACAACGATGCCTTTAACCCCAGCTACTGCACACCACAAAAATCGATTACCCAGCAAATTGAGGAGGGGATTGAGTTCCATGCAGTGCGTTACAGGAGGGCCGACCGATACCTGGCATACTTCCAGGCCTACTCAAACACCTATGCCCCATTGGAGAAGTTAAGGGCGCTTTACAGCGAAGCGCTTTCGCACCCTAAGATTATTGGGCTAGTGATTGGCACTCGCCCCGACTGTGTGGATGAAGCTAAACTTGACTACTTTCAGCAGCTCAACAGCAAATACTACATAGCCCTTGAATACGGAGTGGAAAGCTGCTACAACAGGACCTTGCAACTTATTAACCGCGGCCATACCTTTGAACAATCGGTTTGGGCTATTAACGAAACAAGTAAACGTGGAATACGCGTAGGAGCCCACTTCATCTTTGGCCTACCCGGCGAAACCCAGGAGCAAATGCTTGCCGAAGCCGATATTATTTCAAAGTTACCCTTACACACCGTAAAATTTCATCAGCTGCAAATAATCAAGGGAACAATTATGGAGCAGCAGTACACAACCAACCCTGAATGGTTCAAGCTGTTCAGCATGGACGAATACTTTAACTTTCTTGCCGATTTTATTGAGCGGTTAAACCCTAACTTTGTTATTGAACGCTTTACTGGCGAAGCGCCACCCCGCTACCTGGCAGTTCCACCCTGGGGCAACCTGAGAACCGACCAGCTGATGATTGCATTTGAAAAGGTGCTCGAAAAACGCGATACCTGGCAAGGGCGATTGTTTGAGAGCAAAGTTTAGAATTAAAAATAAGAAGCTATTTTAGTGTCTAACAATTATTTTAATACCAGTTACTAAATCCGATAAGAACTTAAACACACAAAATATGAAACGTGTAAGCATTTTAATTGCCATAACCCTTGCAGCCTTTACGGCAGCAATTGCTCAGCCCAAGGCGTTAAAAAACTTCGATGAGCTTATGGCAGCCCTGAATACAGGCTACAATGTAAGGGTTGTAATACATTACGCCAAGTGCACCCTGGTTGCTGACAATGAATTACAGGACAAATCGCCCGATGCCATTGGGGGCATGACCATTGACACCTACGAGTACTTTGCCGCTAAGGCCGTACGTGGAAACGAGCACGCCTTTGTTGTTTTCTCAGAAAACAAGCTGATTCAAAACCCAAAGGGAAAAGGATTTGTTTACAACTACGCTAAGTTTAAGGTCGAAGATACTGGAAAGGTTAAGGTTACAGTTATGTACCTTGACCCCAACACCCAAGAGGAGTTGATGAGCGAAAACTTTTTTACACAATTTGGCGACAGCACTAAAGAGCAAGCAATTTACTTTTACCGACTATAACCAAAACAATGAAACCATTTCTTGAGACTGTTGCAGAGCATTTATACTCAACACACGGAAATGATATTTCAAAATTAACCCTGGTTTTTCCAAACCGAAGGGCATCGCTTTTCTTCAGCAAGTACCTTAGCAAGCAAATTGCTAAACCTATTTGGTTGCCTGAAACAACAACCATTAGCGACCTGATGTTCAGCTATTCTGGTGTAAAACCAGCCGATCCGCTAATGCTCAACTATAAGCTTTACAAGGCTTATTGCCAGGCCACCCACAGCCTTGAACCTTACGATGAGTTTTACTTCTGGGGAAATGTAATGCTTTCCGATTTCGACCAGATTGACAAATACCTGGTTGACCCCAAAAAGCTATTCACCAATATCAACGACCTTAAGGAAATTGAGCAACAATTCAACGAGTTTGATAAGGAAACTATTGAATTAATTGAAAAATTCCTAAACCTTGTTTCATCTGAAGGCGAATCGCTAATTCGTTCACGCTACTCAAAAATTTGGGCAAATCTTTACGGAATTTACAGTGCCTTTACCAACAGCTTAATATCGGAAGGAATAGCTTACGAGGGATTAGCTTACCGGCTAGCCGTAAAGGCATTGGAGGGCGGCACATCAGCCATACCAAACCAAAAATTTGTTTTTATTGGGTTTAATGCACTAAGCAAGTCGGAACAACGATTGCTTTTGCTTCTAAAAAGTGGAGAAAGAGCGCTTTTCTATTGGGACTACGACAATTACTACATAAACTCCCCAACTGGTGTCGATCACGAGGCAGGACTATTCATGCGCCAGAATCTTAAGCTGTTTCCGAATGCTCTTAACAACACAAATTTTGATTTCATTGGGAATATAGGCTCTAGCAAAAAGGTAACACTTATCTCATCGCCATCGGAAGTAACACAAACCAAAATTGTTCCCGATATTCTTGATGAGCTAAACATTAACAACACTAATGAGCTAACCACGGCAGTGGTTTTACCCGACGAGAAACTTTTACTTCCGCTGCTCACGGCATTACCCGAAAAATACAGTAATGCCAATATTACCATGGAGTATCCGCTGCGCGAAACTTCGGCCTACTCTTTTATTGATGCCCTGCTAACTCTCCAAAAATCGAGCGATAAACAAACCAAGTTTTACTACCGCGATGTTCTGCTAATAATATCGCATCCCTACATTCAACTTGCATGCCCCGATGAGGCCAATAGGATAAGGGATATAATCATCGATAGGCAATTGCTAAACATCCCCCCCGACACCTTTAGTGGAAGCGACATCCTGGAGCAAATTTTCAAGCCTGTAACCAAGGGTTCAGAGCTGGCAAACTACCTTGCCACGTGCATTAACTCAATTATTAGCCGATTAACCCATGAAATTGATGCTAACGACGATAAGCTTAAGTTTGAAGTTGAATACCTGCTTACCATTAATCGAGCCTTAAAACGGTTAGGCCTAGTGATATCGGAGATAAATGAAGAATACTCCAACAAAACATTCCGCTCATACCTAACCAAAGCTTTAGCTGAGCAAAGAGTATCGTTTATAGGCGAGCCACTTTCGGGTATACAGATAATGGGTTTCCTGGAAACCCGTAACCTCGACTTTAAAAACCTTGTAATTCTTTCGGTAAACGACAATCTTTTACCGGGAAGCCACTTTAGCCCATCGTTCATAGTGCCTACCCTACGGCAAGCATACGGATTGCCCGACTACAAGCACCAAAATGCGGTATACGCCTACTACTTTTACCGCTTAATGCAACGCGCCGAAAATATCTACCTTGTATACACAAACATAACCGAGGGATTAAAATCGGGTGAACTGAGTCGCTTTGTTAAGCAGCTTCAAATGGAGTCAAACCTAAACATAAAAGAAGTAACCGTAAACTTTGATCTTGGCGTAAATAGCGAAAGACCTATTGAGGTTACAAAAAATGAGGCCATTGCTAAAAGATTAAGTAAGTATTTTGAAACAACCGAGGGTAGCAGGTACCTCTCCCCATCGGCACTATCGGAATTTAAGAACTGCTCCTTAAGTTTCTTTTTCGACAGAGTGTTAGGCATATCAGCCCCCGATGAGCTCGATGAAGAGCTCGATGCCATGGGCATTGGTAGCGTATTCCATAAAGCTATGGAACAAATCTATAGCGGTTTTGTGGGTAAAGAAGTGACAAAAGACCAGGTCCAGAACAGACTTAACCAGCTTGGATTAGTTGAAGAAACTGTTTTTAGGGCTTTTAAAGAAATTAGTAAGTTTAACGGAAATATCGATGAGCTGAACGGGCGGAATAGGTTGCTGCTGGAAAGGGTGAACTGGATGGTAAGGAATGCCCTAAGTTCCGACCCTAACAGGACACCATACAAGCTGTTGGCAATAGAGGAAGAAGTTGAAACGGTTATACCAATTGAACTTAACGGTAAAGCCTTAAACGTCCGACTTGGCGGAAAAATTGACCGTTTGGAACTCAAAAATGGGAAACTGACCATTGTAGATTTTAAAACCGGTAAGCACGAACCAGCCAAAACTAAAATTAGCAACATCAGCGATTTTGATGGGAAAACCGATAAGGATGGACTGTTCCAGCAACTTGTTTACAAGTTCATTTATACCCAAGAAAATAGTTTAGGCATAGGTGATGTTGACATTCTGCTTTGGTATGTTCGCAGCACCGATGGAATACCAAGCACCGAAGTTCCGGATACCGATGAGTTTTGGGAAGAATTTATTAGCTACCTAAAATCATTGATATACAGAATAGTTGATGATAGCCCATTTTCACAGACATCAAACATCAAGCTATGCGAAAACTGTAACTATAATGTAATATGCAATAGAAAAGTGATGTAAATCAATAAAATTAAAGCGATTAATATTGACATCATGACTTATTCAAAGTAAGTTTGCATTTAACACAAATAATTTCTCTATGAAAAAACTAACCTTATCAATATTAATACTAATTGCAGTCCTAAGTATAAAAGCACAGGAGGTTGCCACAACCCAAAATGAAATTAACCTTAATTTTAAGGTTGACATGGTAAGCAGGTACCTTTGGCGCGGACTTTTACTTGACAACAATCCCTGCATCCAACCCGATTTATCATTAAGCGTCGGCGGTTTTACCTTTGGTAGTTGGGCCTCATATGGCTATAACAGCAAATTTCCCGAAATTGATTTTTACCTAATCTATGAATTTGGCCCACTTTCGTTAACTGTTTTCGATTACTACAACGAGGATGAGACCGATTTATCATCCATAAAATATTTTACCTGGGATAGAAAATTAACAGGTCATGCACTTGAGGGAACCATTGCATGGAACGGCACTGAGAATTTTCCGCTTAGAGTGCTAGCAGCCACATTCTTTTACGGAAACGATCGCGATGCTGATGGCAATCAGTATTACTCCACCTATTTTGAAATTGGCTATCCCTTTAACTTGAGCGACTACTCATTAGAATTTTTTCTGGGAGCAACACCAGCCAAGGGACTTTACAACAATAGTGCAAACATTGTAAATATTGGATTTTCTGCTAGCAAGGACATAAAGCTTACCGAAAATTTTACATTACCAATAAAAGGTTCCTTTGTAGTTAATCCAGCACAAGAAAATGTGTTCTTTGTTGTTGGTATAACATTGCAGTAGTTTTTCAACCAAAACTTAATTCAAGAGGCACCCAAACCGGTGCCTCTTATGCTACTTGTTATCAACCTATTATCTATAAAACCCTTAGGACCTTTTCAAGATCCAGCCTAATCCGTGGCGACAATTCTCTTTGTTTATTCTGAGGGTTAAGATTTTCGATGCTTCCGGGTTTTCCTAAAGCAATTACCGCTCCAATTTGGTAGCCATCATCAAGTTTAATAGCGCTCCTTATGCTTTTATGGTCAAAACCGCCCATCATATGTGTAACATAACCCATGAATTGAGCCTGAACTAAAAACATGGCTGTAGCCATACCCAAATCGTGCAGGGCATAGTAGTTGGACTCACCTGTTCTGGTGTAGTTTTTACGGGCTGCAGTAACCACTAATGCACCTGCACTCTTTGCCCACTCCTGGTTGGCTGGGGCCAAGGTATTAAGCACACTTTCAAAGGCTGAGGTATTTCCCCTGTTTGCAACAAAAAACATCCAGGGCTGTTCGTTATATGCCGATGGAGCTAGTATGGCAGCCCTAAAAAGCTGAATTAAATGCTCATTTGGAATTGGCTCAGGGCTAAAGGCCATAGCACTCCGGCGCTGCTGAATTGATTGTAATATTTCGTTCATTCTATTTTTGAATTATTTGTTGCATTAACAAGATAACGCCAACAAAGTTTAAAAAGCCATTACAACGTATAGGTTTTTTACCCTGAATTCAATCGCTAAAATCATTACGAATTGTTATGAATATCATTGTTTTCAAAGGTTTTCCGACTTATGTTTCTTAACATATTTTGTAAATCTAAACAACTCTTTGAAAATTGGTTTACAATACTTAACCTTGCAAAACGACAAATAATAGATTAGAAGCAACATAATCATTTAAATATCAACATATAACAAAAAAACAAAAGCTATGAGCAAGATGACACCAAAGGATTACATGGAGCGCGAAAGCAAGTATGGCGCTCATAACTATCACCCACTGCCTGTTGTGCTGGAAAGGGGTCAAGGCGTTTACTTATGGGATGTTGAAGGGAAGCGTTACTACGACTTTCTATCGGCATACTCAGCAGTTAACCAGGGGCACTGCCACCCAAAAATCATTAAAGCCATGTGCGAGCAAGCACAAAAGTTAACCCTAACATCACGCGCGTTTTATAACAACGTACTTGGCGAATTTGAGGAGTATGTAACCAAATACTTTGGTTACGACAAGGTTTTACCCATGAACACCGGAGCCGAAGCTGATGAGACTGCACTAAAGCTTTGCCGCCGCTGGGCATATAACGTTAAGGGAATTAAGGATGGTGAGGCCAAGATTATTGTTTGCGAGAACAATTTCCACGGCCGTACAATCACCGTAATTTCCATGTCAACCGACCCAGATTCCTATGGCGGGTTCGGTCCATACACTCCTGGTTTTATCAAGATTCCTTACAACGATATTCCAGCCCTTGAAAAAGCATTGCAGGACCCTAATGTTGCTGGTTTCCTTGTTGAACCAATCCAGGGCGAAGCAGGTGTATTTGTTCCCGATGAAGGTTACCTGAAAAAAGCTTATGACCTCTGCAAGAAGCACAAAGTGCTTTTCATTGCCGACGAGGTTCAAACTGGTATTGCCCGCACAGGTAAAATGCTAGCCTGCGACCACGAATGTGTTCGTCCCGATATCCTAATTCTGGGTAAAGCTATTTCAGGCGGCGCAATGCCTGTTTCGTGCGTGCTTGCCGACGATGAGATTATGCTTACCATTAAGCCAGGCGAGCATGGCTCTACCTTTGGCGGAAATCCACTTGCCGGAAAGGTTGCCATTGCAGCCCTTGAGGTAGTTAAGGAAGAGAAACTTGCTGAAAACGCTGAACGCCTTGGCAAAATCTTCCGCGATGAGATGAAGAACATCAAGAGCGAAATGATTGAGCTTGTTCGTGGCAAGGGCTTACTTAACGCAGTGGTTATCCGTAATAAGCCCGGCAAAACAGCTTGGGACGTTTGCTTGGCCATGGCCGAAAAAGGTGTTCTGGCAAAGCCAACTCACGGAAATATTATCCGTTTCGCCCCACCCCTTGTTATTACTGAGGAGCAACTACGTGAGGCTATTGGCCTTATCAAGGAAGCTTTTAAACAATTTGAATAGTAAAAAGTTACACACCAAGAAGGTGACACGTACGTGTCACCTTTTTCTTTTTCTACCTTAAGTAATCCGTACCCCTTTCCTTGACCACACGGATAAAATTGTCAATGGACCTATCGTATCCTCGCTCAATATCGGCTGGAAAATAGCAGGCAGGCAATTCGCCATTCTTACGGTGATAGGCTAAACAATCGCAACACACACCATGCTTACCGCAGGGGTAGGAGCAGTTGCAAAACTTGGAGTTATTCTCCTTTTTACATTCCATAGCTAATTCACTTTTAAACATCGGCAAAAATAATTCTATAGTAAAAAAACTTGATAAACTTTCAGAATGAATTGCAATCTAACCTATGAATTTGCATTTTTGTAACTACATTGTTAAACTCAAACCAACTCACCATGAGAAAAATATTTACACTACTAACCATTGCAACCGCATTGCTTATGGCACAGTGCAAACAACCTGAACAAAAGGTGGACGTATCGCCCATTAGCGATGCCACAGTGAAAAAGGTAACAACTGAACTGGTTAAACAGCACGGCGATTCCCAAAAGGAAAGAATTGAACGCGGTGTTGCTCAAGTGGCCATGCTTTGGAGGATTACCGATGGCACCGAGACCGATTTTGAGCAGTTCTGCACCACACAATTTGTATCGGACGATGCAGCGCTGGAGCAGCTATTCAACAAGCTCTCCTACGGTTTTGAAATGCTAAATGGCTACTTCATCCTATTGAGTAAGGAGCTCATGAAACCCCTCCACCTGGACTGGGGCCCAGTAACCCCCATTGATGAACTCTTTGGCTCATACAACGCGGCAGCACATTTAAACGACGACCTCTATGCCAACAAGATTGCATTTATTACTGCCCTAAACTTCCCATACTACACCCTGAAGGAAAAAACCGAAATGGGTGAAAACTGGAGCCGCAAGCAATGGGCTTACGCTCGCATGGGCGATATGTTCACAAGTCGAGTTCCGGCCCAGCTCATCCAGAACTTTTCAACAGTAAACACCAATGCCGATACCTACATCAGCGAGTATAACATTTACATGGGCAACCTTGTGGATGACAAGGGTCAAACCATGTTCCCTGCCGATATGAAGTTGATATCGCACTGGGGATTGCGCGATGAGCTAAAGTCGCACTATGCCAACAAGGAGGATGGACTTGCTCACCAGCAGATGATTTACCAGGTGATGAAGCGAATCATAGACCAATCCATACCCCAGCAGGTTATCAACAGCAACGAGTATAAGTGGAATCCATATACCAATACTTTAACCAAGGAAGGTAATGAGGTTCAAGCTACACCCGAGCCTAATACTCGCTACCAGCATGTAATAAACCAATTCAAGGCACTAAAAGCTATTGACGAGTACACCCTTAAAATGCCAAACTACATACAACGCAAGTTTGAGGGTGAGTTTGAACTACCGGTCGATGAGGTTGAACAGCTGTTTATTGATTTGGTATCGTCAAAGGAGGTTCGCGAAGCTGGGAAACTAATCAGCCAGCGCTTAGGT
>JAGPEQ010000129.1 GCA_018056955.1 Bacteroidales bacterium | reverse complement strand
TTCCGTTGTGAAAACATTTAAAGCGGTCTCAGTGCAAACTGGGATCGTTTTCTTTTTGGGCTTTAAAGGTTTCGTGAACTCCATTGAAAAGCAATAAAAACGTGAACAAAACATTTAAGGCGGGGCAACTCGCCTTTCTTTTTTATGCCCTTTTCTTTTTCCGTTTCCGCTTTAAATGCTTAACATAAAAATATTAAAAATCTTAATAAACAAAAAGACACAAAATCATATCATTCTAAATTTTTAAAATTGCACATTCTGCCAGTATGTCATTTTTTGCATTGGTAGTTATTTTCCCAATATATGTTAAAACGTACAGGTATTTGTGACCAGTTTTAAATCTTTACCTTAACTTGTGCATGATTTTTGATACCAATGACATCGGAATTATTAACCTTAAAAACCATACAGCAATGAACATCAGCAAGAAATGGATTGTGGCAGGTATTGTTATCCTGCTGGTTGTCTTTATTTACAGCTCCATTAAGGGCACATACAACAACATGGTAAAAAAGGATGAGGGTGTAAAAGCGCAGTGGGGCAATGTGGAAACAGCCTACCAGCGCAGGCTCGATCTTATCCCCAACCTGGTAAATACGGTTAAGGGCTATGCCAACTTTGAGCAGCAAACCCTTACCCAGGTAATTGAGGCCAGAGCAAAAGCCACAAGCGTAAACATCAAGCCCGATAACCTGAACGAGCAAAGCTTAAAGCAGTTCCAGGCAGCTCAGGGTGAGTTAAGCAGTGCCTTGGCTCGCTTAATGGTTGTGGTTGAGCAGTACCCTAACCTAAAAGCCAATGAGCAGTTCGTTAACCTGCAAGCTCAGCTTGAAGGCACGGAGAACCGTATTGCCGTTGAGCGTCGTAAGTTTAATGAGTTGGTTCAGGATTACAACTCGTACATCCGCCAGTTCCCCAAAAATATATGGGCTAGCCTGTTTGGCTTTGAGAAGAAGGGTTACTTTGAGGCTGAAGCTGGTGCCGAAAAGGCTCCAAAGGTTGATTTCACCAACTAGCATCAATTTTGAACCATGAAACCCAAGGATTACTTCACCCCTGCCCAGCAAGGTCAAATTGTTGAAGCCATTGAGCAAGCCGAAAGGCAAACCTCAGGCGAAATCAGGGTGCACGTGGAGTGGGAATGCAAGGGTAGCCCACTGGATAGGGCTGCCCGTATTTTTTCCATGCTCAAAATGCACAAGACAAAGCTACGCAATGGGGTTCTATTTTACCTATCGCTCAAGGACCACAAGTTTGCCATACTGGGCGATGTGGGCATAAACGTAAAAGTGCCCGAAAACTTTTGGGACACTATAAAGGAAGCCATGCTGGCCGAGTTTAAGGAGGGTCGCCTTACCGAGGGTTTGGTTAAGGGAATTGGAATGGCTGGCGAGCAGCTATCGGCTCACTTCCCGTATGACCCCAACACCGATACCAACGAGCTGAGCGATGAAATATCGTTTGGTTAAAAAATGATTTTAATATGAAGCGAATACTTTATACCATACTCTCGTTGTTGGCTCTTACAGTGCCTGTAAAGGCACAGGATATCCCCGACCCCATGTCGCCACCCCGGCTGGTAAACGATTTTGCCGGTATCCTTTCGGCTGATGAGCAGAACGCCCTTGAGCAGAAGCTGCGGGCCTATAACGACACTACATCAACCCAAATCTATGTGGTAACCGTTAAGGACCTCAACGGTTACGAACCTTCGGATTTTGCTTTTAGACTTGGCGAAAAGTGGGGTGTTGGCCAAAAGGGAAAGAACAACGGAATAGTTATTCTGATTAAACCTAAGATTGGTAACGACAAAGGCCGTGCATTCATAGCCACAGGCTATGGCATGGAGGAGGTAATACCCGATGTAACAGCCCGACAGATTGTAGACAAGGAGATGATTCCTTACTTTAAGGAGAACCGTTACTACAAAGGGATTGATGCTGCCATTAACGTGATTATTGATTTGGCAGCGGGGCTTTACACCGCCGATGAGTACTACAGCGGCGAATCGCCTTGGCCTGGCATCATATTCATCATAATCTTTTTTGCCATTATCTTCCTATCGGCACGTAGGGGTAATAGGCTACAGGGTGGCAGTATAGGAAGGAGTCTGCCATTTTGGCTGTTGATGAGTAGCATGGGTAGTGGCAGAGGTAGTAGCTTTGGTCACTTCTCGTCGGGGTCAGGTAGTTTTGGCGGATTTAGCGGTGGTGGTGGCGGCAGCTTTGGCGGCGGCGGCGCAGGTGGTAGCTGGTAACAAAAGAAAAAGGTTGATGGCTAACAAACAAGTAGCTCGATTAACATTGTTAAATTAAAAGAAAATCATCATGGCAAAGAATGAAATCCACTGCAACGGCGCTGCCGGAACCCTTTACGGGCTAGGATTTATTGGTGCGGCAATTTACTACATCTCCGCAGCAACATCGTTCTGGGTTGGTGTACTGGGGTTCCTAAAGGCGTTGGTTTGGCCTGCATTGCTGGTATACGGATTACTCAAGCATTTCGGGCTTTAGACTATAAAAGTTATTTAGACGATATTATCCCCGCACGCCTAAAGGCGTGCAGGGTTTTTCGATATTTTGTATTAGCTATTAGAATTCTGGAGTCTACGTCGTTTAGTTAAGGTTGTTTGTAATATTGGGTCCCGATATAAATAGGGATAAACTCCGCCGAAACATAACAACGAGGGATGAATAGAGATCCTTTGCTCCCCGCTAGGGCGGGACAGGCCACTCAGGATGACAAGCGGAGTTGACAGTTGATGGTTGATAGTTGATAGAGAAAAAAACATTTCACGAAACACTACAAACCAAACACTAAA
>JAGPEQ010000128.1 GCA_018056955.1 Bacteroidales bacterium | reverse complement strand
ATCCTTTATCCTTTAGCCTTTAGCCTTTATCCTTTAACTTTATCCTTAAAATGAACTGGCTACAAAACAACTACATTGAGCTAATTGGTGCAATCACTGGTCTCATTTACCTATACCTGGAGATTAAGCAAAGGGTTTGGCTTTGGCCGCTGGGCATAATAACCTCGGCATTCTACATCTACATTTTTTACGAGTCGAAGTTTTATGCCGATATGGGCCTGCAGTTCTACTACCTTTTCATAAGTATTTATGGCTGGTACCACTGGTTGTTTGGCGGAGCCGTAAAGGCTAAAAACTCATTACCTGTTACAAACACTCCAAAAAGCAACTACTTATCTTTACTTGCGGCAAGTGTTGCTTTTTTTGTAATAATCCGGCACATACTTGTTCACTACACCGACTCACCAGTTCCCACAGGCGACGCGTTTACCACAGCGCTTAGCATTACTGCAACCTGGATGCTTGCCCGGAAATACATTGAGCATTGGTGGTTATGGGTGATAGTCAATTCCGTATCGCTTGCGCTATACCTTTACAAGGGACTCTACCCAACATCGGTGCTGTTTGTTTTTTACACCACCATGTCGGTTGTAGGGTATTACCAGTGGAAACAGGAGAGATCCAAAACCATTGCTCAACCATAAGCACAAATCTTACTCATTTCAAAAAAAACAATATTATGAAAGCAGTTATACTGGCCAACGGAGAATTTCCCTCGCATCCAAAACCACTCAATGAGCTGCTAAATGCCCCATTGCTGGTATGCTGCGATGGCGCCATCGATAGGCTTGAGAATCTTGCCATAACACCCAACGCCTTGGTAGGCGACCTTGATTCCGTAAAGGAGCATCTCAAGCGCAAGTACGAAAGCATACTCTACTACGACCCCGACCAAAACACCAACGACCTTACAAAAGCAGTTAAATGGTGCTTGAACCATAGAATAAAAAACATTGTAATAGTTGGCGCAACCGGAAAGCGTGAGGATCACACGTTAGGGAATATCGGATTGCTATGTAACTACGCCCGAATGGGAGTTAATGTTACCATGCTTACCGATACTGGCATGCTACTACCCTTACTGGCATCTACCAGGATTGACAGCTATGCAGGCCAACAGGTGTCAATCTTTTCGCCAAACAATCAAACTGTAATATACACCAAGAACCTAAAATATCCGATTGTAAACCAAACTTTGCCGGAACTATGGATGGGAACGCTGAACGAGAGTTTAGGCGACTGGTTTGAGTTAACCTTTTCACCCGGCCCAGTAATAATTTACAAGAAATACTAAATTTCAATTTATAACCATTCTATCATTCTATTTATCTTTATATTAACACTTTTTACTCTCAATTCATTTTGATTTTAGTTACATTTTATTACTTTTACAGCGGGACTAATCAAACGTTTATTGTATTATGAAACACTTAAATTCCGTAATCACCGGAACGGGTAGCTATGTGCCAACCGTTCGGGTTAGTAACCGTGAGTTCGCCCGCCATACATTTTACAACAAGGACGAAACCGCCATCGAAACGCTGGTGGACGAGGTAATTTCAAAGTTCAAGGACATTACCGGCATTGAGGAGCGACGCTGGGTAACCGACGATTTATGTGCATCGCACATAGGCGCCATAGCAGCCGAACAGGCAATTACCGCAGCCAGAATCGACCGTGAAACCATTGACCAAATTATTGTGGCCCACAACTTTGGCGATGTAATGCATGGAACCATTCAAACCGACATACTGCCAAGCTTGGCATCTAGAATAAAGCACCATTTGGGTATTAAAAACCCAGCGTGTATCCCATACGATATACTTTTCGGCTGCCCGGGATGGGTGCAGGGCATTATTCAGGCCGATTCCTACATTAAATCGGGGCTGGCCAAACGTTGCCTGGTAATTGGAGCCGAAACCCTATCGAGGGTGATTGACAAGCACGACCGCGATTGTATGATATTTGCCGATGGAGCTGGCGCCACCATTGTTGAAGCACTGGAGGAGGATGAAAAAAGAGGCGTTATATCAACAGCAATGATGTCGCATACGGTTAATGAGGCATTTTACCTTTACCTGGGCAAATCGTACCACCCAGAGGCCGACCCTACTATACGCTACATTAAAATGGAAGGCCGAAAAATATACGAGTACTCGCTTGTTAACGTACCAGTTGCCATGAAAGTGGCTATGGATAAATCGGGGATTGATCCCAAGGAACTTAAAAAGGTAATGATCCACCAGGCAAACGAAAAAATGGACGAAGCCATTGTTCAACGCTTTATCCGCCAGTGCAAGATTGACAAAACCACAACCGAACTCATGCCTATGATGATAAAGGAATTGGGCAACAGCTCAGTGGCCACGGTTCCCACCCTTTACGACCTAATCCTGCGAGGGGAACTACCCGAACACAGAATAGGGAGAGGTGATGTCATAATGTTTGCATCGGTTGGCGCAGGAATGAATATTAACGCAATAGTTTACAAACAGTAATAAGTATTACAGCCGGGCTATTTGCTAGAGGAATGAGGCGGAATAGGTGGAATGTGATGGAGTTAGAGGAAGTTTTAATCCGTTAGACGTGAACCGTGAACCGTTAAACGGGAAAGGAAAATATGTTATGCCCACAGTCATTCCGAAGGATAAAGGATAAAGGATAAAGGTTAAAGGTTCTTTTACGAACAACGGTTCACGAACAACGATCAACTAATCCCCTCATCCCCTCTTTTGGCGAATCACCTTCATGTAACTTGCTACCAGCCCCGTAGGGGCTAAGCATTTGTAACTCCATGAAACTCCCACTTGTATAGCGATGCACGC
>JAGPEQ010000074.1 GCA_018056955.1 Bacteroidales bacterium | reverse complement strand
GGTATTGCTATTAGTTTTCTCTCACTGGCCAAGTTGATGCAGTACCTATTGACCAATCATCCCATTTTTATATGGTCGTTCTTTTTCGGGCTCATTTTGGCATCGGTTTGGTTTGTGGCCAAGATTATTGAGAAATGGAATGTTTCAACATACTTGTTTTTTATTACTGGGATTATTCTTGGCTTTGCCATTACTACCATAACCCCAACCGAAACTCCTAATGATTTGTGGTTTATTTTTATTTGCGGTGTCGTGGCTATTTGTGCAATGATCTTACCTGGAATTTCCGGAAGTTTTATTCTTCTTCTTATGGGTAAGTATATCTACATGATGTCGGCACTCAGCAGTTTTAATTTTCCAATAATTTTGGTTTTTTTGTTGGGTGCTGCAGTTGGCATTTTGGCCTTTTCAAACTTTTTATCGTGGTTACTCCACCATTTCCATGCTGCTACTATTGCTGTTCTTGCTGGTTTTATGCTTGGTTCACTAAATAAAGTATGGCCATGGAAAGTGGCCACCCAAACCTTTATTGATGCTCAGGGTATAATTCGTCCACTGATAGAGAAAAATGTTTTACCATCTACCTATCTTATTGAAAATAAGGCCGAGCCATACCTTCTTGGTGCTATAGGGTTTGCCATACTTGGTGCAATAATTATTATTCTATTTGAACGTTTCTTTTCTAAACCTGTTACTAAGGAGGTTGATTTAAGAGAGAAACTTGGTTTGTAGAGCTAAAATTGTTGGTTATAAGGGATTGCTGTTACCAAATAAGGTAAAAGCAATCCTTTTCATTTTTCTCGTTTCATGGGGTGTAAATGCTCAGGAAAAACCCTTGGTGTATCCGTTCCGTGTGGGTGAGGTAGTTAAATACAACGCCTACTACAACTGGCAGTTTGTATGGCTAAATGCAGGGACTGCAGAATTTTACATAAACGACACATTGGTTAATGGAGTACCGGCTTACCATTTCAAATCGCTAGGAGCTTCGCTTAATAGTTACGACTGGTTTTTTAAGGTACGGGAAAGGTTTGAATCAATAGCAAAAAAGGAGAACCTTGCACCATTATGGTTTATACGCGAAAGCTATGAGGGTGGCTACAAAGTTTTCAACCGGTATAGCTTTAGCTATAGCAACTCTAAGCTGGTTATTGATAGCTATACTTCCAACCGCCCATATAAACAGAATACTTTTACCATTGATAAACCCATTTTCGATGTTCTAACTGCCATTTATTACTGTAGAACTATCGATTTTAAAAGATTGAATAAGGGCGATTTAGTTCCGTTGACAATGGCTGTTGATGATGGAGTTTACAACTTGTATATTCGTTACCTGGGCCCAGAAAACATAAAGCACCGCAATGGCAATTCATATGACACCTATAAGTTTAGTGTTAAACTGGTTGAGGGTACTATTTTCAAGGGTGGTGAAGATATGATTGTATGGGTTTCGCGCGATGAAAAAAAGATTCCCATTGTAGTTGAAGCAAAAATTTTGATTGGGTCTGTTATGGCATATCTACTTGAATATAAGGTTAATTGACATGCTTTTTGGCATTTTTTATGTTATATAGATATTGCATAACCCACCCCAACATGGTCAGCTATGTTGAGGTGGGTTTTTAGCTCTAGCTGTACTTGTGAGGTTCTTGAAAGCCGGTAGCGGATTCCTACCTTCTGGTAGTATAGCGGTAAACGTGGGTTTTTGTTGTAAAGGTACCATCCCAAATGCCCATGTAGCGATAATCGGTTGAAAGGAATTTGCAGTCCTGTTTTTATACCCACCTGAAAATCGTCATTAACAGGGCTATAATGCTTTCCACTTAGCTCGATGTGAAACCGTGTTGATTTGTCGAACATAATATCTAATCCAGCCATCAAAGGGTAGCTTTGGGCTAGTGGCATTAGGTATTCCATAGATATTGATAAGGGGTAGTATTTTTCCCCGCCTGCAGGACCAGTCTCCTTGATTCCCGCTAAAATTACTATTCCTAGTTGCGATTTACTGTCTGAATTCTCAAGGTAGACTTCTTTTTTACAATTATCTAGTTTATCCCTTTCAGGGTTATAGGTAAAGCCAAACGATAACCCAACAATGTTTAATCCATAGTTAGGTTTTTTTATTGCTCCGTTTGAGAAATGATTGGTCTCAATGCCTGCTGTAAGGTTGAATTGATTTGAGAATTTGAAGCTAGATGTCAGATTTGCTGTTGCCCAGTAATTAATGGAGGTTGATATTGCCACATTGGTTGGATTATGGGAAGGGGAGTATTTCCGGGTTATGTACGCCAACCCTAACCCAAAATCGGTTCTAACTGAGAACTTTTTAAATTGAAGTAGTTGGTACGAAATAAAGGGTTGTATTCCCCAGGCATTTCCCAGAACCCTTTTATTCCCTAAATCAATACCGGTTAAAGCAATTCCAACATAAGGCATTCCATGGCGGTTGTGCCATGCTTTTCTCCCATTAGTTTTCTGTGATACTGAAAATCGAAATCCTTTTACAGTGCCATCAGTTAGAGGCTTAAGGGTATCGCTGTGTGCTAATACTTTCCCCATAAAACCTGACGCGGATGAACTATAAATGTTTGCCCAATGTTCAGCGTTCTGAGCATCTAATTCAAAACCCAAACAATGTAGAATTAAAAGGGTGATATAGTGAAATCTTACTCTAAACATATCCAAAAATAAGTAACCTACCCGAATAATCCGAGTAGGTTACACCAAAAATGTAAACCTAAAACCTAAACCAACTAATGCTCAATGGCTACTTTTGATGAGTTTACAAACCCATTTGACGATATTCGGAGAATGTATAGCCCCCTGGGTAATTCATTTGGAATATTAATTCCGATTGTATTTTCTCCTGAAAAGTTATGCCTCGTCTCGCTATAAACAAGCTGACCGGTTAAGTTGTACATATCAACCTTTACATGGCTATTGCTGGGTTGGAAGTATTTTATAAAGATATTTCCAGAGGCAGGATTAGGCCAAACCATTATCTCTGCTTTGCTTGATTTGGGTTGATTTATGCCAACGTATATATCGTTGCGTTTAATCCTTTCAGAAGTAAACATGCGGTATTCCGCTGGATTAAGGGTTAACTGGTAGCTTGTTGTTGATAGTTGAACGGAATCGCCACTGTAGTATTCGTACCACCAACCCGTATTGTTAAAGGTGATAGTAGTACTCTTCTGGTTAACATCAAAATTACCAGCAATTACCACATCCATTGCACTACTATTAAGCTTTAGCCACTTAATTGCTCCGGAGAGGTTATAATCGTAGTTATCTGTTTTAAAAACCTCATACTGTTGCTTAAGCCTGTTTAGGTGGGCAAAGGTGTTGAATATCTCTCTGCGATTATCGTCCTGATAGTATTCCCAGTGTAATGGTTTTCGGCCAAGGCGACCATTATAGTCTATGCTTACATCGTAACCAAGTTCACCAAACTGCCAAATCATTTTAGGTCCGGGAAATGGAATAAATAGGTTTGCTGCGGTTTGCATTCGCATTAAGGCAATTGGCAATGTTTTCACGTTATGATCTGAGTTGCTCGCGTTGCCGTACTGAAGGTTTTTGTACATCAGCCGCTCTTCATCATGACTTTCCATGTACCCTATAACATGAGGCACGCTCCAACCACGTTGTTTTGCTGCTACCCACGATATATCGGATGTTGAAACCCAACCCATAGTAGCCTCGCCGTAGGCGTAATTCATGTTACCCCATATTAGCATACCCTTCCCCTCGCTGCTACGATACTCAGCAAGTGCCATTTCTTCGCTGTTATCACAGAAATGTTCAAGGATGATATAAGCGTTGGGGTTAACTGACCATATTTTGTCGGCAATGCGTTTCAGAATCGCAATACGTGTAGCATCGTATGCCGATCCTGCATTGGGAGTATTGGTAAACCCTTTTGTGAAGTCAAAACGGAATCCATCCACTTTATACTCGGTTAGCCAGTATGTGAGAACGGAATCGACAAACTTTTGAGTTTCGGCACTTTCGTGGTTAAAATCGTATCCCCAACAGTAGGGCGGGTGAGGGCATGTAGTATTGTACCAGGGATTATCGGCTGTTGGAGTGCCTAGGGTTGAACCATCGGAAGTAGAGTACATTTGTACTAGTGGCGATTGGCCAAAGGAATGGTTAAGAACCATATCGATAATTACAGCCATGCCCATGCTGTGGGCTTCATCAATAAATTCCTTGTAATCGTTTGGTGTACCGTATGCCTTGTCGGTGGCAAAGTAGAACGATGGATTATAGCCCCAGCTATCGTTGCCCTCAAACTCATTGATGGGCATAAGCTCAACGGCATTGATGCCGAGATTTTTCAGGTAGCTGAGTGAATCGCGTACGGTTTGGATGTACGAATCGCCCACAAAATCGCGAATGTGAAGCTCGTAAATGACTAAATTTTGCTTTGTTGGCGGGGTAAAGTCCTGGGTTTGCCAACTATATTCATCTGGTGTTGTGGTGAATACGGAAATAATGCCACTTGTTTTACCGGTTGGGTATGCCATGAGGTTTGGATAAACCGATGAGGGTATATACTGGTCGTTTGGGTCAAGAGTTTTGTTTGTATATGGGTCAGCAATACGTAGGTATCCATCAATTAGGAACTGGAATGCATATTCTTTATTTGGTTCAAGATTGTTTAAGGTTATCCAGTGATACTTTCCATCGGGTGTACGGTTCATATAGTAGGGTTCATCGGGTAGCCAATCGGAAAAGTTGCCGATAAGGTAAACGAACTGTTTTAATGCTGGAGGGTCGTAAAGTACAATGGTTGCCGAGTTATCGTTTATGATATTTACACCCGGTCTAGCTCCAGCTGGGAGTGTTGCCACGTTTATAGGGGTGCGAACCAGAATGTAAACCGAATCGTACTTGGTTGTTGTGCCGTCCGATGCCTCGACCTTAATCCAGTGTTTCCCGTAGCTGTCGGCAGTATAATCGTAGGTAATGGATGCCTGATCAGTGGTTATTACCTCAGCATTATCAATATAGAGCTTAAGCGAAGTTGAACTATTTGCCGATACCCGTATGCTGATATTGTCATTTAACTCATATATAGGTTTATTCTGCGAGGGGTTGGTTATGCTAACCGATAAGCCTTGCTCATAAACATTGTAAAAGATATCCTCGGTCTGCTTTGTGGCGTCGGCACTGCGGAACACAAAACACATCTGGGTTATCTTTTTATCAGCAGGTACATTGTAGAATTCCCTAATACTTGGCGATATGGTTAATTGGTAGGTGTTAGTACCAGTACGGGTAAGTTTAGGCTGGGTAGTGTTATTACCCCACGATCCAATAACATATTGCCAGTCAGTATTACCCTCTACTTTAACTCCTGTATGGGTATAAACTTCACCGGTATAGCCCACCAGGTCAGTGCGCGAAGCCTTAGTGGCATCAAAAACAATAGTTACCGCATCGGCATCGGTAGGAAGAGCTGGTGTAACGGTAATGGGTTGGGCCTGGAGGCCAAAAGCAATAAAACCAATACCAAAAAAAGAAACTATTTTTTTCATTTTATTGAATTATTAAAAAAAGGGCGCATTTTTTGCGCCCTTTTTATATTAAATTATTTATTGAGGAGTAATAGAACCTGCACCAGTTTTGAAGTTTAGGTCTATTTTATAACTTCCTGCCGTCAGATTTACCTTTTCTTGATCCCCACCTGTTCCACGGAATTCAATCTTGTTGTTAAGAATGATGAATTCTGCTTGCCACCAAGAAACAGGCTGCGGATCTTGTACGGGGAACCATTTATGCCATACATGCATTCTAAGTTCACCTGCTGAAAGGGATTTGGTTATTGTTACAACCTCATTGGCATTATCAACAGTAAATTTACCATCGGCTACAGGTGCATCCCAAAGATTGCCAATTGTAGCACCAATCAGGTGAACCTTGACATCTGAAATAGAAATTTTTTCATTCTTCAAATCAACAACTACCATGTAGTAGCCAGCAGTTCCAGGAACGGGAACATTATCGCTTCCTTTGTTATAAACTGAGTCTGCACTCATATCTCCACTTTTACCAAAATCATTAGCCCACATTTTCTTAGGAGCAAACTTAAATCCACCGGTTTCTTTCATCCATACTATTTTCCAGAACATGTAAGGATGGCTATGTACTGCTATCATTGGCAGATCAGTGTTATCCCAGTTCCAATCACCTACACCATCTCCAATCATGTAAAGAGTTTCAGGATATTCGGGTAGAGGTTCAACGTCTCCAGTTTTTAACATATTTGCAGTCATACCTAAACCACCAGTTTCTGCAGACCATTTAACTGTTACAGTATAAATACCTTCCTTATCAACCGTTAAAACGATGTTTGATCCGCCAGGTACAAGTGCATCAATTGCTCCACCAAAGTTTGTGTTTGCTTTTACGGTTCCTTCGTCATTTAACCAGAATTTCCAACCGCTACCATAACGTAACTTAAAATCGCCTTTACGTAACTCAAGACCAGTAATTTCAAACTCCATTTGTTGTTTATTGAAGCTACCTTTAAGTTGAAGTTGAGTATTAGCATCGTTCCAACCGAAAGGAGTTGAACCACCTAAAATACCCCAGTAAGGTACTGGTATAATGGCTACCTTTTTCAGTTCCTTGTCAATTATAATATGATACAAACCGCTTTCAGTTACAGTATAGCTACCACCTGTTTTATAAGTACCAACTTTTGCGGTAACATTGGGTTGTTCATTTTCGCCATTGGTAACAACATCGGCAATGTTATCGGGACCATACTCAATAGCCTGTTTACCAGCAATTTCTACAATCTTGAAAGTTTTACCAGCTTCAAGGGCTACATACTTCTCAAACATGGTAGATCTTGGTTGTTGGTCTACTTCGTTGATACCACCAGCCATTTGTCCTTTTAAATCATAGTCAGCCCAGGCAGTTGCCTCACCAACTATGTAAAGACCATCTTCAACAAGAATTTGGGGTTTGTCATTATCATCATCTTTGTCACATGCTGTAAAAGCAAGTGCAGCAGCGGCTAATAGCCACATAAATCTGAATTTAGTTGTTCTCATAGCATTAAAATTTAGGGTTAAACATTAAATATATTTATTCTAGATTTGGGTTTGCATCAATTGCCCATTGAGGGATAGGAAATACTTTACGGCTTGGATCAGAGGCAGGTTTTTCCCACCAAGCATTATTAAATTTACCAAACCTAATAAGATCCTGCCTGCGGTGTGCTTCCCAGAATAGTTCACGGCCACGTTCAGCAAGTATATCGTCGAGAGTTGCGTTGGTGATATTTGGCAGGCCTGCGCGATTCCGAATTGGATTGATATAATCATCGCCATTTTTAGTTTGACGAACCATTGCTTCAGCTTTCATTAGCATTATATCTGCTAATCGGAAAATTGGGAAATCGTTACTTAGGTTTGCTTTTGCTCCTAATTTTATTTCAAACTTTTTAACCCTTGCTCCCGACATTCTGATTTCTTCAGGAGTAAATGATGCATCCATTACTAGTTTGGGAATATATGGGTTAAATATTAATGGTTTTCCTGCAACCGCGTCAGTTATGGGTTGACCCGATGAAGTGTATTGTTGTCCAACCAAAAAATAACCAGTTTTACGTTTGTCGTTTGCAGGATAGGTGTTATAATGTTGTTCAGTAACAGCAAAACCATTCCATGGGCCAACGCTCATATCAAATGTAAGGTTGCTGTTGTAGTGTAGTGTTCGCATGTGTAAATTGAAACCCTGATAGGTATCCTCATCGTAAGGAATAGTAAAGATATTTTCAGGGGAATTCTGATTGTTTGTAACAAATGGGGCTAGTGGGTCACTTTCAAGTGAGTAGCCAAGCTTTAGCACTTCATCGCAAGCATTTTCAGCTTTATCCCATTTGGCTTCACCAGTGTATACCTCTGCATTCAGGTACAGTTTTGCTAGGAGCGACCAAGCCATTCCCTTTGTAACGGATGTTTTGGACATGCTTTCGTCAAGGTAGGGGATAGATTGCTCAATATCGGCAACTATATTGTTGAAAATCACATTTCTAGGAGTTTTACTAGGTTGCTTTTCAGCATTTTTAAATGAGGTAACATAGGGTACGTCGCCATAATTATCAATTAGAAGGTAGTAGTAGTAAGCCCTCATGATTTTGAGCTTGGCCAAGTTTTTAGCGCCAGCGGGGGTGAGTTCATTCATCGGTAGATTTTCTGGATTAAGAACTTCAATAAGTCTGTTGGCTTCAACTATACCATTATAAAATCTACCCCACATTGCAGCTACTGCTTCAGTTTTATTATCCCATGTATGTTGATAAAGCACGCGCCATTTACCTCCATCATCCCAATCGGTATGTCGGGTAGGGCAAACCATTTCATCGGAAGTTACTTCCTGGCAAAACCACCAGCCACCCCAATCTAAGAAATCTTGCATGGGACGATAAACTGGTACCACCATTAAAGCAGCTTGAGCATCATTTTCAGGAAACTGGTCAAACGGAATTTTATCCGTTAACTGATCGTCCAAGTCGGTACAGCTGGCTAGCGATACCAAAGCTGAAACCGCTAATATGAAATATCTTTTCATTTTCTTTTATTTTATCCGTTAAAATTTAATATCTAAACCTAGAGTGATTGTACGTGTTTTTGGGTAAACATCGTACATATCCAAACCGTATTCAAGTCCTACATAGCTTTGTTCAGGATCAAGACCAGTGTATTTAGTAAAAGTAAATAGGTTATTAGAGGTTAAGTAAACCCTCATGTTTTTAACCCATTTGGTCGATTTCGGATTAAAGTTATAGGCAATTGTTACGTTATCAATTTTGATAAAAGAGGCATCCTCAAGGTAATAATCACTAACCTTAGGCGAATCCGTTAATCCTCGGTCAATTTCATCAAGCACTTCGGAAAGTGCATTAAGTGTAGGTAGGATTTGCGGATTAGAGAACACCATGCGGGTAACGTTCATAACCTTATTTCCATAAGCCCCACGAAGAGCAATACTAAAATCAAAATTTTTGTAAGTAATAAAGTTTGACCAACCAAGGGTAAAACGAGGTTGAGCGTATCCTGCCACATAACGTTGTGCAAGATTAACATCGCGTGTTACTCCACCAGCGGCTGTAAAGAAAAGGAACTTCCCATCACTCGAAAGGCCAGCATATTTTGGTATATAAAAAGTTCCAATTTCCTCACCTTCAAAAAGGTATTGAGTCCAGTTTTGTGCACCAACTAATCCCCTACCACTTAACCATAGGCGTTTCTTATCGGCTTCGGACCAGGAGTACTGATCATTTGAAAGGCTAACCAGTTTTTGGTGATTAGTAGAGAGGTTAACAATGGTTCGCCATTTAAAATTCTTATTATCAATGGCATATCCAGTGATGTTGGCTTCAAAACCTTTATTATCAATTTGACCTACGTTTGCCCAAGTGGTTGGAAGCGCGTTGGGAGGTACTGGAACTGCGTATGGTGCAAGTAGGTCATAGGTCGATTTAATATAGTACTCAAACGAACCCTGAATTCTATTTTTCAGAATAGAGTAATCTAGCCCAATATTCAGTTCTGAATTCTCTTCCCACTTTAAATCGGGATTTGCATTGTGTGATATAGCGAAATTAATGGCATCCTCGCCAGTTTCAAAATTAGGGGCAGTTCCCGAAGGGGAAGCATACATTATATCCAGAAACGATGATATTTCCTGGTTACCTGTTATACCGTATCCCACCCTGAGTTTTAACTGATTAAATAGGTCGATATTTTCCAGAAATGCTTCCTTCTTTATATCCCATGCTATTGAAGCCGATGGAAATAAACCCCACTCATTATTTTTACCAAACTTTGACGACCCATCGCGACGAATAGTTGCTGTGGCAAAATATTTGGATTTATAGTTATAGGTGGCGCGAGCGAAATATGAAATTAATCGGTTTGAATTGCGCCACGAACCAATATCGCCAACATTTACGTTGTTAAGATGTCCAAGATTGTTTGATTTTAGGTAGTTGGAAAGGGCTTCGCGACCTTGAGCTGAAAGTCCAGAATGATTATCCTCTTGAAATGAGTAACCACCGAGAAGATTGATTGAATGGTCTTCGTCAAGCACGAAGTTGTATGAAATGGTTGCTTCTAAAACTTGGGAACTGAAATTTGAATACCCTCTTTTTCCATAGCCATCAGTTCCCCCAGCGTATAGGTTTGTTGGCTCAAAGTAGAACGATTCTGAGTCGTTTCTTATATAGCCAAAGTTAACGCTACCAACCAGTCCTTTAATAGGTTCCACTGAGATTTTTGCGTTACCAAAGTAGTTTTTGGCATCACGCTCGTTTTGAATCAATTTAGCAATGGCAACAGGGTTATTGTAGTTAAAATCTCGCTGAAACTCAAAGAATTCACCATCCTTATAAACGGGATCTACCGGGTTGCGCTGGTACATTTGGTAGAAAATATTGGATGAACCCATACCTCCTCCATAGTTCACATAGTTATTCTTTTCGAAAGTTCCAGCAATTGATGCATCAATTGTAACGATATCGTTTAAAGCCTTTTGGGTTAAGTTGAATCGAGCAATATCGCGTTGCTTGTTACTTTGAATAACTACACCATCGTTGTAGGTATGATTGTATGAGAAGCGATATGAAAGATTGTCGGTAGAATTTGAAACGGCTATTGAATGGGATTGTGAAATACCTGTTTTAAAAATTTCATCCTGCCAGTTGGTGTTTGCACCATTGTCAGCAAAATCAGGTACATTGTTATCGGTAACATATTTACGAATGTCATCGGCCGAAAGGAATTTCATACGCTTGCTGGTTTGATCGGCCGATACATAGCCATTGTAATCAATGATAGCTCCTTTAGCCTTATCGGCTTTCTTTGTGGTAATTATAATAACCCCATTCGATGCCCTTGAACCATAAATAGCACCTGATGAAGCATCCTTGAGGACGTTGAACGATTCAATATCATCAGGTGAAATTGTAGTTGGATCAGCGCCAGGAACCCCATCAATAACGTATAGAGGCTGGGTATTAGAGGCAAAACCTGAAGCACCACGAATTTGAACTGCAAATCCAGAATTGGGGTCTCCTCCTTTTTTCGAAATGTTTACCCCTGCAACTTTCCCTTGCATTGCTTGTATGGGATCGGTAAGTGATCCCCTATTCAGTTCTTCGGCTTTAACATTCACAACCGAACCAGTGCGGTCGCTTTTCTTTTGTACTCCATATCCAATAACAATAACCTCATCAATTTCCTTTGTTTCCTGTTTCATTTGCACATTAACAATGCTCCTATTGGCTACTTCAATTTCTAGGGTATTGTATCCCACAAATGAAAATGCAAGAACATCGGTACCTTTACATCTAATGGTGTACTCTCCATCAACATTAGTAACTGCACCAGTAGTTGTACCCTTTACAACAACGGCTACTCCAATCATTGGAGTCCCATCGGTAGCATCTGTCACCTTGCCAGTAACAGTAAGTTCTTGAGCCATTAAAGATAAACTCCCTAATAGCAATGCTGCTACAACTAATAAATTCTGTCTAAATCTAATCATGGTGATTAATATTATTTTTAGTTGAATTTAAAATGTTAAACATATACATCAAAACTTGCACAATTAACAATTTTTTAACATTTAAATCTTATAAAAACATTGATTTTAGCTTTGTTTTTCACGCAAACGATACCGCAAACGTTTGTATTTGATAAAAAAAATATTACCTTGGGCGAGTAGATTTTACAGCTCAATTTTAGTAGTATATTTGTTAAGGATGTAACCCTAACTATGCTTTATTAACAGTCTATATATCAATTAGTTCAATTGCTAAAGAAATGAAATCGAGCCAGGTTACCATCAAGGACATTGCCCGCGAGTTGGGTATCAGCCCTTCAACCGTTTCGCGTGCCCTAAAGGATCATCCCGACATCAGCCAGGAAACCAAAAGGCTGGTTAACGAGTTGGCTGCCAAGTACAACTACAAACCTAACATTATTGCCCTCAGCCTCCGGAACCAGCGCAGCAATGTGATAGGTGTTATTATTCCCGAAATCGTTCACTACTTCTTTTCCTCAGTTATTAGTGGTATCGAAGAGGTGGCCAATGAGCATGGGTACAGCGTGATGATTAGCCAATCGGCTGAGGATTATAACCGTGAGGTGGCTGCCTGCGAAACATTCCTGAATGGTATTATCGATGGTCTTTTGGTTTCGGTTTCAAAGGAAACCGCTAACTACGATCATTTTCACAAGTTCGAGGAGGAGGGCGTTCCCATTGTATTCTTCGACAGGGCAGTTGATGAAATACAGGCCGACAAGGTTATTATTGATGATTTTGATGGTGCTTACCAAGCCACTGAACATCTAATTGTTCAGGGTCGCCGTAAGATTGTTCATTTTGCCGGGCCGCAAAACAGGTTAATTGGTCAAAACCGCCTTAACGGTTATTTAAAGGCCATGCGCGACAATGGGGTAGTTATTGACGAGCGACTCATTATTCCATGCGACACCTTTCAATCGGCCCTTGTTGAAA
>JAGPEQ010000127.1 GCA_018056955.1 Bacteroidales bacterium | reverse complement strand
GTACTTTATGACGATTGAGCAATGATGTGGGTATTTTGATTGTTGAATCAGCAATAGGCTTAGTTGGATCTATTTTACATGTACCCGAATGGTTAAAATCATGTCGAAATTCCGAGAAAATTTTCTTACGGTTGTCCTGCTTTTATTTGCAGTAAGGCTGGGTTTACCCCAGTACATAAAATTTGCCCTATACCCGGCAGTTGCGTTTTTTGGTGTTTGGGCGCTGGTTAATTTTGTACGTTCAAAGGGGTGGCGAAAAGTCAAGTTGGTGCAGCTGGGCATTTTTACACCATGGATTTTGCTGCTGCTGTACTATGCCATTTCGCTGGTTTTTACTCCGGATAAGCAGGTAGGCCTCCTAAAGGATGCCTTCAATATCCTGGTGCTTGCCGCTTTTATCGTATCGGTTTTTTTGGCTGGGTACACAAAGGGCGAACTTGTAAAATCACTCCAACGTTTTGGACTACTAACGGTTGTTTTCGGCGCGTTATTTGCCCTTGCCGGTATTGTAAAGCTGGTGTTGCAGCTTTACGGGGTTAGGTTGGGGTTCCTTGTACCCGAGGGTTTTGGCTATCCAATGGGAACCTCCCTAAATATTGATGATAACTTTTTCACCCTTCTCTGCCTTTTGGGAGTTGTTTTTGTTTTACCCCATGCCTTCTCCCAGTTGAGTAAAACTAATCGGGTTTGGTTACAGGTTGCCGTTTACCTGCTGGTAGTAAACATATTTTTAGCCACATCCCGCAGAGGGCTTATTATTGGCTCACTCTTCCTTACAGGTGCTGTTTTGCTATGGGTTGTTTCGTGGATGCACAAAACCGAACGACTTAGCTGCTTTCGCCGGAATACCACGTTGCTCATACTTTTTATCGGTCTGACATTTGGAGGATACTATTATTTTGTTTTTCGTGTTAGCGCGTTGGAAAGAAATCAGTGGCTGGCAAACTCAAGGTTCAACAAGGAGGAGTTTAATACCTACCTCAACCTGTTAACACTCAACGGGCAGTCCATTTTCAAGGGCAATGCACAATATTCCGATGTGAGTGATAAAATCTGGCAAACAACATTTGACCCCCGATACCCATACACGGGTTGGGCCCGTGGTAACTACGAGTTGGTGAAGAAGTTTCCGGGGGTTAATGCTGAGATTGTACCCAAGGGTGCGCTTGGTGCGAGGATTGATAAGAACGCTAAGGCTTACACAGGTAAAGATTACGCATATTACCTATCCAAACTATTTGATGGGGAACTGGCGGAGAATAAAAGATGCATTTCGTCGGTGTACTGCTTCGTTTCGGAAGACTTCAATGGAAGCAGCGTGAGATTGATTACCCGAAATGATGCCAGGGGGTTGCGCGACTGGTTCTACGATTTGGGTAAAAAGGGAACCTGGCAGAAGCTGCAGAATTCCTTTTATGGCGATTCGGGCAGGTTTTCGACATCGATTTACTTGGTGAATGAGAATTCCCAGTCGTTTGATAGCCTTCAGGGCCATGTTATTTTTGCTTATCCTCAACTCAAAGAAATTGAATTTAACCCCAAAGATCCTCTTACATGGGCAAGCAACCAGTTTGTTGAAGTAAGTGAATTACATGGCTTTAATGCAACTAAAATTCCTCAGGGAACTAAAGCCCTAAAACCAATAAAGGCTGATATTAAATATCGGGAAAAAGATAGTACATGGTATTATGGGGCGGGGTTATTCCGTTATCACTTTCAGGATACGACAAGAGTAGTGCCCTCAATATACGTTTATGTATCAACCGATTTCAATGGCGATGAGGTTTACCTTAATGCAGGAGGACGTATTTATGGTTTTACAAAATGCAACTATAATCTCGAGCTAAAGGGTACTTGGCAAAAGTTGTATTTAACTTATAGTATGTTTGAGGGTGAAAGTTGGGTAGATTATGGATATAGGAAAAAAGTAACATCTCCTATTGACACAGTAAAAGGATATGTTTTATTTGCTAATCCTGACCAAATGTTTTTAAAATTTGATTCAAAAAAACCTCTAACATGGGCAGGTACAAATTTTACTTCAATCACCACTTTAACAGGTAAAGGAAGTGAACAAATACCTATGGGTAGTATAGGTTTAAAAGTTGATAAAAATTCGCAGTCAAAAAGTTATAAGGGTTTAGTTTACACAACTAACTCTATTATATATCTAAAGCTTGTTAATTCATTACAGCGTTTAAAAACATCTATTTATGTATATGCTTCTCCTGATTTTAATGGTCAAAACTTACGGCTAGCTGGTAGTACTAAAAATATTGGTGGTTATTGGACATCGAACTACAACATGGATAATAAAGGTACATGGCAAAAGTTAACCATTAATAACTGGGGTGAAGCAGGAGAGGAATACTACTCAACAACCTACTTTGAATTGCCCAATGCTAAAGATTTTAAAAACCTAAAAGGTTATGTAATATTTGCCCACCCAGATTTCAAGCTACTATACTTTGACCCTAAGAATCCAGAAAGTTATACATCAAGTGCTTTTATTCGGGATTATCCATTGGTGGGCAATAACTCCGATATTGTTCCACAGGGAGTAGCCGGGGCTAGGTTCAATAGAACAACTGAGGGGAAAGTCTGGAGAGATTTTTATCATTCTACTACATTATTTTGTGGTGTACAGGCAGAACCTGGCGATTCGGTATTTGCTTCAGTTTACTGCTTCGTTTCACCCGATTTCAACGGTAACGATGTGCGGCTGGAGCTGCGTGGCCCGGTTAAGGGACAAACACTTAGCCGTTTTAACTTCAATGAGCGTGGTAGATGGGTAAAGTTAGAGGCTAAGGCTATTGCAGATAAAGAGGGAATCGTTTCGGGTATTTTCCTTTTTATGC
>JAGPEQ010000073.1 GCA_018056955.1 Bacteroidales bacterium | reverse complement strand
TCTGAACATTTACATCTCTTAACTCAGCTATAAACTGGTTAAGAATAGAGTTTTGCTTGCCAAGTTCGTGTATCATCGGAATTGTTTTATCTTAGCAAAGTTACAAAAATATCAACCTACATCACAATACAAATGTGAAAGTTAAACCATGGATAAAGACATAAAAGATGTTTTGCAGCACGATAGGGTTTTAGCGCAACTATTAGAAAAACTTGAACTTAAACCCCTCCCGGTTACAAAAGATATCTACTTAGATATGCTCGAAAACATAGTAAGCCAGCAGCTATCGGGCAAAGTGGCAAAAGTTATCTTTAACCGATTTTTACAGCTTTTCCCAAACGGCTACCCTAACCCCAACCTCTTACTAAAACTTGACAATTCTAAGCTGCGCGACGTTGGTTTATCGGGCGCAAAAACCACTTACGTAAAGGCTATGGCAGAGTTTGCAGCGAATCACGATTTAAATGTTGATTCAATTCAAAAACTAACCGATGATGATGTAATAAAGCTGCTTACTCAGGTCAAGGGCGTGGGTGTATGGACAGCCCAGATGCTTCTCATCTTCTCCCTGGGCCGAAACGATGTTTTTCCCGTTGACGATCTGGCCATCCGCCAGGGAATGACTGAATTATATGGCTTAAAAAGTACAGGTTGGCAACTCCGACAAGAACTAATAGAAATAGCACAAAAATGGTCGCCCTGCCGCACCTGGGGCACCCGGCTGATTTGGGCATACGTTAACAGTAAGAAGCAGAATGCTGCAAGGGTGTAGCCTGTTTTAATAAATAGTGTACAATTCATTTGGAACTTAATACAATTATCTATAATATTGTATATGTATTAACGTTAATACTAAAACGTCGATACTAAAATTAATGCTATTGAAAAATATTTTTAACATTTAAAAAGATTTCATTTTGCTCCACTATGAATATCATTGAAACCAAGAATCTAATTGAGCATCTCGATTATCTTTTACGAAGTGGTAAGGCAGGAACGGCTTCAGAAATCGCAAAAAAGTTAGGAGTAAGCGAGCGTACTGTTCGCAGTTACTTTGAGCAGCTGCAAAGCCTTAACATACCCGTGGAGTACGATTGTGTTCTTAAAACCTGGAGGTACTCACGCCCGGGCAGGCTAGCACTTTGCTTTATTGAGCACGAGCCAAAAAGCCATACCGATAGTAATAGCAAAGCTAACCTACCCCCCCCATAAACATGTTATAAAACATATTTTTTATTACAGGTCGGAAATGGGGCTGCCTACCTGAAGGTTTACTTTGCACTAACGAATCCATAAGAAAAGTGCTGGGGTGGCGAAGATTAAAAAAATTATCAACACCATTCACTATATATGGCAAGTTCAATTGTTGAGAATAACGTATATAAAACGGTTAGGATTTTATCTGCGCAAATTGGATTTAGACATCACAATTATTTATACAATATGATGTTAAAGCATCCAGATTTCCCGAGTTTTCTTACATTTCAGCATACTCTTAATAAGGTTGGAATTGAGAGTTTAGCCATTCAAACATCCATAGAGCAATTGGCAAATGGTGTTCCTAAACCAGCTATGACTCGTATTACAACCAATACCAGTTTTTTCCTTTTTGTTAATAGATTAGACGAACGGAGTGTTTATTACTTAAATGAACACCTAAAAGAAGAATCAATGCCCCTTGATTTATTTAAGAGCGCATGGGATGGTAATGCATTTATATTCAATACAGAACGGAAGCCAAGCCTCAAGTTAACTTTGACTCAAAGAATAATTGATTGGTACCGCAATACGAAAAATCTACTAATCGTTGTTTTTCTAATTACAGCTTTTTCTTTTACCTTAATGTTAAGGTATGACGCTTTTATGCTATTTAATTGGGCGTTTATGGGTGTTTATGCTTTGGGCATGTTTTTCTCTTTGTTACTTAGCTTAGAGTCCATAAATTCTGACAACCCTTTAGTAAAGAGGTTCTGTGGAGGAGGTAAGGATCGAGGCTGCTCTTCGATACTAGAGTCAAAGGCCGCTAAGTTCATGGGTATTTTGCATTGGAGTGATGTTGGAGTTTTGTATTTTTTTACTCTGGGCTTTTCTATGCTTATTTTACCTGTAAAGAGTAGCCTTAGCATAGCAGTCTTGTTTGCAATATTGGCATTTCCCTATACTTTCTATTCAATATTGTACCAAAAGTATATTGCTGGTTCTTGGTGCAAACTCTGCTTGAGTGTTCAATTAGTATTGACCTTGAATTTTTTAGTTGCAATATGGGCTTATAGTGTTTATGAGTTGAATAATGTGTTTAGTGCGAAAAGCCTTCCTTTTATAGTTGTAGGCTTAGTCCTTTCTGCGTTACTGATGCTCATAAAGCCGATGATGTTAGAAAACAAAATTGGAACAGCAAGGGAGGTTTTATTCCGTGAACTAAAGCATATGTCAGATGTCAAAATTGCTTTGTTTCGGCAAAGTGAAAGAAAAATAAGACCCCTCGATTCAGAGTGCATTCGGATTTCGGGTAATTCTGCTGAGAATGCAATAACATTGATTATAAGTCCAACTTGCCAGCCGTGCATGCGTAAGTTGAGAGTTTTAATTCCTTTGTTGAAATTGAAATTAAATACTTGTATTGAGTTAGTATTACTTGTTAACCCCGATAGCTCTTCGTTAGAATACAAAATTGCCAGGGGATTACTGGTGGATTTGATTCAAAATAAAAATGAACTTTTAGATTTGTTGTGGGAATATGCCGGTAACTACCCTGTTAGTCGTAACCATTATTCTAAACTAGTATTTGATAGCTTCCTTGTAGATGAGTTAATAGAGAGTATGGGACAATGGTGTTTTAGCAATAGAATCATTTCAACACCTACTATTCTATTCAATTACTCTTATTTACCTAAATACTACGAAATTGAAGATATTGATTACTTATGTAGTTAAAAAATTGATGCGCATCAATCGGCAACGCCGATAGCCGTTAAACAATCGGTCATACAGTCTTTTATTTATTAACCTTAAAACTTAAAACTATGAATTTCAACGATTTTAAAAACAGCGGCAATTTGCTTTCCCATGAGCAAATGAAAAATGTAAAAGGAGGAGAGGCTACTCCTTGTTGTATTGCAATTAGAGATAAAAATAATCAATGGCTTGGTTGGAGTTGCGGAAAGACTGTAACAGAAGCACAGTGGATGTATAATAGTGAATTCACTTGGAATTCCGGTAACTATGTTAGTGGTTATTGCTGTGCAAGTTGTTAATTAGTTATATAAATAGAGGGTGCTTTTATTGCACCCTCTTAATACTAATTTAGTTAAATAAGTTTTTGTTAATGAGCACTTTTAGATTCAATAATTTTTGTTTTACAAAATCTATTTACATTATTTTTATTGTTATTGGCTTTTCTTGTTCTAAAAAGAAAATTGATTCTAATTCAAAAAGTGAGATAGTCATAATAATACATTCCGATAGCAAGGGAACTACAACTATATTTACAACTGAGTCTATTAAATATATTGGAAATAACATTAAAACTTCAAACCATCAAAATGACACTCTTTTTTTGAATGTTAGGCCTATTGACATTTTAGTTGTTTGGAATCCAACAATCTTTGCGGACACTATATTGGTTGAGAAAGGGGATAGCATTTATTTAAATTTTATTGGTAATAAATATTCTAAACTGATTATTCGGAATAACTCACGAATTAGTTCTAGTTTACCTTATTACGATGAGTTCAAATCAACTTTTTGTAAAAATAGAAAGTTAGATTCTCTTGAAGGTTTATTCTTTCAAGTAGATTATTCTAATCCTTATTCCTTTTCTACTGATTTAGTTAAATATGTTGATTATAAATTATTGTTAAATAAAAAGATGATCGACAGAGGTGAGTTAGTAATGCAAGAACTTGTAAGAGAAAAAATGCTTAGTTATGAAAATATTGAAAATGTTAAATCAATTAAAATACCATATAATTATTTTTATTTATACAAAGAATTATACAAACAAAAACTTTTTGAAGATTTTTATAAGTACACAAGAATTTGTAAATATGGTTTTCTAAAAGATGTTATGCTCTCTAACTTCTTTTTAGGTAATTATGCTTTAGACTCTTCGTACTCTTTAGATTATTTGAAGACAATTTTATTTGGAGGTATAATTTTTTGCCGTAATCAAACTTATTACGGTTTATACAATGAAGTTGATAGTTATATTAAGGATACCCTATTGCAAAAATACGCTAGGCTACTCTGCTTAAGGGAAATGGTAAATGAAAATTCTCCTGATTTTAAAAGAACTTTTGATAAATTTAAGATTGATTATAGAGATGAATATTTGAACAAGTATTTATCAAATCGGCTTAAAGATTATGGTTTTGCAAAGTCTACTAATTTTGAGTTGATTTTATATGGTAATATTGAGAAACCTGTTAATTATGATAGCATTATCTTGAACAATGAGAAAGATGTTATTTATGTGGATTTTTGGGCAAGTTGGTGTGCTCCTTGTAGGCAAGCAATGCCAAGTGCAAAAAAAATTAGAGAGGAGTATAGGGGTAAAAATGTGAAATTTGTCTATATATCGCTCGATAAGAATATTAAAAGCTGGGAAAACGGTATTAATCAGTGTGAATTGAATGATAACGCAATAAACTATTTGGCTACAAATTTTGAAAAATCAAACATTTACAAAGATTTAAAAATTAACAGCATTCCTCGTTATTTGATTTATAAAGATGGCGTATTGTTAGAATCCCATGCTCCAGGCCCCGAAAGCAAGGATATAAGAAAATTGTTAGATAAATATTTAAAAAAGTAGTTATGCTTAATGAACCGAACGCCCAAATTTGGGGTGAGTAACATAAATTATTACTTTAGCCTTTCAAAATAGGTAAAATGCTTTCATTCCCCCATTACTCCCAGTACGATGCAATGGATTGCGGTCCAACGTGCCTGCGTATAGTTGCAAAGTACTATGGAAAACATTACAAGCTGGATACCCTACGTGACAGGAGCCATATTACCCGCGAGGGTGTTAGCCTGCTAGGTATTAGCCGTGCGGCGGAGAGTATTGGTTTCCGAACCATGGGCGTTAAGATTGGTTTTGAGCAGCTAAAAAATGAAGTTCCGCTACCAGCCATTGTGCACTGGAACCAGAACCACTTTGTGGTGGTTTATAAAATTACTGGCAAAAAGGGGCAGGAAGTTGTGCATGTTTCCGACCCCGCAGCTGGTTTAATTAAGTATCCCGTAAACGAGTTTTTAAACTGCTGGCTATCCACAAACGAAGGGGGTGAAAAACAGGGTGTGGCTTTGCTTTTAGAGCCTACTCCTGATTTTTACTCAAATGCCGATGAAAAGGTAAATAAACGCAGCTTTGGCTACCTGTTTAAGTACTTACAGCCATATCATAGGTTAATTTTACAACTATTCCTAGGGCTGTTACTGGGGAGCTTGCTTCAGTTACTTTTGCCTTTTCTAACTCAAAGTATAGTTGATCAGGGTATTGGTAATAGGAATATCAGCTTTATATACTTGGTGCTAATTGCACAGCTGGTGTTAACGCTGAGTCGTGTTTCGGTTGAGTTTATTAGGGGTTGGATTCTCCTACATCTGGGAACAAGGGTAAACGTATCGCTAATCTCCGATTTTTTGGCTAAACTCATGCGCCTACCAATGCGCTTTTTCGATACCAAAATGACTGGCGATTTAATGCAGCGTATTGGCGACCATAAGCGGATTGAGAGTTTTCTGACTGGAACATCGCTCAACGTTATCTTTTCGTTTGTCAATATAATAATCTTTGGGGTTGTTCTACTGGTTTACAGTTACAAGATTTTTGTCGTATTCTTTATAGGTAGTGCGCTTTACGCACTTTGGGTGGTTTTATTCCTGAAAAAACGTGCCGAGTTGGATAATCGTAGGTTTGCGCAGATGTCGGCAAACCAGAGCAATGTTATCCAGCTGATTCAGGGGATGCAGGAAATTAAGCTGAATGGTTGCGAGCAACAGAAAAGGTGGGAATGGGAGAACATTCAGGCAAAGCTGTTCCGTGTTAGCGTAAAGGGTTTGGCTTTGAGCCAGTACCAGCAGAGCGGGGCTTTTCTGCTGAACGAAACTAAAAATATCATAATAACCATAATTGCTGCCAAAAGCGTTGTAGATGGCAATATGACCTTGGGTATGATGTTGGCCGTGCAGTACATTATAGGGCAGTTAAACAGCCCAATTGAACAGCTTATTGGCTTCTTCAACGCTTTTCAAGATGCCAAAATCAGTTTGGAGCGTTTAAGCGAGATTCACCTTCGCGACGATGAGGAGAAATTGGAGGATAACCTTGTTGCCGATATCCCCTCCGATGCAGACTTGAGCGTGGAGAATCTTTCGTTCCGTTACGAGGGACCCGATAGCGAACTTGTGCTAAATAATATCAACATAAGAATACCTGTTGGTAAGCAAACGGCCATTGTGGGAACTTCCGGGAGTGGAAAAACTACTCTGGTTAAACTACTACTTGGATTTTATCCGCCAACTTCAGGTGAAATTCTGATTGGGCAAAATTGTATTGATACATATAGCATTCGGCACTGGCGCGAGGAGTGTGGTGTGGTTATGCAGGATGGTTTTATTTTTTCCGATACAATTGCCCGAAATATTGCTCCGGGTGTGGAAAATATCGATAAGCAACTGCTGGTAAAAGCAGCTAAGATTGCCAATATTTACGATTTTATCCTATCGCTTCCATTGGGGTTCAATACAAAGATTGGGGGTGAAGGTCATGGGTTAAGCCAAGGGCAAAAGCAGCGAGTCCTGATTGCACGAGCCGTATACAAGAATCCTAAATATATTTTCTTTGATGAGGCCACCAATTCGTTGGATGCTAGTAACGAGCGAATGATACTTGAGAATCTTCAGGAGTTCTTTAAGGGCAGAACAGCAGTTGTTGTGGCGCATAGGCTAAGTACTGTGAAGAATGCTGATCAAATTATAGTACTGGAAAAAGGCAATGTGGTAGAGGTTGGAACTCATAAGGAGTTAACTGCTAGTAAAGGTGCTTACTATACATTGGTGAAGAATCAGTTGGAGTTGTAGATGGTCACAGGAGACTCGTTACAGGTGACTTAAAGTGACGAGTGGCATAATATTGATGAGGATATTATTAGGTGTAACTAATATATGTCACTAATCACCCGTCACATGTCACTATTTACAAATAACTTAAAACCATTTCTAATGAAGACACATAAGGATTTAGACGTTTGGAAGTTTTCCAGAATTTGTTACAGAATTGTATTCTATTACAGCATCATATCCAAAAGATGAATTATATGGAATTGTCAGCCAAATAAGAAGGTCGGCTATTTCAGTTCCTTCTAATATTGCCGAAGTATTTGGACGAAATACTACTGGCGAATTAAATCAGTTTCTTGGTATTTCGAAGGGCTCTTTAGCAGAATTAGAAACATTAATTGAAATTTCGTTTAATTTGAAATAAATTGATGGTGAAACTAAAAAGAGAATACTTGAAACTATATCCAAATTGTTTAGGATGATTAATGGCCTTAAGAAGAGCCTAGTTAAATAAAATTGTAACTAATCACTTGTCACCTGTCACTTGTTACTAATATGTCACCAACCAATCAAGAACCTCAAATAAATATTCGTTCCGATGAAGTAAACGAAATTCTAGGTGTCCCACCCCGATGGATTATCCGCTGGGGCATAACAGTAATTTTTTGCATAATTGTAGCAATTTTTATAGGTAGCATTTTTTTTAAGTATCCCGATACTGTAATTGCACCAGCAGTAATAACTGCCGAAAACCCACCTTCGGTGGTTATAGCCCGTACCACTGGAAAACCTAGACTTAACGCAGTTAAAGATGGCGATTTTGTTAAAAAGGGCGATACTTTGGGAGTTATTGAGAATCCCGCAATCTTTGAAGATATAGTTATTTTAGCAAGGTTTATTCGAGATTTTGATCTTGATAGGGTTTTAGATGAAGCTACGCTTAACCAATTCAATACATTGAATTTTGTTTTAGGTGAAGTGCAAAATAGCTACTCGGCCTTTACTTCCGCATTAACAAACTATACCCTTTTCCATAAACAAAAATTACATTTACAGAAGATTAATGCTTTGGAGGGAGAACTCAAACAGTACACTAATCATTTAAAACTTTTAAACTTACAACATAATCTCTTGCTTAGGGAGTACGAGATCACCCTTAAGCAGTTTAAACGCGATTCATTATTACTTCAAGGAAAAGTAATTGCGCAAGCCGATTTTGAAAAGTCACAATCTACATTGCTGTCAAAGCAACAGGGCCTGGAGAACTCCAAGTTGACGATTTCCAGCACATCAATAACCATTGAGAAGTTGAAACAGACCATTGCTGAAACTAAGATGGATTTTGAAAACCAGAAACAAAAGGTTTACGATGATGTTGTAAAGTCATTCAACCAGCTAAAAAGCGCCTTAGCATCATGGGAAAAAAATTATTTATTAGTAGCACCATCTTCAGGAAAGTTATCGTTTATGGGGATTTGGAGCGATTTGCAGGAAGTGAAGACAGGGGAACCAATTTTTGCCATAATTCCAGAAAATTTGGGCGAAATTCAAGTGCGAATGGTTATTCCTTTTGAGGGAGCAGGAAAGGTAAAGGTTAATCAACGCGTGAACATTAAACTCGATGGATACCCCTTCATTGAGTATGGAATGGTGGAGGGCGTTTTATCGTCAATATCTTCGGGATATAACGAGAATGGATTTCCTGCTATGGCTAAACTTCCCAATGGAGCGGTTACATCGTACGGAACAGTTTTAAATCTAGAGCGAGAACTTCGTGGTATTGCTGAGATATCAACTGAGGAACTTACTGTTTTCCAAAGATTGTTCAACCACCTCAAATATCTATATAAAGAAAAGCTAAAATAAATAATTAGTGTAGTTATTTGTTCCCATTGCTATACAAATAAAAATTAATTCTTATTGGCTTGTACTATTAGAGTTCCAAACTTTTACAGGTTTTCACTCCTTTTTATGCCTGCAAATACCACATTTAACACCAAATTAAGGTTCTGTTTGAGCATACGTAAATAGCAAAAAACAAAACGCTACGAGCGTTTAGGTTATAGTTTTGTATCTTTGCAAAAAGCAATTCATGTTCAGGTCAATTTTAATAGTTGGAATTGGAGGTTTTTTGGGAAGCGTTTCTCGTTTTCTGGTTAGCCGTTACTTTCAGCTACATACGCTTAGCAATTTTCCTTGGGGAACCTTTACCGTTAACATCATCGGCAGCTTTATCATTGGTTTGGTTTTTGGGCTATCGGAACGGAGTAACCTCATTACCCCCGAGTGGCGATTATTCCTGGCCGTAGGATTCTGTGGCGGGTTTACCACCTTCTCGTCGCTGGCTAACGATGCCTTTATGTTACTGCAAGGTCGTGAGTTTTTTTACTTTTCGATATACACGGCAGCCAGCTTTTTTCTTGGCCTGCTAGCAGTTTTTGCCGGTCGATACATCATCCAAATTATCTAACACTATGGAAAATTTCAGTAAAGTACTCCGATTACGAATCTACATCAGCTCCACCGATAAGCTGAAGCATTCGCTTCTTTTCGAGACCATTGTTTACCAAGCCAAACGATACGGTTTAGCAGGCGCCACCGTTTGCAAAGGCATTATGGGGTATGGTGCCAGCTCAGTAATCCATTCCTACAAGTTTTGGGAAATAACTGAAAAACTCCCTGTTATTATTGAAATTGTTGATGAGGAAGAAAAAATCCGTAATTTCTACGAAATAATTCAACCATACCTCCAAGATATGCGTTACGGCTGTATGGTAACAGCTGAGCCCCTTGAGGTTTGGCTCTATAAGGAGGGAACAAAACGCGATTAACCGGTACTCTATTGCTCATACCTGACAATCACGGTGTTATTTTAGTTAAACTTCGTTTAGTGGTTTGCTCATTATTCCACATTTAGTTACCTTTGTGGCCTTAAATTAAAAAGAACAATCAGCGTAAAGTAAAATAAATCAAGCAACTAAATCATTTCAGATATTATGAACATAGTTAGGGAAGATATCGATTCGTTAAACACAACCATTCGGGTAAAGGTTGAAAAAGACGACTACACTGCCAATGTTGAAAAAAGCCTAAAGGACTACCGCAAAAAGGCAAACATCAATGGTTTTCGCCCTGGCATGGCACCCATGTCGCTTATTCGTAAAATGTATTACCGCTATATCTTAGCCGACGAGGTTACCAAGCTGGCATCCGATAAACTTTTCGATTTTATTAAGGATAATAAAATCCGCACCCTTGGCGAGCCCATTCCCAGCGAAAAACAAACACCTATCAACTGGGAAACCGACGAGACCTTTGAACTTGCCTGGGATTTAGGTCTTGCCCCCGAGATTGATATCAAGTTTACCAAAAAGGATAAATTCCCATTCTACAAGATTATTCCGAACGACGAGATACGTAAGAGTTACATCGATAGCTACCGCAATCGCAACGGCAAGTATGTTAACGTTGAGGTAACCGATGAGAAAGGGCTGGTTAAGGCTACCCTTACTGAGCTCAACGATGATGAGTCGCCACGCGAAAATGGCGCTACCGTTGATGGGGCTTCAATTTCAATTGCCCTTGTTGCCGATAAGGATGAACAAAAGAAGCTAATTGGTGTTAAGGTTGGCGATGTGCTTGTAATTGATACCCATAAGGCATTCCCCAACTTGGCCGATAGAGCAGCACTGCTCCGAATCAAGAAGGAGGAACTGGATGGCATCAACCCGTTATTCCAGCTAACAATTACCGAAACCTTAACCTTTGCCCCAGCAGAGCTTAACCAGGAATTTTTCGATGCGGTTTACGGCGAGGGTGTTGTTACCAGTGTGGAGGAATTCAACAAGAAGATTGACGAAGAGATTGAGCGCAACCTTGCCCACGAAAGCGAATACCGCTTTGGTATTGACCTAAAGGAAAAGCTGCTCGAGAAGCTTAAACTTGAGCTACCCAAGGATTTCCTAATCCGTTGGCTAGTTGCTATTAACGAGGGTAAGTTTACCCGTGAGCAGATTGAAAGCGAGTTCCCTATGTTTGAAAAGGATCTTAAATGGCAACTCATCAGCAATAAGGTTGCTGAGGAACAAAACTTTGCCGTTACTAATGAGGAACTCGAGGATTTTGCTATGGGATACGCTCGCAGCCAGTTTGCTGCCTACGGCATGAGCTTCCTACCCGATGAATACATCAAGCGTTACGCTACCGATATCCTAAAGAACCGCGATGAGGTTCGCAAGATTCAGGAGCGCATTCTCGACAAGAAGGTTATTGACTGGTTTAAGGCCAACGTGAACCTCGACACCAAGGAAATAACCCTCGACGAGTTCAACAAGCTTAAGTAAGTAAAGCATGACATAGTAAAGCCGGTTTATTGAAGCCGGCTTTTATTTTGCTGCTTGTTGGTAAATTATAGCCCTTCCGCTTTTTTGTTTTAACAATTGTGATTATTTTGCGTTACTAATACCATAAAAATTGAAGCCATGAAAGAATTTGAAAAATATGCAATAAAGCATCGAGGAATCAACAGCCTCACGCTACACCAGTACACATCGATGTCGAACGGTTACATCTCGCCAACCATCATCGAGGAGCGCCAGCTTAACATTGCTACCATGGACGTGTTCTCGCGTCTTATGATGGATAGAATTATTTTCCTGGGTGTTCCCATCAACGATGATGTGGCCAATATCATTCAGGCACAGCTGCTGTTCCTTGAATCGACCGACCCATCGAAGGACATTCAAATCTACATAAACTCACCCGGTGGGGGCGTTTACGCCGGTTTAGGTATTTACGATACCATGCAGTACATCAGTTCCGATGTGGCCACCATTTGCACCGGTATGGCAGCATCGATGGCAGCCGTCCTGCTAACCGCAGGCGAAAAGGGAAAACGAACTGCCCTGCCCCACTCCCGTGTCATGATTCACCAACCCATGGGCGGCGCCGAGGGTCAGGCTTCGGATATCGAGATTGTTACCCGCGAGATACTAAAACTCCGTGAGGAACTTTACGAGATTATTGCCACCCACTCGGGTAACCCCATTGAACGTATCCGCAAGGACTCCGACCGCGACTACTGGATGACCGCACAGGAAGCGCTTGAATACGGTATGATTGACGAAGTTTTGCAACGCAACAAGAAATAGATAGACACTTAAAGTAAAAGGCTGCCCTAAGGCAGCCTTTTTTCTTTTATTTTTTACGGTTGCTAAATAACCATGGTAGCAATTCGGGTTCGGCAAAGGCATTATCCCAGCTATTATGACCCACTCCCGGATAAACCGTAAAGCGCACATCACCCTTGGCCTGCTTTATGGCATCGACCATGCGCTGGGAGTGGTATAATGGAACCACATTGTCGGCTGCGCCATGGAATACCCAGATGTTTACCCTTTGAGCGTATCGCTTTGCATTCTTAGGATTTCCTCCTCCACAAATGGGGAATGCTGCAGCAAACTGTTTTGGCTTGCGCGCAAGCAACTCAAAGGTACCCATTCCTCCCATCGATAAACCTCCCACGTATATCCGATTTCTATCAATATAGCTTAACCTTACCAGCGAATCGAGAAGTTGCATAACGGCACTCATGGCAGGTGTTGGTTTGCTCCGTGCAGGAAAATCGAAAGTGCGACTGCCATCGGGTTGATTTTGTTCGTCAATATTAGCCCAATAGCTATCGGCAGGGCATTGCGGAAAAACTACTATGGCCGGGTAGTTTTCCATAACCGAATCGGCTGCAAAGAGTTTTGCCCCATGGGTGAGCTGCTT
>JAGPEQ010000012.1 GCA_018056955.1 Bacteroidales bacterium | reverse complement strand
GCCTCCAAATTCTCCTCAGCCGATTTATTCAGGTTTTGCACACCATCTAATACTTTACGCGAGTAAACTTCGGTTTGTTTGGAATTATCGGCATTCTTTTCGATATGAGCTGCAATTTGTTCCATGGAGGAAGAAATCTCCTCGATTGACGAAGATTCCTCAGCAGCCCCTTCAGCCAATTGGCTTGAAATAGTGTTTAGCTCATCGCTCATGTCGCGTAACCTGCTCACATTGTTTTGGATTTGCAAAACAACTCGTCCAAAGTTATCCTTTATCATACTGGTAGCCTGAATAAGCTGACCCAAATCGGTTTTGGGGTTAACATTTGTATCGTCATCGGGAACGTTAAAATCGCCCTCGGCTAGCTTGTAAAGCTTATCAATTGCCCTTGATAGTGGACGAACCACTTTTATGGTTGCGTAATAAAAGCAAAGCACGCTGAAAAGCACGTTAACGGCAAGCATCACGTAACGAATCAATGTGTCGCCATCGTAAAATTTTATCCTGATGCTCACCGTTGTCATGATGAACAGCAGGTTTATTAGCCAAACAATGCCAACTTTTACAAATATACTATTCTTATAAACTCTGCTAAGGAGAATTGCAGCGGCCACTCCCGAAACTAGAGTGCTGATAAGTAAACTAATTATGAAGTCCATAGATAGTTTTTTAAAATGTTGGCTACTGATTTGAACTAATTGATGTGTAAGTTATAAAAAAAATCAACATCAAATTATAGCATTAACATAATGGTATCCGAAACATGAATAACTCAGGATTACAATCGCAACTGCATTCTAAACCATAACAATTCAGGTTTTGACAACTGAAACCTATAGCCTTTCAATACATTAACCTTAAATAGAATGCAATGTTGTATAGTAAAGGTTATATGTCATGTTGCGCGAAAGCGAAATATTACGCTGTCGTGCTGAGTCCCGATTTATAGGGATAGACTTCGCCAAAGCATCTCATTGCTCATTTTCTTCAATCCTTTGAATAGATCCCTCGACTTTGCTAGGGATGACAAAAACCCTATCTTCCTTTCTGCTCCCTTGTTATGCTGAGCTAGCCGAAGTATCTCTTTGCCTTAAACCCTCTAATACTTGTTAATTTTTTGGAAACTGCTCTTTGCGGTGCTTTTTTATTGCGATGCAAAGCTTCACCTTTGCTCTTTGGAAAAAGTATTGCGTGCATCGCTATACATGTAGGAATAATCTTGGTGTTACAAATATTTCGCCCCTACGGGGCTGAGAGCGTTGATTGTTGTTTGGGGGAAAAGACCTCTCCCCAGCCCTTTTCCTTGAGAGGGGATGGATCGGAAGAAGCAAGCAGAGGCATAAAAGCCTGACCCGGCAATGGGTCGGGGGTGGAACATGGCGGTGGGTTTAGTAAGCGATACCACATGAGTCACGCCGCAGGCGTGGCGAATAGTATCGCGTAGCAGTTCCACCCACGGGGCACCCATCGGGTCAGGCTTTTCAGCCTTGATTTTCTTTGGTTCTTTCTTGTATCAAGACAAGAAAGAACTTTAAAATAGCTCTTTGCAATGTTTTTCCTTTGCGATGCAAAGCTTCACCCTTGCTCTTTGGAAAATGTATTGCGTGCATCGCAATACAAGTGGGAGTATACATAGGTTTACAAACGTTTAGCCCCTACGGGGCTAGAAGCGGTGTTCGTTGTTCGTGAATCGTTGTTCGTGAAGCTATTGTCATGTTGAGCACAAGTGAAACGTCTCATGGGGTCGATTAGAGATCATTCGCTGCGTGCAAGATGTCAGACATGTATATTTTTGTTAACTAAACAACATTGAAATAGAATGAGTTATTTTCTATACTACAAGCAACAAATTTTCATCCACATCGGTATCAAATCGCTAACTTTGCACAAACTAACATTTTGCATTTACAATGATTTACCCCGATACCTTTGAGCAAAAGGTTGGATTTGATAAGGTTCGCGAGTTAACGCTTGCGCGCTGTCTATGTGAACTTGGCGAACAGCGAGTAAGGGATGCCGGATTCAACACCAATCCTGACATTGTTTTTGAATGGATTGAGCAAACCCATGAAATGAAGACTATCTGCCAGATGGAGGATGGCTTCCCCACCGATGGCTATATTGATGTTACTCCAGCCCTACGTAAACTTAATGTGGAAGGGCAATGGCTCGATGAGAATGAGCTACAACAGCTACGGCGCTCGTTGGATACCATAAAGCAACTTCTTGCATTTGTGAAAAGGGTATCGGATAAATACCCAGCAATTGCGAAGCTTGCAACAGGAATAAACTACTACCCTTATGTTATTGAACGTATTGACAGTATTCTGGACAGATACGGTCGAATAAAGGATAATGCATCGGCAAAGCTGGCCGAAATTAGAGCAAGCATAAGAGCAAAGGAAGCATCGGTAAACAAGCTAGTGCAAGGAATAATGCGCAGCGCTCGCGAACAAGGAGTTGTTGAAGCCGACACACAGCCAACAGTCCGCGAAGGACGGGTGGTTATTCCCGTTGCGGCTGCAAACAAAAGGAAACTAAAGGGGATTGTTCATGACGAGTCGGCTACCGGCAAAACCGTTTTCATTGAGCCCGTTGAAGTGGTTGAACTTAACAATGAAATTCGGGAACTTGAGTACGAGGAGAGGCGCGAAATAGTTAGAATACTGATTGAACTAGCCGATAGTATAAGACCGTACCTACCGGAGCTGCTTACTGCCTACGATTTCATGGGCGAAATTGATTTCATCAGGGCAAAAGCGCTACTAGCCATGGAGTTTGATGGGGTCAAGCCCATACTAAACGGTAACTCAACGGTAATATACCTTCGTCAAGCCCGACACCCAATTCTACAACTGAGCCTTAAAAGAGAGGGGAAAAGGATTGTTCCGCTCGATATTGAGCTGAACCTAAACGATAGGATTCTACTGATATCGGGCCCCAATGCCGGGGGCAAATCGGTTTGTTTAAAAACGGTTGGGTTACTGCAGTACATGCTACAATGCGGTTTCCTTCCGTGTGTTTTGGAAAATTCCGAAATGGGAATATTTTCAAAGATTTTCATCGACATTGGCGATGAGCAGTCGTTGGAGAATGACCTAAGCACTTACAGCTCGCACCTAATCAACATGAAACAAATGCTTAGGCATGCCGATGGCCAAAGCCTTGTGCTAATTGATGAGTTTGGGGCTGGAACTGAACCTACCGCTGGAGGAGCAATAGCCGAGGCAATCCTTCAAGAGCTATGCAACAAAGGAACTTTTGGGGTTATTACAACTCACTACTCCAACCTTAAACATTTTGCCGCCAATACACCTGGCATTGTAAACGGAGCCATGCTTTTTGACAACGAACGTATTGAGCCCCTGTTTAAACTTGAAATTGGCAAGCCCGGCAGCAGCTTTGCATTTGAAATTGCGAGAAAAATTGGACTTCCGGAAAAGGTTTTGGATGTGGCATCACAGAAGGTGGGCTCCGATTACATCACCTTTGAAAAGCATCTGCGTGAGATATCGCGCGACAAACGATACTGGGAAAAGAAACGCGAAAGCATAAGGCTTGCCAATAAACGAGCCGAAGAAGCTGAGGAAAAACTCCAAAAGGAACTGGAAGAGCTTGAGAAAAAACGTAAGGAGATTATTGCTACTGCAAAAAAGGAAGCGCAGGAATTGCTGGCCAATGTGAATAAACAAATTGAAAACACCATAAGAACCATTAAGGAAACCAACGCCGATAAGGAACGAACGCGCGAGGCCAGAAAGGCGTTAGAAAATTTAAAAATCGAAATAGAAAATCCAGAAACCGCTAACGCTCTAATTGAGCGTAAAATGGAACTCATTAAGCAACGGCAGGAAAGAAAAGCACGAAAGAATCAGCAAAAAGAGACCATAACAAGCAAACCTGTAAAGGAGGATGAAGTAAGAGCAATAGAACCTGGCGATAAGGTGAAAGTGGAAGGAAGCGATATGGTTGGCGAGGTGATTAGCATTAGCGATAAAAGCGCATCGGTTGCCATAGGTGGAATGATAACCGTAGTTAGGGTTAATAAGCTTAAGAGATTATCTACTGGCGAATACCGTGAAGCGGCAAAGCAGAAACCAACTTTAAACACTGGATTCGACGTTTATAAGCGGAGGTTAAACTTCAAGTCCGATATTGATGTACGAGGATACAGGGCCGAAGAGGCCCTTGAAGCAGTTCAGGATTTAATAGATGATGCCCTGATGCTCGGGTTCAACCGGGTGCGGATTCTGCATGGGAAAGGAAATGGAATTCTCAAGCAGGTAATTCGTGACTTTTTAAAGGCTACGCCGGGCGTAAAAAACTTTAGCGACGAACACGTGGAGTTTGGCGGGGCAGGAATTACGGTGGTTGACCTTGACGTTTAGCGCCTTAGCCTATGAAAATTGAAAGGCATTTTGTATATTGCCAATCAAAATAACAGGTTGTGGAATTACTTATTTACAGCCGTCAATCAAGTACGAGGCTAGAATATATTTGCCGATTTATTTTCAAGGACATACTCCGTATGCCCTACCGATTATCGAGTTCCTACACCGAAGCATCGGAATACAAAGGGCCAATACTAAGCTACGATAAACAGCCGATACCCGGCTCAATAAGCATTACACCAACAACCCTACTGTTTGAAACAGGAATCAACCAAATTCCAATGGAAATAGGTGAATGGAATGGCACGCCTGCATTCCCCATGACCTGGAACCATAAAGCCGATATTCCTTTTGACCTGCTTGCAGGCGCATTCTACCTGGTTACCCGCTACGAAGAGTACTTACCCCACAAGCCCGATAAACACGGACGTTTCAGGTTTACTAATAGCATTGCATACAAAAACGGTTTTCTGGAAATACCTGTTGTTGATGTTTGGGCACACAAGCTAGGAGCAGTTATTAAGGAAAAGTTTGGCAACTCACACTCAAAACACCGTAGCTTTACCAGCCAAATAACCTTTGACCTGGACAGCGCATTTGCTTTCAAGGGCAAAGGAATAATCAGGAGCGCTCTGGGCTTTACCAAATCAGCCATTACATTCGATTTTAAAAAGGCTAAAACTCGATTCAGGGTGCTTGCAAACAAAGAACAAGACCCCTTTGATATTTACGACCATTTATTTGCTAAACTACCAGCAGGCGAAGCCACCAAATGGTTTATACATGTTGGCAACTGGAGCAAATACGATAAGCAGGTAAAAACCAGTAACCCTTCGTTCTTAAATCTGGTCAACAAGCTGTCGACACGCTATCCAATTGGTATACACCCATCATACAGAACCTTTCTGAGCGATACAATTTTCCGACAGGAACTGTCGAAACTAGTAGATATTCTAGGACAAGCTGTATCGGCATCGAGGTTTCATTATCTACGACAAAGCATACCTTACTCATACTACCCCCTAATGCGAGCAGGAATCACCCAGGAGTACTCAATGGGGTATGCCGATAAGCCAGGATTTAGGGCAGGAACCTGTACCCCCTACCCTTTTTTCGACCTATTTGATAACACAACCCAGAATCTAAAAATCTTCCCCTTTGCCATAATGGATAAATCGCTGCTTAACATTGTCCGCTACGACCCGAATCAAGCCTTTGAGCTAGTTAAGCGCCTGGTACAGGTTGTTAAAAATGTAAACGGGAACTTTGTCAGCGTATGGCACATCGATTACTTAGCTCAAAATAACCCAGGTATTTCGCTCATGGATATTCTGGAAAAAACCATTGAAATGTGCAGGAATGAAGAAAAATCTTGAAATAGAGTTTTTACATCGCGAGGAGATTGACTGTAAGCGTTGGAATGCAACAATTGACAATGCCTTTAATGGAAGTATTTATGCATACTCATGGTATCTGGATGTGGTTTCTCCAAACTGGGGGGCTCTGGCAACAAATGATTACAGCTACCTTTTTCCGCTTCCAATAAAACGAAAATATGGAATAAACTACATAGTTCAACCCTTACACTGCCAGCAGTTGGGGCTATTCTCAACAAATCACATTTCGGCAGATATTGTAGATTTATTCATTGACCAAATACCCGCAAAGTTCAAGTATGTTGATCTAAATCTTAACATCCATAATAAAACCAATAAGCATACGGGTCATATCAACAGACGAAAAACATACATGCTCGATTTATTAAACTATAACGAGCAAGTATTCAGAAACTACAACCAAAATACCAAAAGGAATATTTTTAAAGCCATTGCCAACGAGTTTACACTTACCACCACATTATATCCGGGAGATTTTATGAAATTTTACAGGCAATACGGCTTTATGGTTAATCGGAAAAAGGATGTCATTGTTATTGAGAAACTCATTGAGAGCCTTCTAACCCATAATAAAGCAACCATTGCCGGAGTAACTGATAGGAATAACAAACTTTGTGCAGTGGCCTTGTTTGCTGAAAGTCACAACACCTTACACTACCTGCTTGGCTCAGCCGAACCCGAGAATAAGAAAAAAGGTGTAATGTTTTACTTAATGGATGGAGTAATAAAAAACCACTGCGGAATGGATAAAGTACTTGACTTTGAAGGTTCAATGATTTTATCAATTGCACGATTTTTTAGTGGTTTTGGGGCAAAACCGTGTACTTATTTTAATTACCATCGTAACTCCTTACCGGCAGGTGAGGCATTGGTTAGCATCAAGCAAAAACTTAAACTCATATAGGGATATGCTGTCGATATCAAAAATCTCGTTAAGGGAGCTGAAACTTTTCAATGATGATACGGGTTTAAACGAGAAAGATTTTTTGCCCATTAGTAAGGTTAGAGCAATGTCGTTAATGGCAAATCCCCGTGCCAACTCAAACGACAATGTACTTTACCAAGCCCACTGGAACGAAAAACTTATTGCATACCTAACTGTATTGCCCGATATTGCATTTGCCAACAACCAATCGATACCATTTGCATGGATTAGTGGAGCATGGGTTCATCCCAGTTTCCGAAGGCAAGGAATAGCCACAAAACTAATTGACGCAGTGGTATTGGACTGGAAGGGAATGTTAATGGCAACTAACTTCTCAAAAATAACCGAAGCTGTATTTGAAAAGACCAAAACATTTAAAACTGTCAAAAAGATTGAAGGGCAAAGGTTTTTCCTGCGCAAAACCCTTTTAAGTTCTTACAACTGCTGCAGCCATAGCAATCCCATCACCTATATAACCGAAAAGTTCATAAACTTGTTGAACCACTCAAACCTTACACGCAAATTTCTTAAAATTCCAAAAAATATTGAGATTGAATACTTTACAAGACCCGACGACGAAATACTAAACAAGCTAACCCTAGCGACAGCCAACACGCTTACAAAACGAAGCACTGAAGAGATTAATTGGATTATCCGATATCCGTGGTTGATTAACGGCCTTTTGCCCGACAGAGCAGCACAAAAGTTCTTTTTTGCCTCGGTGATACCTGCCTTTGCATATTACATGGTAAAAGTATTTAAAGATGATGAACTTATTGGTGTTTTACTCATGCAGCATAGCAATACCCGTTTTACAGTTCCTTACTACTGGTTTGAAAGCGGCACCGAAGATATTATGGCCAGGGTGATACTGCTGCATGCTTCAAGGGCCAAAGCATCATTTATCAACATTTACAATCAAAAGATTGTGAATTCCATGCTTAATCTACGACCATACTACTTCTACAGCAAAAAACGAACCCGTAAATATCTAGTGGCCGACAGTATGGCTGATTCAATAGGAGACAGTTTTGAACTAATGGATGGCGATGGTGACTGTGCATTTATATAGTGGCGCTAATCCATCAAACTTTCGAAATCAATTTCGGTCATTTGCTCGGTCTCAACAACCTTACCCTTTTCACACTTAATGGTGCGGGCTGGAAATTTCTTTATGATTTGATTGTTGTGTGTTGCCATTATTATGGAGATTCCTGAAGCTGAGAGGTTATGGAGTATTTGCATAATTCCCTCCGAGGTCTCCATGTCAAGGTTACCGGTTGGCTCATCGGCAAGTATAAGTTCAGGATTATTCAATAGTGCCCTTGCAATAACAACACGCTGTTGCTCACCACCCGATAGCTGATGGGGCATCTTATAATCCTTAAACTTTAGCTCTACCATATCCAGAACCTCAGCAATACGCTGCTTTATTGCTGACTTGTCTTTCCAACCAGTTGCTTTTAGCACAAAAAGCAGGTTATCGTATACACTTCTGTCAGTAAGCAGCTGAAAATCCTGAAATACTACACCAATTTTTCGGCGTAACTTAGGAATATGCTTGCGTTTAAGCTTCTTCAAGTTGAAACCACACACAAGCCCATCGCCCTCTTTGAGAGGTATTTCGGCAGTAATGGTTTTAATTAGACTTGTTTTTCCGCTACCAACTCTACCCACCAAGTAAACAAACTCACCCTTACCTAGCGAAAAGTTAACATCGGACAGAACAAGATTATCCTCCTGAAATATGTTGGCTGAGCGAATATCAACTGTAAAATTATCCATATAATGCCGAAATGTTTCAAAACGCTAAGGTAAGAAAAAAAATAGAATCTACTTTGCCAACAAATCGGCAATGGCATTTTCAAGGACAGGGAGGTTCCAGCTAAAGCCTAACTGGGTTAAACGTTCTGGGTAAACAGGCTGGTTTGCCAATAGCACCTCGTTAGCCATATTTCCCGGTAAAAGGTGCAGGATAATAGATGGTATGCGGAATAGGATTGGACGGCGGTAGTGATGGGCAACCTGGAAAACTATATCGGCATTGGAATTGGTAGTGGGTGCGGTAAGATTAAATGCTCCCGAGGCAGCCGAATTATCGATAAGAAACTTTATTGCCCTAACATGGTCGGCTATATGAATCCACGGGACAATATTTTTACCATCGCCCAGTATTGCGCCTGCAAAGTAACGGATTGGTTTCGCAATTTTAGGAAAATAACCACCATCGCTGGCCAGCACTATACCCGTGCGGAGTAAAATCACCCGGGTAACATAAGCGCAAGCCAAAGCCTCATTTTCCCAATCGCTTACAAGGGCCGGTAAAAAACCATTACCTACTGCCGATTTTTCAGTTAAAACAGAATTACTACTATATGGATATACACCAACAGCTGAAGCTTGGACAAACACTTTGGGTGTTTTACGGCATGATGCTATAGCCTGCGCTAGAGCCCTTGTTGGAAGTATTCGGCTATCAACAATGCGTTTTCTATTTCGTTTTGTCCAAAGCGTTGCAATACTGTAGCCCGAAAGGTTAATAACAACATCGGCACCCTCAAGCAGGACAGTTAATTCGCTATCGGGTTTACCGCTCCATTCTACAATATCAACATTGATACCAGATTTTTGAACCTTTTTGGGGTTACGGGTAAGCAATTTTACCCGATACCCTTCATTTAGGAGCATGGGAACCAGACTCCTTCCTATAAGACCAGTTCCCCCTGCAATTACTGCAACCTTGTTATCAATACCTTTCTCCATTATTTGGACAGTTCAATCCAGGCTCTTTCTACTATTTTTAACGCAGATGTAAAGGTAGCTATATCGGGAATAATTTCGCCATTAGCCCCCGAAGGGTTGCTATGGCCAATGGGTTTGAAATAGAATAGGCTATCGCCCGTTTTTCTAGAAACCAAAGCCTCATATATGATTGCTGGCTGCCCCGATGTGGCATACTCCTCATCGCCCGGGTACCGGTTGTTGTGCCAGTAGTTGTTAAAGTCCCACGGTTTATTGACCTCCATATACACCTTAAATTCATCAATACCAGCAGGCAGCATGGTCTTTAAAGCAAATGAACCGGAAGGGGTTGCACCGCTAAACGCATCGACCCCCTGATTAACGCGAGGAGCGTTTGACGCGGTTAAATTTTTCCAGCGCGGCAATGCAGCCGGCCTATTTCGCTCACCCGGCAGCCATTTCCCTTTATCGTAAACCCCATATCGGAAAATTCCTGTTGAAATGGATTGCGATGCATAAACTGTGCCTATAAAGTTTCCTCTTAAATCTTCAACCCAAATGGCAATAATGGGATACTTGTATTCCTGTCCGCCAATTACTACAACCTGGGCTGGTACACCATTGCTGAATGGCGAGGTTGTCAGTTCTTGAGTAATTGTTTCGGACTGTGACTGCTGGGTTGGTTTGCACCCCTGCAAAACCAACAAACCCAAAATCACGGATACTAGGATAGTATATGTTCTCATCGTTATCATTTTTTAGAATTCAACAATTACGCCAATGGTAGGTAATACGGTTCCCCCACCGGTTCCCTCAATCTTCTTTAGCAGGTATCGGGTAGCGTCGTTTGGGTCAACCACAGGATTACCATTGGTATCGGAAACTGTAGTGTAAAGCGGGGGCCTATCGCCCTGGAAGTTGTAAACATTCTGAATATCGACATAGAAGTTCAGCATCCACGACTGAAAGTAGTAAGACTTATCGACACGGATATCGAGCTGGTGGAACGACTGCAGTCGAAGACTGTTGAAACTGGAGTAATCGAGCGATGGCTGACGCTGAACATTCCATACATTTATCAACGATGAGGTTGCTAAATCGTAAGGGGTGTACGGCGGGCCACCTACAAATCGCCACTTGAAGCCAAAATCCCATCCTTTTTTAAAGGAACGAGTGGCTGTAAGTGTAACCAAATGGCGATTATCCCAGGATGTTGGAATCCATTTACCTGAAGGTTTTAGGTTACTATTCATTAAGCTAGTTTCGCTTCTAACCAAGGTGTATGAGAAAAGAGTATTGAAACCCAAAAGCTTTTTATTTCGGTAAAGTAACTCAACCCCAAATGTTCGCCCTTTCCCTGTGGACACTAAAGGCTCATCGCCAAAGGTTCCATAGTCGGCACTTTTGCTTGATATTGACACCGAGTCGTTTATGGAAACCGGGTACCTATCGTAGAATTTCAGGAAGCCTTCAACAGTAATCTGACTTTGCTCATTGGGTTGCCATTCAAAACCAGCCATCAGATGGTCCGATTGGATATACGACAAACCATTTGTTTTATTCACTAAAGAGCCAGTGGTGTTGGCAAACCCCAAGGCTGTGTATGGAGGCAGTTGGTAGTATCTTCCAACATTTGCATTCAAAAATAAATTGGGTTTAAGCATATACGACGCTGAAAACCTAGGGCTAAGCTGCTTAAAGAGGTTATTCATCTCGGCTGAATAGCTACTTGCATCGGCCCGAACCCCTAACGAAACCGTTAACTTTGTGAAAAAGGTTCTGTTCACCTGGCCAAAAATATTCCACTTAAACAAATCCATGTTGGTTTCATAAGTATCGGGGGTAAAGGTTTCACCAACAAACTTTGCTCTATAAGTGGAGTTAAAATATCGGGCATACTCCAAACCCGCTCCAAAATTTATACTGTAATTTTTCAACCCTAAATCGCGCTCATAGCGTAACTTATTCTCGGCCTCCCACGATGTATAGTCGAGAACCTTGGGGAGGTTATCATCGTTATTCGTAAACTTGTACTGCCTGTTGTTTAGCATATTTCGGCTAACCACAAGGGTATGGTAACCATTGCTGGCATAGTGCTTGTAAACTGTTCCAAGGGTATAATTCCATTGTGTATTTACAGGTAAATAACCAAGGATGTAACGTTGATACTCATCGGGGTTTTTCAAGCCCAGGTTCAGCTCAAACTCATCAATGGCACCGAGTCCAATTACGGTAATCTCATTTTTTGCATCGATACGGGTTTTAGTCTTGAACTGAAAGTCGTTATAGTTGGGCAAAAACGGAAGTCCTAAGGCGTTAAAAAGGAATTGCAGGTATGAGCGGCGAGCCGAGAAAATCATGGTAGTATTATTGCTTAATGGCCCATCGAGGGTCAGCGCTAAATCCGATGCTCCTACTGCTCCCTTAACCTTTAGTCGCTCACTGTTTCCATCAACCTGACGGAAATCGAGTACTGAACTAAGCGCGTTGCCCTTTGAGGCTGGGAAAGCGCCAGAATAGAAGTTTACCTCACGCACAAAATCAACATTAATGATGCCTACTGGGCCTCCGGAAGCCCCCTGTGTGGCAAAGTGATTCAGGTTTGGGATTTCAACACCATCGAGGTAGAACCTGTTCTCATTTGGCCCTCCACCCCTAACAATAACATCGTTACGGTAAGCAAGCGAGGGAGCAACGCCAGGCAACGACTGAATAACGCGGCTAATGTCGCGGTTTCCTCCCGGGTTACGCTCAATCTCATCGATACCGATACGGCGTAAAGAAAGCGGGGCTTCCTCGCTTCGCCTAAAAGGCGATGCCTTTACCACCACACTCTCAATCTCATAGGGCATTTCCTCCAGTGGAATATCGATAAAAATATTTTTTGAGCGAGTTACCATTACTGCTTCGGAAATGTAGGGTTTAAAACCAATGGCAGTAACCTGTAGCTCAACCCACCCCGGCTCCAGACCGGCAATAATAAAATTGCCATCAAAGTCAGAGGTGGTGCCAATAATTTTTCCATATACAATTACTGTGGCAAATGGAATTGGTTCGTTGGTTTTACTATCAAATACTCTCCCCTTTATCATACCCTTATCCTGGGCATTGAGTGGGTTTAATAGTATAATCGATATAAAAAGCAATAATGTTTTACGTAACATAGCATAAAGAATTTTGCATAAGAAACGCATCGCAGCATGTTTTGTTTAACATTTGCGATATTGCCTTATATAAAAATAGCTAAATTTTCAATTCCCCTAAACAAACCTACCTGCTTTTTTCAATGTCTTTAATAAGCAGGTAGTTCATACATGCGGTAAGCGCCTTAGCCCTCAACATAAGTGAGTCGAGATGTTTATCGGGTGAATAGTTGCTTGGCTCAAGCTTACGATGCTCCCTATCGCTCCACCGATAAAACAAAGGGGTTGAACTAAAATCGACCAGACCAATGCTATCGGCAGCAATGCTGTAGCAGTAAAGTCCAAAATCGTTTGCACAATAGGTGTTACATAGGTTGTTTCCAAAGTTTGGATATCGCGCACTTGAAAGCGAAAGGTTGTAAAGGGTAGAAAAAATGTCCTTATGCGATGCAAAACGCCTGGTATTGATTGGATTTTTAGGACGATATTTAGGTGGAATATAGATGAGTAATGGAACTGAGTACTGCATAAACAAATCGGCCTGCGGATACTCAAAGTTCTGTCGGATATTGTGGTCGCCAGTGGCTACAATTATAGTTTTTTCGCCAAGGGGGGAAGTAATAATACGTTTGATAAAATCGCCCAAACAGCTATTGGCGTACTGGTATGCCCTAAGACCTTTCAACACTATTGCCTCGTCGAACTTCATGCGTTTGCGCGCCCAATCTGGAATTGAAATGGGGTAACCCTGGTAGTTGTCAGGAATGTCGTATGGAGTATGGTGCGAAATGGTCATACCGAATATCAGGTAAGGTTTGCCATTAGAATTTGCAAGCACATCGAAAGCCCTTTGGAAAAGCACCTCATCGTGCATGCCCCACTCCCCTTCCTTGCCCTCGGGGTATAACTTCCTGAGGGTTGGTTCTGCTTCAATGCTATTAAAATACTGACGTGGTATAAACTTATCCATATTCCTCCAACCCATTTTACCTCCGGTTAAAAATATATTTGTATATCCCTTTTCATAAAAAGGCTTTGCTGCCGAAGCATCAAATGAAAAGTTCTGATAAGGTGACTGAGATAGTGGACTTTTGGGAGTGTTTACAAGTATACTTTCTAAGGAGTAGATTGTTCCTGAGTACGATGGTAAAAAGTTACGGAACAGGTAGCAGCTATCCAAAACATCGGCAAGGGAACCCAACATGTTGCAGCTATCGGAATGCATATCGATATAAAAGTTACTCATGCTTTCCATTAGGATAAAAACCACATGCGGCGGATTATTTTCAAGAAAATGGTTTTGAGGAGTGGTGGTGTAAAAGGTTTCAGCTGATACACTATCGACCTTTAAACCATAAAAAACACCTGCTGCATCCTCTATTGATTTGAATTTTAAGGACTTGAGCATTTTAGGTATATTGATGTCAATCCGGCTCCTTTGCCTATCAGTCCACGCAATTTTTGTGCTGAAAAGACCGTTAACAGGCAACGTATTTACAAAAATATTTTTAGATATGATTGTATGCTGCTCATCAATCGAAGTAACGCCTATGTTGCCAAGCATTCCCAAAAAGTATAAGCCCGAAATTGCAACCACAATTAATACTCGCAGCCAAATAGGCCTTAACCTCTTGCAGAAGTTGCAACTTATGGGCTTATAAAGATGCACGAACAGCTTACTAAAAGTCCAAATCAACACTATAAACAACGCCAGAATCGGGATTACGGGATATTCTTTCCAAATGGAAACTAGCACAGCCCAGGTATCATCCTCAAAAAAACCAAAAATTATTACGCTAATCTTTGTATGGTAGAACTTATAAAAGTAAAAGTTGATTACCTCAAACATCACCACCAAAATCATAAGTGCAGTAGAGTAATACCTGAAAAACTTTGTAAAGTTCCCCACCCTATCGCTAAAAATCAATCTAACAAAAGCCAGTAATAAACATGGTAACAGGGCAATAGTCAGCACTTTTAGGTCGAACTTTAAGCCCACGGTGAAAGCCTTTGCAATATCGCCCGACAATCCACTAAGGTCGTTCCAATTAGCAAACGAAAACAGAAATATTAACCTCGAAATAAAAAGGATTAGTACTCCAACCGCTAAGTTTTTTACTATCCAAAGAATAGCCTCAACAAAGCTATCGAAACCCGTTTTATCTGTCATACTAAACTAGCCTGTTATTTTCAAAAGCGCTATCAACTATTGTCTTTACGTTGGGTAAACCTTTAATGGAATTGCTAAAAAGGGCAAGGTATTCAATATTATAGCCCTTACCCTTGAGGGGTGCAAAGGTAATACTATTCAGGTAGATGTTATGCTGAGCAAAGCACTTTGCCACGTTCTCAATTACAACCTCGTGAACCTTTTTATCCTTTACCACCCCATTTTTACCAATATTTTCCTTTCCCGCTTCAAACTGTGGCTTAATGAGCAAAACCATAAACCCATCGGGTTTAAGGAATTTCACTAACGATTGAGCTACCTGCGTAAGCGAAATGAACGAAAGGTCGGCGGTAATTACATCAACCCTAGTACCCAATGCCGAGATATCCAAGGTTCGAATGTCAGTTTTTTCCAAGGAGCAGACCCGTGAATTGTTAATCAATTCTGGGTCTAACTGGTTGGTTCCCACATCAACAGCCCAAACAAACCTTGCACCATGCTTTAGGGCGCAATAGGTAAAGCCACCGGTTGAAGCCCCCACATCGAGCACCAGTTTGTCTTGGAAGTTGAGCCCAAAATCGTCTATTGCCTTTTGAAGCTTAAGTTCCCCGCGGCTAAAAAAATCGTTGGGGTTAATGGAGAGCTGAATAGAGTCGGTTTCGGCTACCGCAAACGATGGTTTAGTAACCTTTTTCCCGTTCACCAGAACCTCGCCTGCGGTAATATGCGCTTTTGCGCGCTCGCGCGAGCGGCATAATCCTTTCTTCACCAAATATATGTCAAGCCTTACCATTCCCTGCCCTTGTCTTTTTTATTCGCCGAACCATAGCTTTAACCCCCTGAGTTGAATCGATTTGAATAAGCCTTAGGGTATTAGGCAACTCCTCGGCAATCCAGGTATATTGATTTGATAGAATCCACATAATTTCAAGGCAATGAACCCTAACTGCTACGGGAACATCGGTGCTAAGCAACCAGCCATAGCAAGCCTCTATCAATCCCTCAACCTTGCTATTGCGCGCTTCAATCCATTCAGTAAGTTTATTTTGATTACTTTCCAACCATGTTTTGAACAGCTTGCAGAAATGGCGACGAACTGAGTTGTTTTGCAAACTGGGAATAACAGCCAGTAACCTATCGGCATGGACATCTAAAAGCGAGGTATTATCCAATAAGCAGTTCTCCAGAACCCAAGCTGCATGGAAAGCCAACTGGCTATTTTTGGACAAGCTTAGTTCAAAAAGCGTATCAGTTCCATTGGGTATGGCAGAAAAAAAAGATGCCAGCTGTTGCACTTCGCTTTTACGAAGTGAGTATTTTAGCCGTTCCGTTAGGTTATCGATTTCCATCAGCAAAAATTGCGAAACCACAAATTTAGTGTATGGCCAACAATTACGATATACTCGAACAGCTTTTTGATAAGGCAAAGAGCATAAACCCCTTTAGCGATGGGCATTTTACCTTTGGTGAAAAGTATGTGGCAGTTCAGAACGGACTGGGACAAATAGGTGTATGCGCCACATTAGGTAAAAAGGTAGACCACACAAACCTTGAAAATTTTGACCTTGGCAAAGCTGAATGCCGGGTTGCTGCTAACGCATTTGCCAACGCAACCCTAAACTACCTTGTAGAACCCGACGGGGTTGGTGATATTTTTGACACGGTTGATTTTAGCAGCCATACCAACCTGGTGATGATAGGCTACTTTGGCTCACTGGTTCAGAAGCTGCAAACCAAGGGTATCAAACCCCTGGTTTTCGACATCGACCAGCACGAAGCGCCAGTGCTACCGATGGATAAACAGCACGAATACCTCACGGTTGCCGACTGTGTTATTCTCACCTCAACCAGCCTAAGCAATGGAACATTCAACGGGATTGTAAAAACCGTAAACCCGCAATGCTCCATATACATGCTTGGCCCCTCCACCCCGCTGGACGACCTGATGTTTACCATTCCACAGGTGAAGGGACTATTTGGCTCAATTTTCCCGATCCATAGCTCCGAAACCCTCAACCTTATAGCCCAGGGTTACGGTACCAAGGGCTTTATGCACACCATGCGGAAGGTTTACAGGATAAGAAAATAGCTATTACGAAAAAACGCTTAGCTACATAAAGAAGCTAAGCGTTTAAGTTAATACTTGATATTTACCTATTATTGCAAAATCACCATCTCGTTAATCAAATTCTTAGCACCGGCATACTTATCGATAACAAAAAGCGCGTAGCGTATATCGAGCGATATGTTACGGCAGTAGTTGGGGTCAAACATTACGTCGCTCATGGTGCTTTCCCAGCAGCGGTCAAAGTTTACACCTATAAGATTGCCTTCGGCATCGAGCACGGGACTACCGGAATTACCGCCAGTTGTATGGTTTGAGGCGATGAATGCAACCGGAACAGTTCCATTAACAGCATAGGGGCCAAAATCCTTTGTCTGGTAAAGCTCTATCAACCGTTTTGGCGGAACGTAATCGGGAACGTCGCGCTGCTGCGATTTTTCGTAAATCCCATCGATAGTGGTATAGTAGTCGTAAACCACACCATCGCGCGGGGCAAAACCGCCCACCTTGCCGTATGCAATGCGGAGGGTAGAGTTGGCATCGGGAAAGAATCGCTTATCGGGTTGCATACGCATTAACCCTTCCACGTAGGTTCTGTAAAGGATATCCAGACTATCGGTAATTTCAAAGTAGCGTTTTTGCACATTCTTACGGTAAAGGTCTTCGAACTCAAAGTAGATGCTAAAGATTGGGTCGTTCAGGAACTCACGGGCATTGGTGCTATCAATGTCATTCAAAAGGGTTAAAACCCTTACGCTATCGGCAAAAGCGGTTTGTGAATAGATTTGCTTAGCTAACTCCCGCCAATTACCCGACTGCTGGATGAACTTACCTAAAAATTCAGGTTGAAGCTGTTGGGGAATACGCTCGTAGTAGGCTTGCATCATAGCAGCAAAAACCTCCCTGTCAACACTGAGTTCAAAGTCCTTGAAGAAATCGCGAACATACTCCACTAGCTTATTACGCTGTTCAGCCAATTTCCCCTTATCAACACCGGGGTCAAGAGCCATGCTCAACAATCGCTCAAAACGCGATGCAAAGCTGAGCATTTCAACCCCATAAACCGCCTCGTTGCGGTAATCCACAACCAGCGACAGAGGAGCTAACTCAGCGTAAAGCCTATCGAAGGTAGGAAGTAACCAACCGTAACGCTCCTTAAGCTCAGGGTTTGTAGCCGCCCACGCAGCAAACATACTCTCCTGCTCCTGCTTTTTGGAAACAGCATCCAACCTGCGCAAACCCATTGTTTCACCAATCCACTTTTTCCAGGCATTGGCCACTCGGGCATGCTTAGCCGCATACTTAATGGCAATAGTATCGTTTGACTCGGTAAACTTATTGAAAATTGAAAGGCGGATATCGCGCAGATTTATTTTATGCGGGTTGCTTTGGTCAATAAGCAACCTAACGGCATGGGAGGTTATAAACTGCTGAGTGCGGCCGGGAAAGCCATAGACAAGGGTAAAATCGCCTTCGTTAACACCTTTCATCGATATTTTGAAGAATTTTTTGGGTTTGTAGGGAACATTGCTTGGTGAGTATGGTGCTGGATTATTGTTCTTATCGGCGTAGATACGGAATAGCGAGAAATCGCCAGTATGGCGAGGCCAAACCCAGTTGTCGGTATCGCCACCAAACTTACCTATTGACTCTGGGGGTGTACCCACCAGGCGCACATCTTCAAACACCTGGTAAACAAACATGTAATACTGATTGCCATAGTAAAAAGGACGAATGCTAGCTTCGTAACCAATGCCTTCCTTTTCAGCTTTTGCAATTAGGCTATCGGCCACCTGCTGAATGCTCTTTGCCCTTTCCTGCTCGGTCATAGATGGGGCTATGTTTTTCAGGACTAAATTGGTTACATCGTCCATGCGCACAAGGAACCTCACCTTGAGACCCGGATTGGGCAATTCTTCGGCTTTACTGCTAGCCCAAAAGCCGTTGGCTAAAAGGTTGTTCTCAACCGTTGAGTGCGATTGTATTTCAGGGTATCCGCAATGATGGTTTGTAATCAGAAGGCCCTCAGCCGAGATAAGTTCACCGGTGCAGCCCCCGCCAAAATGAACTATGGCATCCTTAAGGCTTGCCTTATTTACGCTATAAATATCCTCGGCAGTAAGCTTAAAGCCCATTCGTTGCATCTCGGCAATATTTTTACCAATAAGCATTGGTATCCACATGCCCTCATCGGCCATTCCCCTGAAAGTAAGGGACACAGCAAGCAGTATTAACAAAAATGATTTTCTCATAGCTATTCGGATTTTTCTACTTTGACAGTGAATTGATAAAAGAGATTAATTGCGAGTGCAGCGTATGAATGGGTAACCCCATTACGTTAAAGTATGAACCATCGATGCGTTCAACCCCCACGTATCCAATCCACTCCTGCACCCCGTAAGCTCCAGCCTTATCGTACGGTTTATACCTGCTGATGTAGTAATCTATCTCCTCCATACTTAAGCGTTTGAAATGAACCTCGGTTGCAACATCGAAAACCCTTTCGGAATTTTTGGATTTAAGACACACGCCGGTAATAACCGTATGCGACTTATTGGACAAAGCGCTTAGTATTCGGCGGGCATCGGCTTCATCCTTTGGCTTGCCAAGGATTTGGTTGCAGCAAATAACAATTGTATCGCAGGTGATAAGGATTGTGCTATCATCGAGCCTATCGGCTAAGTGTGTAGCCTTTTGCTTTGCGAGGTAAACCGGCACATCGGCCAAAGGAAGGTTGGCAAGGAATGGCTCCTCATCGTCGTGATTTGTATCCCATATCTCAAATTCCACATCAAGCCCTTTAAGCAGCTCACGCCTCCTAGGCGATTTAGATGCCAGAACTAGTCGTTTCCCCTGGAGCAATTCATGTAGCAACATCAACAAAAAACTTTACAGGTTTACTATAAAACGGAAAATGAGTGTGTAAATCAGCCCTAAAAGCATGATAATCTTGCATAGCGAACTTGCCTTATGGTAATCCTTCTTGGACGATGCAAGCAATACGCTAAAAATCAAAATAAAAATGGGGATTACTATGAATATCACCAGGTAAACTAACGAAACATAATCGAAAGGCTTAACCGAAAGCTTAAAAAGATATGCCGAAAAGGCAACTAACAGGGCAATCAGGGTTAACGACAACACTGTAGCAATAATCAATTTTGAAGTTTTGACCCCAAAGTGAACGGGTATTGTGTTTCGCCCAAGCGATGTATCGCCTTCAAAATCTTCAATATCCTTAATAATTTCCCGTGCAAGAGTAAGCATAAAGGCAAAAAAGGCATACCCCCCTACCCAGTAAACAATCACCTTCATGTTAAGCTGGTAAATGAAAATGACATCGCTGAAGGTTCCAAGCAAGGGGAACTCAAAAATCAGGGGGATGAGCGGAACCATTGCAGTTAAAAACGCAACCACCAGGTTACCCACAAATAGCTGACGCTTATAGGTAGTTGAGTAAAACCAAAGCACACCGGCAGTAAGGAAGAATAGTAACGAAAACACTGGTCTTCCCACACGAAACGAAACTACCGTGCCCAGAAAAATCCCGAGAATGGAAAGCACTAAATGGAAAGCAATTGCTCCCCGACGGGTTACCTGTTTTCCAACAACCACCGTTTCGGGACGATTAATCAGATCGGCTTTAGTATCAAAGTAATCGTTTATAACGTATCCGCCGGCTGCAACCAGCATGGTTGCAAGAACTAAGGCTACAAAATACCAAATGGGCATCTGTAATTCTAATCCATAACCTGAAAGTATGGTTTGTATAAGCATATACCTAACCAGCACCATTGTTGCTGCAATAATCAGCAAGTTCTTGAACCGGACTAATCGAAAGTATTTAAGCATAGCACAAATGTTTTTTACTGTAACCCGTTTGCGGATGGGCCCCATTTCCCATTGACCCTTAACACCTGCTCAATTACATCGCGCACACAGCCCTTGCCTCCTGCAAAACTCGAAATGTAGGCTGAAATTTGCTGTATTTCAGGTGCTGCATCCCTTGGGCAGGTTGGGATTCCTACTCGTTGCAGAACCTCAAAATCGGGTAAATCGTCGCCCATGTAAAGTATATCGGAGAGTTCAAGCCCATACTTAAACCGAAAATCCTCAAGAGCCTCAATTTTATCGGTAGTACCAAGGTAGATATCGGTTACACCTAATCCCTGAAAGCGTTGGCGAACCGCCTCGGACTTGCCTCCGGAAATGATAGCCACCGGAAAACCACGTTCTATAGCAACGTGAACAGCATAGCCATCGCGCGTGTTCGAGGTTCTAAGTAGTTCACCCGATGGGTGAATGATAATTGTACCATCGGTAAACACCCCATCAACATCAAAGGCAAATGCCTTGACATGACTAAGTAATTCCTTAAAATTCTTTTTACCCACCATAAAGAAAGATTATGCCTATGTACGGTTTTTTAACCCTTTGTCACTTCCTGACAATTTTTGAATGCTCAAAGATAGCTCTTTGTACAAATCGGCCAAGCCAAATACTTTCAACATCTGAGCATGGCGCTCCATGGTTTGAATATCGTTACGTACAGCGGGACCGGTTTGGTAAAGTGCCGGATTCCCCTCAAAAGCCTTGCGAATGGTTTCCTCCACAAGAGGTTTAACAACCTCAAAACTAATATGATGCTCCGTGGTTAATTGGTATGCCAAAGCCAACATGTGGTTTGTAAAATTACATGCAAAAACACCTGAAAGGTGTAACCACCTTCGCTGCTCTGAACTCATGGGAACTATAGTTCCCGACAATTTTGAGGCAAACTGCTCCAGGGAAGCGTAGCATTCATCGTTACTTGCCTCAAGGCAAATAGGAATGTTACTAAAGGGAACTATCTTACTCCGCGAAAAGGTTTGAAAAGGGTAAAAAACGCCAAAGCCCTTAGCCCTCAACCCTTCAAAAACCGACATGGGAGTACTTCCACTAGTATGAACAACACAACCCTTTAGCTCAGGCAAAACTGAAACAATACTGGCAATAACATCATCGGGAAGAGCAACAATATAGATACTCGCACTGGTTCTCAAACTTTCAAGTTTGCAAATTGGCTCAGCCCCAACAAGGTTTGCTAATTTACTTGCACTCTCCATGGTTCTGGAGTAAACCTGAAGGATAGGAAACCCTGCATTGTTTGCTGCAACAGCCAGCGAGGTTGCCAAATTGCCCGCACCAAGCAGTACCACATCGTGTATCATGGCGTAGATGTAATTTGAGGTATAAAGGTAAGAAAGAAAAATGAAAAGAAGTCCGTGAAACGTGAAAAGAAGAATTGAGAATATGAGGGAGTTAGAAGAAGTTAGAGGAAGTTAGAGGAAAAGTGAAAAGTGAAAAGTATACCCAACGAGGATGGGGAGGAATGAGTCGGAATTCTCGGAAAACTCGGAATGATTCGGAATGATTGGGAATGGACACTCTTAAACCAACAACCAACAACCAACAACTATCAACCAACAACTATCAACCAACAACTATCAACTATCAACTACCAACTATCAACCAACAACTGTCAATTACCAGCTAACCTTAAACTCCCAGCATGCTCTTTACCATAGCCACCAACCTTTCGCCATTTATTGGCTTAGTGATGTAGGCATCACAGCCTACCTCAATGGCCTTTTTCTCATCGTCAACCATGGCAAAGGCTGTTTCGGCAATAATTTTTGTGTGTGGATTTTTAGATTTTATCTGCTTTGTGACCTCTAACCCGTTCAGCTTGGGCATTTTAATATCCATAAGGATAAGGTCAACATCGGTGTTTTGCTCAAAAAGGGTAAGTGCTTCCTCGCCATCGCGAGCAATAATGAAATCCGCTTCAATGTTTTTTAGGTAATTGGTAAGCAGTATTACCGAAATATTATCGTCGTCAGCTATCAGTATCTTATACCTTCTGGAGTTTTCCATCCCCCTAATTTTACTCAGACGTTCATTCTAAAGCGCAAAGTTAAAACGCTTTAAATTAATACACAACTAATTGTTCTTAAACATAAAAAAACCGCAGCAAGGCTGCGGCTAAATAATTAATGGCATACTAGTAATTATCAGCTTTTTCCTCAAAGTATGCCTGAGGATGGTTACAAACAGGGCAATTCTTTAGAGCCTTTTTCCCTTTATGAACATAACCGCATTTACGACAAACCCATTCAATTTCCTCCTCGCGCTCAAAAACAGTTCCGCTCTCAACCCGTTCAAGCAGTTTGCGGTAACGCTCCTCATGTTCTTTTTCAACCTTTGCAATCAATTTAAAAGCCGTAGCGATCTTTGGAAAACCCTCCTCCTCGGCTATCTTAGCAAATTCAGGGTATAGGCTTGACCACTCTTCGTTTTCACCCATGGCTGCAGCCTTTAAGTTCTCGGCAGTAGTGCCAATAACACCTGCAGGGTAACTTGCAGTTATTTCAACCATGCCACCCTCAAGGAATTTGAAAAACTGTTTGGCATGTTGCTCTTCCTGCATGGCGGTTATCATAAACAACTCGGCTATTTGTTCATAGCCTTCCTCCTTGGCAACCTTTGAGAAAAAGGTGTACCGGTTCTTTGCTTGCGATTCACCGGCAAAAGCCTTTAGTAGGTTCTGTTCGGTTTTTGTTCCCTTTATGCTCTTTTCCATTGCTATTACTGGTTTATGTTTATAATTTTGCTAAAATACTCAAAAAAATAACAATAAACCATTGTTTAGAATAATTCTAAAGCTACCTTTGCAATGTTAATTCGTTAACAGCTGAGATGGTGAAAAGTACTAGAAGACTGCTTGTGTCGATATTCCTGGTAATAATTGCACTGGGGAATATTCTTATTTACAGCAGTTACAGCCACGTTCACCGAATTAACGGGCAATGGGTAGTCCACTCACACCCATACGATACACAATCCGATAAGCAGCCCGTTAAAAACCATAAGCATACCTTATCGGAAATTGTATTGCTTGCCCAGGCAAAACAATTCGAGAAAAGCTCACAAAGCCTGGTTTCTAATCCCGAAATTGCTGTTACCCGAATACACCTAAAAACAGCAGTACCCCACCTTCAAGTAGCATTACAGCTTAAGCCTAATAGGGCACCCCCGTTTGTATAAATAACCACAATGTAAAACCATCAGTAAACCTGAAACCATTCGGGTTTCTACGCTGATGCTAGCAATGCATCGGCTTGCATGGTTATAGAAATCAAATCAGCATTAACTTCGTTAATTTTTTTTCAGCATGAAAAAGTATTTACCAATACTATTGGTATTCATATACATCAATCATATCGCACTAAGGGCAAATGAACTATCGGAAGTTTGCAAGTTAAACGGAACAGTTATAAGCAATGGTAAAGCCCTACCCTTTGCAAATGTCATTGTTAAAGGCACTACAATAGGGACTGTAACCGACGAAGCGGGCAGCTTTGCACTTTGCGACCTGAAAAAGGGAACTTATACCATTACGGTTAGCGCAGTGGGATTTAAAACCACCGAAATCAAGGTTGATATAGATGAAACCGACAGGAAAACCGTGGAAATTGAATTGCAGGAGGACCTCTTACACCTTGATGAGGTTGTGGTTACGGCCGACAGGGGTATGCTTAAGCGTACCCAAGCCCCAGTAATGGTAAACACCATTGCACCTGCACTTTTCGCTTCAACACAATCGGTTGTGGTAGGTGAAGCGCTAAACTTTATGCCAGGCCTAAGGCTTGAGAACGATTGCCAGAACTGCGGGTTCAACCAGGTGCGCATGAATGGCATGGAGGGCCACTACAGCCAAATACTCATCAATAGTCGGCCAATTTTTAGCGGGCTGGCAGGCGTTTACGGTCTGGAACTGCTCCCTGCAAACATGATTGACCGTGTTGAGGTTGTGCGTGGTGGTGGATCGGTGCTTTACGGTAGCAATGCTATAGCCGGAACAATAAACATCATTTTAAAAGATGCCAGCATAAACTCCTATGAGGTTGGGGCATCGGGTTCGCTGATTGGAACTGGGATGGCACGTTCAAATGGGCCTATCAGCGACTATACCGTTAACTTTAACAACACATTTGTTGCTACAAACAACCGTACAGGCATAACCATTTACGGGTTTACTCGCGACAGGAACATGTTCGATGCCAATGGCGATGGTTACTCGGAACTTGCACCCATGAGCAACGTAAGCCTTGGAACCCGATTCTGGCAACGCATTGGTGAGAGAGGTAAAATTAGCGCCGACATTTTCACTATTCGGGAGAAACGCGATGGTGGAAACAAACAGGATTACCCGTTGCACGAACGCGATGTAGCCGAAGCTGTTAAACACGACATGCGTGCAGGTTCGCTAATCTTTGAGCGTTACTTCAGGCAATTCGACTTACTCTCGATCTTTGCCTCGGCACAGTACCTGAACCGCGACTCATACTATGGGGCAAACCAGTCGCTGAGCAGTTACGGCAACTCATTCGATTTTACCTATAACACCGGGGCACAGTACAAAGCAATTATTGGGCTATCGACCCTGACCGCTGGAGTTGAACTTACCGGCAGCAACCTTAACGACACCAAGCTGGCTTACCGCGATTTAAACAGTCCCATTTTTGATATTGATCCAATAACGGGCGATACGTTAGGAGTAAGTTTCCCACAGGTTAAAAACACAACCGTTTCGGACCAATCGCTATTAACAACTGGTGTTTTTGCCCAGCACGACATGGGTATTGGGAAATGGAAAACTTCGGTTGGCTTGAGGGCTGAACAGTACCGTATTGAAGATTTTGCCCATCCGGAAAATGGAATAAAAAAAGGATTGGTGCTTGTGCCACGGCTGAGCATTATGTACAATGCGCTTCCGTGGGTACAGACCAGAGTATCGTACTCACAGGGCTACCGTGCTCCACAGATATTTGATGAGGACTTGCATGTGGAAACCTCCGGTGCCCGTCAGGTAATCAACAGGAACGATCCTAACCTAAAGCAGGAAACCAGCCACAGCTTTATGCTCTCAGCTGACGCAAACCGGGAAATGGGGAACTTTTTTATCGGCTTTTTGGCTGAGATCTTTTATACACGCCTACAAAATCCATTCTATAACGAGATAGGCGCACCCGACGAAAACGGAACGGTAATTTACACCCGTCGCAATGCCACCGATGGTGCAGCGGTTAAGGGGATAAACCTTGAAACCAAAATCAAGTCGTTTAAGGACTTTTCACTTACCGCGGGTTTTACCCTACAGGAATCGCTTTACGATACCCCCCAGGAGTTTAGCACGCGTGAGTTCTTTCGTACTCCCAAGCAATATGGCTACCTAATGCTCGACTGGGACTTTGTAAAGGATTTATGTCTATCGGTTTCGGGCACATATACAAGCCCAATGCTTGCCCCCTACTTTGGGCCAAACACTAATCCCGATGTAGGGGAACTCCGCTCAACTCCTGACTTTTATGATGTAGGGGTTAAGCTAACCTATAACTTCAAGCTTGAGGGTAAAACGCTTCAGCTATTCGGTGGGGTAAAGAATATTTTCAACTCCTACCAAAAGGATTTTGATGTGGGTATTGATAGGGATCCATCGTACATTTACGGCCCCACATCGCCACGAACAGTTTACTTTGGAATAAAGTTTGGAAATGTACTGAAGTAAACACAAACAAAATCCCCCTCAGAGGGGGATTTTGTTTTTTGCCAAACTGCTTCACCGAGCAAAACGGCTATTACTATCCTTTAGTCACCACAATCAACCGTTGTGTGCCATCCATTTTAACACCCAAAGGTTTTGGGAAGCGTACATGCCGGAAAAATGTTGTTTCATTAACTGCAGGTAGGCTATCGAGCAGTTCCCAATCGATTCGTGAGAATGAGTCGCCATTGGGAACAGAGCAGTAACCCACATTCATTGAGATAACGTTGTGAAAGAAGTGTGAGCCGTAAGAGGCATCGAGAGGGAAATCCTCAAAGCTGGTCTCCACAATAACCTTGGCATTGCAAATTTGAGACCAGGCAACCGGAATACCTATCCACCTGTCGCGAGTTCCCCATCGACCTGGCCCTATAAGGATATACTTTCGCCCTTCGTCCTCAAGTGTATTGTTGAGCCATTCCACCTCGTTAGCCATTTCCAAAGTCATTGCCTTATTGAATGCCTCGCGGCGAATATATACTACATCCTCAATGTTGGTTAGGTGTCCATTCCCCATTGCATTATTGGAGAGCAAAATGGCTTCAGCCCGATCAATAGTGTTAATATCGAGCCTATATTCCTGAGCGCTTGCCATTAGCGGCTTAATCTGAAGCAGGAAGAACGATGACCTAAAGTTAGCGTCGCGGTTAAGGTCAACAGCAAACTCAATTTCGCAAGGAGCGCCGAGAGCCTCCTCAACAATATCGAGAATCACATCGATGGTTTGGGCAAGGGGTACGTAGTTATACTTTAGGATATTGGCAAAGTTTACCACTCTTGGCCCCGATTGCCCTATACCCGGAATGAGCGAGGAGTTCTCGGAGCTGTAAACCGATGCACAATGCTTGAGGGTTCCATGCCTTTCGGCCTCGTAGAGGTCGAGGCGGGCAAGTCCTGCTTCATCGCCGGTTAGCAAGTCGTAATCGCACTTGCTGAGGTCAACTGCCAGAAAATCGACCTGTGAATTTTTAATAAGGTCCTCCATGGTATAGTTGACCAACGTTGGGTATTTTGGGCAAAACCGGTATGAGCGACCTCCCTCCACCACGTGTTTTCCCAAACCTATGGCAATGTTGGCAAATCCATCGTCGGGGTTGATATGCCCAAACGGGTAGTAGTTATGCGATTGGGCTACCCCACTGATGTGTGGATAGTAGTAGTTCTCAAACTTATTGCCCACAACCTCCTGAATGATAACGGCCATTTTTTCATCCTCAACCCTAAGGTTCATGGCTTTAATGTAAGCCCTTGCCGTTGGTGAAAATACCGATGCGTAAACCAGCTTAATGGCGTTCATCAGGCGTTGTAGCCTGACGCTCCTGTCGGGATGAGCATTTGGGATAAGGTAGGTTTCAAATACCCCGGCAAAGGGCTGCATGATTGAATCCTCAAGCATACCCGATGAACGCACAGCCAGCGGCCTGTAGTAAATCTGCAAGAGCCTGTCGAGCCTAAGCTTTAGCTGATCCGAAAGCTCGGCCTTTATAAAATGCCTTTGCAGCTCCTCAAAGCTTTTGCAAGCAAACACCTTATCGTATAGCCCATTGCGTGCCATGAAGCACTCAAACTCGTTGGTGCCAATTATTGAAGTTCGGGGTGTAAGCAGGTTGATATTGGGCGTATACTGCGAAATATCGAAGGTGTAGAGCAGGGTATTGATAAAAGCAAGCCCTCGACCCTTGCCCCCAACCGAACCATCGGCAAGGCTAACAATATTGCTGGAATCAACCTCCCAGTTGGTATCAAAACCTACAATCTTGCCCCTTCGCTTCTCCTGGCGGTATTTTTTCAGGGTGCTAAGCAGGTACTCCCGGATCTCGGCCGGGCCGGAAAAATCGTCAATCTTTGACGGGTGAATGATACGGGCCACCTGTATCTCACCTCGTGCCGAGAGCCACATGGAAAAGTGGTTTTTTTGGGCATGGTAAAGTAAGCTCTCATCGGGTATGATACGCAGCGCGCGCTCAAACTCCTCCATGGTTGTTGCAATGGCAATGGGATTCCCAGCCTCGTCCTTAAAAACAAAATCGCCAAAACCAAGATAGTTGCTCAAAAAACTTTTAATATCGTTGAGCAAACTCTCCGAGTTTTTGTCCAAAAAAGCAACCTTTAGCTTATGGGCAATGGCTTCGTTCGATTTTTCGAACGATTGAAGGATTATTGGTAAGTCGGGGAGCATCTTACGGGCATGCTCAACCAACCGGACACCAGCATTTTCGTCGAGTCTTCCATCGCGGAAAAACTTTACATCGGAAATCATGCAAAGCATGTAATCCTTGTAACGGGTGAAAAGGTCAATGGCCTCCTCGTATGTGCCAGCCAAAAGAATTTTTGGACGAATTCGGATACGCAGCACCTTGTAAAGGTCATCGGTGCTTACGTCCTCAATAACCCGCTTGGTTTGGTCTAACACCGAGCCATACAGTAGTGGTAAGTATCGCGAGTAGTATTTTGGGGAATCCTCAACCAGCAAAATAACGCGCGTTAAGGCTATTCGGGTATCGTTTTCAATATTGGCGCGATCCTCAAGCAGCTTTATCATTGAGAAGAATATCTTGGGCTCGCCATTCCATACAAAAATCCTATCGACCCCCTCAATGGTGTTGGGGTTTTTCTCAATCTCATTAACAATAATGCTGTTGTTAACAAGCAGGTAAAGGGGAATGTGCTTGTACTCGCCCTTAATACGTGAAGCCATGCGTAAGGGGGTAACCGTATCGGCCCCCATCATGATAATGATAAGGTTAAAGTATCGCTCCTCGAGCTTCTCCAGGGCTTCGTCGAGTGTTGATACCCCTGTAATACGGGGCACGCTTGAGAGGCTCAACTTGGAATATTCGCCAAGTATGTTATCGGTTAGCCTATCCTCGCGCTCAATGCTGTATGCATCGTAAAGGGTGGAGATAAGCAATATCTCATGAACCTTAAAGGGCATCAGGTCGTGGTAAATATCCCTATCGGCATTATGCTGGTTTATAAACCGTTGCAGTAGTCTTTTGCTTTGGGGTTCAGCGAGATCGGGCTTGCGTTTAGCCTGTGTTTTTTCCTTTAAAACATCGCGCCCCTTTATACTGTTGATGTAGCCTTCAATAATGTTGGCAATATTATTAAGCAGGTCGCGCTCTTCCTTCAGGAAAGGCCCTTCAAACTCATCGGGGAACTGTTTAGTATAAAAAATCTCAATTGCCCCAAAGACACCGTCGATGCTTTCAAAACCCTGACGTTGACACCATGGGGTTTCCTTAAATCCAAAGGTTTGGAACTCATACTGCCCGTATTTTATTCGGGCAACAGTGTGTTCCGGATACTGCCAGGCATCGGGTAAAACAAAGCAAACCCTGTGGAGGGTCTCAGGAATTGGTCTGTTTTCCTTGGTAATATTGATAACGCTATTAATGGCATTCAACTCCTTTAACCGTTCCTTGCTTTGAGCAAGTAGGCGGTAAAACTCCTCGGGATTTGGCTTGCTGTTATTCATCGTATCCAACTTTTATCTTTATCCTTTAACCTTTATCCTTTAACCTTTATCCTTTAACCTTTATCCTTTAACCTTTATCCTTTGCCCTTTATCCTTTAACCTTGAACTATTAACCTCGAACCTTTATCCTTCGTAAATACAGGTGGTATTGCATATCGTTCTATCCCGTTTAACGGTTCACGGTTCACGATTCACGTTTTAGCCTTTATCCTTCAAATTCAACCTGTAATTTAGGTATACCACGCAATAAAGTCAAATTATTTAGGCAAAATAAGAAATACTCGTAATCGGCCTACGTGTTTCACGTAGAAGACACTTCCGTAATTCGCTGTTTTTAAATCACATCTATTTACATCGCTTAAAAAAGGTCTTAATTTTCCATTCAGATTTTCATGTTTAACCAACCAAACTAATACAATATGAAAAACGTTGCTTTACAGGAAAAAGTGAACAACTTTATGGCAGGCCTAATTGCCCGCAACCCTAATGAGCCCGAGTTCCATCAGGCTGCCCGCGAGGTAATTGAGAGCATAATGCCCTACATTGATGAGAATCCAATTTACCAGGATGAAAAAATCCTTGAGCGCATCACCGAACCAGAGCGCATAGTAATTTTCAGGGTTCCCTGGATTGACGACAAGGGTAACATTCAGGTTAACCGGGGTTACCGCATTGAGATGAACAGCGCCATTGGCCCCTACAAGGGCGGATTGCGTTTCCACCCCACGGTAAATTTGAGTATTCTGAAGTTTTTAGCATTTGAGCAGGTTTTCAAGAACAGCCTAACATCGTTACCAATGGGTGGCGGCAAGGGTGGCTCCGATTTCGACCCCAAGGGGAAGAGCGACAAGGAAGTAATGCGTTTCTGCCAAAGCTTTATGACCGAGCTATACCGCCACATTGGCCCCGACACCGACGTACCTGCAGGTGATATCGGCGTAGGTGGACGTGAAATTGGCTACCTGTTTGGCCAGTACAAGCGCATTGTAAATGAGTTTACCGGTGTGCTCACAGGCAAGGGTTTAAAGTGGGGCGGTTCGCTCATTCGCCCTGAGGCTACCGGTTACGGCAATGTTTACTTTGCCCAGGAAATGCTTAAAACCCGTGGCGAAAGCTTTAAGGATAAAATTGTTGCCGTTTCGGGTTCAGGCAATGTTGCCCAGTATACCGTTGAAAAGGTTAACGAACTTGGAGGCAAGGTTGTTACCCTTTCCGATTCCGATGGATTTATCTACGATCCTAAGGGAATTGACAACGAAAAACTAAAATTTGTGATGTGGCTGAAGAATGAGAAACGCGGACGTATTAAGGAGTATGCCGAAAAGTATGGCTGCGACTATTTCCCAGCAGAACGCCCATGGGGTATTAAATGCGATATTGCATTGCCATCGGCCACTCAGAACGAAATTAACGGCGAGGAGGCAAGAACGCTTGTTCGTAACGGTTGCTTCTGTGTATCGGAAGGAGCCAACATGCCTTCAACCCCCGAGGCTGTGGATGTTTTCCTAAACGCCAAAATTCTTTACGGCCCGGGTAAAGCCGCCAATGCTGGTGGTGTAGCCACCTCGGGGCTTGAGATGTCGCAAAACTCGCTTCGCTTGTCATGGACCCGCGAGGAGGTTGACCAACGCCTGCACCAAATCATGATAAACATCCATGAAACATGCCGTAAATACGGAACCAAAGAGGATGGATTTATCAACTACGTTGATGGCGCTAACATCGGTGGTTTTGTTAAAGTTGCCGATGCCATGATTGCTCAGGGTGTAGTTTAAATGATTTGAGATGAAAACTATTTGCGCTAACTTATAGTTTTGTAACAAACGGAGCATGAGGCCCATTGCCTTGTGCTCCGTTTTTCGCTTTGAAAAACATCCCCTTTTATTGCCCATGAATAGAACAATCAAACCAAAAAAGTCTTTTTTTTGTATTGAGTAATCAATATGTTTTCATATCAACCTAAAACATTGAATATCTAATCATTCTTAACCATGCGAGTTCAACGTATACTCACAAAACCAGCAAGTAGCATTCCTGCCGATGAAGTCGATTTAGCGCTGATTGAGCCACTTATCAAAAAGTATAAGGGGAAAAAAGGAAATTTAATCCCATTGCTACAAGGGGTACAGTCCATTTACGGCTATATTCCCCGCTCTGCCTTTGAGCTAATTGCCCATGAAACCGGCTTAACCCTGAGCGATATGTATGGAGTGGCTACATTCTACGCACAATTTCGCCTATCGCCGGTTGGTAAGCATATCATTAAGGTTTGTCATGGCACTGCATGCCACGTTCAGGGCGCCAATGCCATTTCAACAGCCCTGAAAGAGGCCCTTAAGGTAAACGACGGTGAAACCACGCCCGATAAGCTATTTACGCTCGAAACAGTAGCCTGCTTAGGATGCTGTTCGCTTGCACCGGTAATGATGATTGATGAAGAAACCTACGGAAAGCTTACCGGTAGCTCAGCTGTGAAAATAGTTAAGGACATTAAGATAAAGGAAACTCAAGCTAAAGGTGAGTAACCCACAAGTTACATCAACCTTTAAAAACAATATAACGCGTAATAAAAATGGCTGAAACAAAAGTTATTGTTGGCTTAGGTAGTTGCGGAATTGCAGCCGGAGCCAACAAGGTATACAATAGGTTAAAAGCTCTAAAGGAAGCCGATAATTTGGACTTTGAGCTGGCAAAAACCAGCTGTATTGGCATGTGTTTTCGCGAACCACTTGTTGAGGTGGTAGATGAGAATGGATCAATGATTTATGGCGATGTTGATGAGGACAAGGCCATTGAAATTATACAGCAACACGTTTTGGGACACAATCCCATTAAGGAGTATGTGGTAAAAACCGATTTATTCCCCACCCCTGATCAATCGTATTTTGACGGCCAGGTCAAGATTGCGCTGAGGAATTGTGGCTATATTGACCCCGAGAATATCCACGAATACGAGGCACGAGGTGGTTATCAGGCTTTAAGAAAGATTGCTAACGAAGCCCTTTTGCCTGAGCAAATCATTCAAACCATTATTGACTCAGGCCTACGTGGCCGTGGTGGTGGAGGTTTTCCAACCGGCATGAAATGGCGCTTTGCCCGCGCCAATCAGTCGGAAGAGAAGTACATCATTTGCAACGCCGATGAGGGCGACCCAGGCGCATTCATGGATCGTTCACTGCTCGAAGGCGACCCCCATGCTGTGCTTGAAGGGATGATAATCGGCGCATACGCTATAGGCGCCACCGAGGGGGTAATATACTGCCGAGCAGAGTATCCATTGGCCATTAAAAGGCTAAATATTGCTTTGGCTCAGGCTCGTGAGCATGGCTACCTGGGCAAAAACATCATGGGAATCCAAGGTTTCAATTTCGATATCTTCATTAAGGAGGGTGCCGGAGCTTTTGTTTGCGGCGAGGAAACAGCCCTTATGGCTTCCATTGAAGGGAAAAGGGGTATGCCATCAAAACGTCCTCCTTTCCCTGCTGAGAAAGGTCTTTGGCAAAAACCATCGAATATCAACAACGTGGAGACCTACGCCAATGTACCTTACATTGTTGCAAACGGAGCCGAGTCGTACAACAAGTATGGCACCGAAAAGAGCAAGGGAACTAAGGTATTTGCCCTAACAGGCAAAATAAAACACGGTGGACTTGTTGAAGTACCCATGGGAACGCCGCTGCGCGATATTATCTACAAGCTTGGCGGTGGCATACAAAACGATAAAAAGTTCAAGGCCGTTCAGCTTGGAGGCCCTTCGGGCGGTTGTATTCCCGAACATCTTATCGACATTCAGGTCGATTATGAACAGGTTACCGCAACCGGAGCCATCATGGGTTCTGGGGGCATGGTAGTGATGGACGAAACCACCTGCATGGTTGATGTGGCAAGGTTCTTCCTTGATTTCACCCAAAAGGAATCGTGTGGCAAGTGCACCTTCTGCCGCATTGGTACCAAACGAATGCTGGAGATTCTCACCCGCATCACCGAAGGCGAAGGACAGGAAGGCGATATTGAAAAACTTGAGGAATTAGCCCTGCAGGTAAGGGAGAGTTCTCTGTGCGGCTTGGGTCAAACAGCACCTAACCCTGTACTTACCACAATCAAGTATTTCCGGCACGAGTATGAGGCTCACATCCGCGACAAGAAATGCCCAGCCCACAGCTGCAAGAAACTACTTACCTATGAGATTGACCCCAACAAGTGTACCGGATGTACCGTTTGTGCCGTAAAATGCCCGGTTAAAGCCATTGATGGCGAACGGAAAAAAGTTCACCACATCAATCAGGATATTTGCATTAAATGCGGCGATTGCTACAACAGCTGCCGTTTCGATGCTATTACCAAGAGTTAACCAAACGTTGATGATTAAACGCATTAAATTGATTTGAAATGAGCGAATTGGTCAATATAGTTCTAAACGGTAAAAACACAACCGCAAGCAAAGGCGAGTATATTCTTGATGTTGCCCGCCGTCATGGCATCGAAATCCCTACCCTTTGCAACGACCCAAGGCTTGAGCCCTACTCGTCGTGCTATGTTTGCGTGGTTGAAATTGAGGGTCAACGGAATCTCCAGCCCTCTTGCTCCACCAGGGTGGCCGAAGGCATGAAAATAATCACTGACAACGAGAGGGTTTATAAGGCGCGTAAGACAGCGCTCGACCTAATAATGAGCAACCATTACGCCGACTGTGTTGCACCCTGTCGCGAACGCTGCCCGGCTGGTGTTGATGTTCAGGGCTATATCTCGCTGATTGAGAAAGGACTTTACAGTGAGGCCATTGGTTTAATCAAACAGGTTAACCCCCTACCTGCAATCTGTGGTAGAGTATGCGTTCGCCCTTGTGAGGCTGCATGCCGTAGGAATTACATGGATGAGGGCAACGGGGTTGGTATCGATTACCTAAAACGCTTTGCGGCCGACCGCGATATGGAATCGGAGCACCACTACAAACCAACCATTGCACCCTCTACAGGGAAAAAGGTGGCAATTATTGGGGCTGGTCCCGGTGGACTGTCGGCAGCATACTTCCTTCAGCAGAAAGGTCATCAGTGCGACATATATGAAGCCCAACCCCACGCAGGGGGGTGGCTCCGGTATGGAATACCGGAATATCGTTTACCTAACGATATACTGGACAAAGAGGTGTCAACCATTACCGAACTTGGTGTAAAAATCTTTTACAACCAGCGCCTTGGCAAGAATTTAAGCTACAAAACGATAGCCGAGAACTATGATGCAACCATACTAACCATTGGCTCCCAAAGGGGACAGTTGCTTGGCGCTGAAGGCGATGATGCCGATGGAGTTTTTTCCGGCATCGATTTCCTACGCAACATGGAGGTTACTGGCCAGCGTTACGACTTCAAAGGTAAACGCATTGCCGTTGTTGGCGGTGGTAACACAGCAATGGACTGCTGCAGAACCTCAATCCGATGCGGTAGCACCGATGTAACCGTTATCTATCGCCGAACTGAGGCCGAAATGCCTGCAAACCCAATAGAAATACACGAGTCAAAACTCGAAGGTGTAAAGTACATGTTCCTAACCACACCGGTTAGGGTAAACAAAACCGCCGATGGCAAGGTAAAATCGATGACTCTTATCCGCATGGAGCTTGGCGAACCCGATGCATCAGGGCGTCGACGCCCTGTTCCGGTTGAGGGCTCAGAGTTTGAAATGGAGTTCGACTATATCCTGGCAGCCATTGGCCAAAAAACCGAGGTTGATTTCCTCGACGACATCAACAAACACTCCCGGCATGGTGAACTGAAGGTTACCAAATGGGGCGATATTGAGGCTGATAGGCAAACCCTCCAAACAGGCATACCATCGGTTTTTGCTGCAGGCGATGGCGTAACCGGTCCTGCAACCATTATCGAGGCAATAGCACAGGCTAAACTTGCCTCGCATAGCTGCCACTTGTACCTTACGGGACAGCCAGTTGTTCCACCCCGCAAGGAGTTCCTTAGCAAGAAGGATAATTTCCGCAAGCTGTCCAGCAACGATTTTGTAACCCGATACCAAAAACAGCAGCGCGAGGAAATGCCCGTAATGGACGCAAATCAGCGTGTCAACTTCAAGGAAGTTGAGCTTGGCTATACCCATGAACAAGCCATGCACGAAACTGCTCGCTGCTTAGAATGTGGATGTGTTGAATACTTTGAGTGCGACCTAAAACGCCACGCCGATACCTATCAGGCCGACCAACTCCGGTTCATGGGCGACCATAAGGAGTTTGACGTTAACTTCACCCACCCTTTCATCGAAATTGATAATAACAAGTGTATACTTTGCTCAAGGTGCGTCCGCGTTTGCAAGGAAATAGTGGGAGCCAACGCCCTTACGCTTGTTAAGCGTGGATTCGACACATTTGTAGCACCCGCCTTTGGCGACAACCTGGCCGACACCACTTGCGAATCGTGTGGTTTGTGTATTTCTGCTTGCCCTACTGGAGCTATCACTGAGAATGTACCTTTTAAGCCCGGACCCGTTAAAACCGATAAATTCGAAACCATTTGTGGATACTGCTCTGTGGGCTGTACGCTTAACTTCCACCATAAGAGCGGATACCTAATGCGTGTAACAGGTGCTAATGGGCAAGTGAACACCGATGCAAACCTATGCATGTACGGTAAGTTTGGGTACAGGGAGTTCAATAGCATCAACCGTTTAACCAAGCCACTAAAAAAAGAGGGAGACAAATTTGTTGAAATCAGCTACCAAGAGGCTTTTGATATAATCACCCAGAAGATTAAATCCGTAGCCCCCGATGCGAACGCCTTTTTTGCCGGTGCAATTTTAACCAACGAGGAGCAATACCTGGTTCAGAAACTTGCTCGGACAGGCGCAAAAACCAATAATGTTGGTAGTTTCCATTACCTTGGCACAGGTAACGGATTTACGTCTGACAGTATCCAGAGTTCAATGTTTGGCGATATAAGCAAAGCCAACCATATCTACCTATTTGCAACTCAAATAAACCGATACAACGCCGTGGCTGGTTACATGGTAAACGCATCGAAAAAACCGGTGACCGTAATTGCCAAGGAAGAATCGAACCTGTCCAATAGGTCAAAAGAGTTTATAAAGGTAGACTCATACTACCATTTCATTAAAGCGGTTAACCATTACCTACTAAGTGGTAACAAGCAAAATATGGTGTTTATTGGCGACCACTGTGAAGGTTTTGGCGCTTACAGTGCAAATTTACTTCTGGAAGATTACGCAAACCTTTGCGAACAGGCTGGTTGCGAACGGAGTGTTATTGAGCGTTTTGCCGATGAATTCAATAACGATTATGGCGCACTGTTAATTTTTGCCGAAGCCGAGGTTTCCGATAATACCGCTGCTGAAATTATGAACTTAATGCTGATTACAGGCAAATTGGGCAAAACAGCTGGCGGCTTGATAGCTTTGAAACCCAAAAATAATTCACATGGGCTATCGGACATGGGTTTAAACCCCAATTGGGGATTAGGCTTACAGGATATAACTAACCAGGAATTTGCTGACAAGTTCAAGAGAAAATGGGGGGTTGAAAGTCTACCGAGCAAAAAATACAACCTGGTTGAACTTTTGGAAAAAGGAAGTTTAACAAATATTCTCATTGTAGGCGAAGACCCAATTGGAACTGCCAAGCATAAAGCGGCCGTGAAGGATTACTTACAAAAAGTAAGATTTAAGGTGGTAATCGATGCGTTTTTAACTGAAACAGCCCAAATTGCCGATATAATCCTTCCTGCTTCGCTTTGGTTTGAGAGTGGAGGTTCGTTCACCAACACCAACCATACCATCCAGCAGTTTGAGGTAGGTGTAAAACCTAAGGTTGAGTTAACAACTGCCGATTTACTTACCAAGCTGCTGAATAGGTTTGGGGTGAATAGCCCAACCGATATTTACGATATCCAAACCGAAATACTATCGCTTCTGCCGCAGACTGAATCCGGCAAACATCTACAGTTTATACAAACCACCAGCGAGGGGCAACACCTTCAATTCCATGCAGGTTGCAGCTATTTGATGCACAACTTTGATGTTGAATTTGAAAACAAATTGATTAACGCAAAAACCCATAGCCATGAAAGAGTTTTCCAACATTAATGACATTTTGGACTTTGCCATAGCCCGTGAACAGGATGCGGTTGATTTTTACAACCGGTTGGCCGCAAAAGCACGGAACAACGATATGAGGCATATATTTGAACAGTTTGCCCGCGAGGAAATGATGCATAAGGCACGACTTGCCAAGATAAAGGAAGAGGGAGTTATTACCCTCCCAACCGAGAAAGTGGTTGACCTTAAGATTGCCGATTACGTTGTGCTCGACTCCGAACGCGACGACATGACCTACGAGCAGGCACTTGTTCTGGCCATGAAACGCGAAAAGGCGGCCTTTAAGCTATACCTTGCCCTTTCTGAAAAAGTTGATAAAACTGAGTACAAAGAACTATTCAAGCAGCTGGCACAGGAAGAATCGCGCCATAAACTACGTTTTGAGTTGGAATACGATGAATACGTTCTAAAGGATAACTAAAACCCATCCCTAAAAGCCCCCTGGCGGGGCTTTTTTAATTATTTTCGTCACATATCTTTGAAACTTTATCAAATTCATTAATACTAATGAATTCCCAAATGGCATAACAAACAATTAAGCAAACCAATTTGAAATTCAGGATACATCTGCTATGTAAACAAAAAGCTACAAATTCACTATCACTATTAGTACTAAATACCGAAAAATAAACATCAACACAAAGTATTCATACCTCTCATTATCAACACATAACACAACCAATCACTCCAAAGGATAAAAAAAACAAAAAAGTTCGATTTATATTTTGAAAAGCATTACTATCACCGTATATTTAGCTTGTTATACAAATACCATTGTAAAGGGAAATGGATTCCGACAGCAAAATTGCAAGCATGTCATTTGCAAGGGTTTACCCCCTTTACCTTACCAAGATTGAAAGGAAAGGGCGAACTCGCGAGGAGCTAAACGTTATCATTAAATGGCTTACGGGTTTTGACACTGCTACGCTGGAAAGTCTCATTGAGCAAAATGTAACCTTTGAGGAGTTTTTCCGGCTTGCAACAATCAACCCCAATGCGGGATTAATAACCGGAAAGGTTTGCGGAATAAAGGTAGAGGAAATCAAGAATCCTTTAACCCAAAAAATACGCTACCTGGACAAGTTGGTTGATGATTTGGCAAAAGGGAAAAGTATAGAAAAGATAATCCCAAAGCCATAAACAATACTTATTTTCACAATCTATCATGAAAAGGAACTATTACCGGTCCAACTTCATTCTATCTGTTTCGGCGGCGGTTCTAACTGCCATAATCTTTATTTTCCTTTACTATACCATTGGTGTTCGCCAACGTAGATTTATTTACAACGACTCCAAGTGGATTGCCATTCAGCAATCCAAAAATGCTGCGAGTCAGGTTGAATCGTATTTCATCAATGCCATACACTCCGCCCGTTCGCTAGTAAAGCAAACGAAGGTTTTATACGAAAAGAGAGCCGACAGGTCGGAGATTGTGAGTCTTATACATAGTTACACAAAGGATAACCCCGATTTTTTAGCGGTTTGGACTATGTGGGAGCCAAACGCATTCGATGGAAAGGATAAGCAATACCGAAACACCCCACCCTACGATAAGGAAGGACATCTATCGGTTACTTTTTTCCGCATGGCCGACAGCATTGTGTTTGAGTACACTGAACCCGAAGATTACAATGAGTTTTACTACACTATTCCCAAAGAGAGGAATAGCGAAATGGTTTTAGAACCATACCTATATCAATATCAGGGATACCCAATTGAATTCTACGAAACATCAATTGTAGTACCAATAATAATCAAAAATAAGTTCTGCGGAGTTTATGGTATTGACCTCGACAATAACTACCTAAAAAGAAAATTATCGGAAATAAAACTGCAAACCAAAGGTCACGTGTCGCTAATTTCATCCGATGGCGAAATTGTTACTCATCCGGACACCGCATTCATTGGCAAAAATATTTTCTCGCTTGCTGGGACTAACGATACCCTTGCCAGGTACATCGTGAAATCGGGGCTGGAGCAGAACTATGAAACTGTTTGCAACTTTACTAAAAGTGAGGTTTTTAGAACATTCTACCCCATTCGTGTTGGTAAGAGCGACACCCAGTGGTCAATAATGGTTCAATTGGATAAGCGTGAGGCCACCCTACGTTCAATTTACCTCCATAACATTGCCCTCGGCCTTTTAATTGCTGGCTTGATACTTATTTCCTATTTGATTTACAACATTTTCGACAGGCTAAGGTACGAGCATCAGCTTATATTAGCTAAGGAAAGTGCTGAACAGAAAGAGCGCGAACTCCAAAAAATGTACTATGAGCTGCAAACATCCGAAGAGGAGCTACGGGCAACCAACGAGGAACTTTTCGCAACATCCGAAGCGTTACGTGAGAGCAACCTGATGCTTACCGGAGCTAAGGAAAAAGCCGAGGAGGCCAGCAGACTCAAAACAGCATTTCTTCATAACCTAAGTCACGAAGTGCGAACACCCTTAAACGCAATTTATGGTTTCTCGCAAATGCTCAATAACATTGATATCTCTGCCGACGAATCTAAAAAGTTCATTCAAATCATACAGGATTCAAGCAAGCAATTAGTTTCTATCATCAGCGATATCATAACAATTTCTTCCATTGAAACCGGACAGGAGCGAATAACCAACACTAACATACACCTGAATACCCTGCTCGATGAGCTTTACCAAACTTTTTCTGCAAAACTTGCCAATAAACCAGTTGAATTGAGGGTTTACAAGGAGTTTTCCGATAATGAAGATGAAATTTTTGTCGATGACCTAAAGCTTAGACAAGTACTACACCACTTGCTTTTAAATGCAGTGAAGTTCACCCACAATGGCTCTATTGAATTTGGTTATAGGCTTAAAAGCAGCAACCTGGAATTCTACGTCAAGGATACTGGCATAGGAATTGAAGGTAAAAAGCAAGATGTGATTTTTGAACGCTTTACCCAGGCCGATGAAAATATCCATGCTGAGTATGGGGGAACCGGATTGGGTTTATCAATATGTAAGGGCTTTTTAAACTTAATGGGCGGTGCTATATGGGTTGAATCAGAGCTAGGGCAAGGGGCAACCTTTTACTTTACACTACCATATCACCCAATAACCAGTAAAGAGAGTAAAGGTATTAGTATCCAATCACAAACGAACATCTCCGAAATGAAAACAATTCTTGTGGCCGAGGACGATATAAATAGCTTCAAGCTGCTAAAAGCGGTGCTAAAAGATTTTGACTTTCAGCTCCTACACGCCGATAATGGCCGCAAAGCTGTAGAGCTTTGCCAAAACGAAGATTCAATCTGCCTGGTACTCATGGATATTAAAATGCCGGAGCTCAACGGAGTATTGGCTACTAAGCTCATTAAAGAGCTAAAACCTACTCTACCCGTAATAGCCCAAACTGCTTATGCCACCCTTGACGATATTGAAAAGAACAGGGAGGTGTTCGATGCCTATATCACAAAACCCTTAGATATTGAACAGCTAAAAAAAATAATTTTAGAGTTTTGCGATAGATTCGGGAAAAGCAAAAAGTATTAATCCTAAGTTCTTTGTATTAACTAATTCTACTGGGCTAACTTTAGGGGAATGAGCTGGAATGATTCGGAACAATCAGAATATGATGAAGTTAGAGGAAGTTTGACTTCGTTAAACGTGAAAAGTGAAAAGTTAAAAGAGGAATTGAGAATATGAAGGAGTTAGAGGAAGTTAGAGGAGAATTGAGCAGATAAATATATCATAGATTTTCATTGCAAATGCAACTTTTTTGTTAAACAAAATTTCTTCCAGTTTTTCTTTGGGAGTTAGAAACCCCAAACGTTTTCTTGGTCTGTTGTTTAGGATCTCTTCCACTCATTTAACCTGTTCATCCGTGATGTTTTCAAAGGATGTTTTTTTGGGAAAGAACTGCCTGATCAGCCCATTGGCATTCTCGTTAGCCGGGCTTTTCCGTTGCGATGCAACGCTTTCCCCTTGCTCTTTGGAAAATTTAATGCGTGCATCGCTATACATGTGGGAATAATCATGTTGTTACAAGTATTACGCCCCTACGGGGCTGGAAACGTTGTTAGTAACTCGTTATTCATGAAATTGACCTCACCCCTCCCCTCTCCTGACAGGAGAGGGGAGAAGCAATAAGGAAACCTTATTGCAGGGCTAAAGTCTCCCCTCTCAGGGGAGATTTAGAGGGGTCATCTAGGTTGAATGTGGGAAACGACCTAACCCTGCCCTTTCCCCTGAGAGGGAATGGAGCGGAAGAAGAAAGCAGAGGCATAAAAGCCTGACCCGGCAATGGGTCGGGGGTGGAACGTGGCGGTGGGCCTAGTAAGCGATACCATATGAGCCACGCTGCAGGCGTGGCGAATAGTATCGCGTGGCAGTTCCACCGGCGGGGTACCCATCGGGTCGGGCTTTTCAGCCTTGATCTTCTTTGGTTCTTTCTTGTATCAAGACAAGAAAGAACATGTAAACCGCTCTTTGCGGTGCTTTTATGTTGCGATGCAATGAATTGAAATGTGGCTATGGAAAAAATTTTGAGGGGATTAGCCAATAGAAGCACATAAAATACTCTTCACTTCTGACTTATCGAGGCAATCCCGATTAAACGATAAAGTTAAAAAAAGAAAGAAGCTACCCCTTGGGTAGCTTCTTAACTTTTACTAAGTCTACTAGAACTTATACTCGTTGTCTTCAATAAGTTTATCAGCAATGCGACGGCGGGCATCCTTTACATTTACCGATGGAGCCTTACAAAGCCTGTCAATTGCAGCAGTTAACTTACTAAGTTCGGGCTCAGCAGCAAAGGAGTTTGCTGCATCCATGGCATTCTTACGAATGCGGCCAGCAGCATCGTAAACAAACACATCAACAATATCCTTATAGATATTGATATTTTGATGACCCTTACTTTCCAACTTCTTAACCCTTAGGGCAAGCGACTCGGCCACATACAGATCCATGATGATATTGCTCAGGTTGTTCTGAACCTCCTGCTCAGTTGCAAACTGCTTACCAAAAGCCTTGTTTGCTCCATAAATACCCAGCATGGCAACCTTTTTGAAGTTCCTTATGGTCTGCATTTTTTGGTCATAGTAATCGCTCGAACCCGCTTCAGCCACAATGCTATCGAGGCTATTGTATAGCTGCTCAGCAGGCCCCATCAAATCGTAATCGCCCTTGAGGGAGCGCTTAAAGGCGGTATCAATTACCAGCAAGCGGTTGATCTCATTGGTACCCTCAAAGATTCGGTTAATACGCGAATCGCGGTAGCCGCGCTCAACGTTCATCTCAGCTGAGTAGCCCATTCCGCCGTGAATCTGAACACCCTCATCAACCACAAAGTCGAGCATCTCGGAACCGTTTACCTTCAGAATGGCATCCTCAACGGCGTAGTGGCTAATGGCATCAATGGCAGCACGGCCATACTCACAACCCTCAGCCTTATACTTTTCAATCAGGTCATCAATATCTTGGCTTACACGGTAAATGGCCGATTCGTGAGCATAGGCTCTAATTACCATTTCAGCTAACTTATGCTTGATAGCCCCAAAGTTTGCAATTTTGGTATTGAACTGCTTACGTTCATTGGCGTACTGAACCGACTGGGTTATGGTTTCTTTAGCAGCACCAATCACATTGGCACCCAACTTCATACGTCCCATGTGCAAAATGCTAAGGGCAATACGGAAACCTTCGCCGCGGTTACCTAGCATATTTTCAACAGGTACCTTTACATCGTTGTAGTAGATTTGAGCGGTTGATGAGCCCTTGATACCCATTTTATGCTCATCGGGGCCAATTACAACGCCTGGCCACTTGCTTTCGACTATAAATGCACTCAGCACTCGGTCGTTATCAACCTTGGCAAAAACAACCTGTGTATCGGCAAAGCCGGCATTGGTAATCCACATTTTTTGACCATTCAGGATGTAGTACTTACCATCTTCCGATAGCTTTGCTGTGGTTTTTCCGGAGTTGGCATCGCTACCTGCACCGGGCTCTGTTAGGCAGTATGAACCAATGAGTTCACCAGTTGCAAGACGCGATACATATTTTTGGCGCTGCTCCTCGTTGCCGTAGTAAAGAATGGGCATTGTACCAATTCCGCAATGGCACATGTAGGCCACGGAAAACGAATATCCAGCCCCTGTAGTTTCGGCAACAAGCATTTGGGTTACAAAGTTTTGCCCAAAACCATTATACTGCTCAGGCACTGCAATGCCCAGCATACCAAGCTCGCCCGATTTTTGCAAAATGCTCCTCATCAGCTCACGGTCGCCCTTGTCGATATCGTTCAGGCGAGGGAAAACTTCAGCCTCCATGAAATCGCGACAGGTTTGGGCTATCATCCGCTGTTCCTCATTGAATTCCTCGGGAATAAAAATATCGTTAGCGTCAATCTCATTTACAAGAAATTCGCCACTTTTTAGCAATTTTCTTTCGCTCATAGCTGTTTTTGGTTTATTGATTAGTTATAGATTTAGCGATTCTGCAATAAGTTCAGCAATATCGAGGTTTCGCATCTTCTCTTCCTGATTCTTATACTTGATACCATCGGTCATCATGGTCATGCAGAAGGGGCAAGCCGTTGCAATGATGTTGGGGTCAACCTTTAAAACATCATCCATACGCTCCAGGAAAACCTCCTTGTTACCGTGTTCGGCCTCCTTAAACATTTGAGCACCACCAGCGCCACAGCACAGGGCAAAACTCCTGTTGCGCTCCATCTCTACTAGTTCGCCACCCAACTTTTTAAGTATGGCACGTGGCTGCTCGTAAATACCATTGGCACGTCCTAAATAACAAGGATCGTGGTATGTGATTTTGGCACTCTTGAATTTATCGGTATCGATACTCAATTTGCCCTCGTCAATATACTTATTCAGAATATCGATATAGCTGATAACCTCAAAGTCGGCACCCAAATCGGGGTATTCATTCTTAAAGGTATTATAGCAGTGGGGGCAAATTGTTATCACCTTCTTTACTTCGTATGCCTTAAAAAGTTCAATATTCTGTAAGGCCTGCATCTGAAATAGCATCTCGTTTCCAGCCCTACGGGCAGGATCGCCCGTGCAGGTCTCCTCCTTGCCCAATACGGCAAAGCTAACGTTTAGGTGAACCAGTATTTTGGCAAAAGCACGAGCCACTTTCTTATAGCGGTCATCGTAAGCGCCGGCACAGCCAACCCAAAAAAGGTATTCGGGCTTTTCGCCTCGGGCAAAGAGGTCGGCCATAACCGGGATTTCTATTTTGCGAGTTTCCATTTTCCAATTAGTTTAAGTTGATACTGATAGCAGGGAACGCAATGCTACTGTACGTTAATCTCAAGATCTTTTGCCCAAACCAAGCGATCCTCAGGCGAATACTGCCAGGGAGCACCATTGTTCTCAATATTGTTGAACATGGCCTTGAGCTCACCGGGTGCCGACCCTTCCTCCATCACCAGGTACCTGCGCATATCAACAATGAGTTTGGGATGATCAATGTTTATGGGGCACTCCTGTGCGCATGCATTGCATGTGGTACATGCCCATAGCTCCTCCTCGCTAATGTAATCGCGTACAAGCGATTTCCCATCAGTGTAATCGCGCCCATTTTTTAGCATCATAGGACCTTTCTCCTTCATTCGGGCACGCAGGTCCATCATCACCTTGCGGGGCGATAGTTTCTTTCCTGTAATGTTAGCAGGGCATACCGATGTACAGCGCCCACACTCGGTGCACGATAAGGCATCAAAATAGCTTTTCCATACAACATCCTCAGCATCTTTCACACCAAATCGCTCAATTGGAGCATCGTTTGCAGGTGCTGCAAATGCAGCATTGGGATCCATCATCAGCTTTACCTCACGGGTTACATTATCCATGTTGGGCAATTTGCCAAGCGGCTCAAGCCGCGAGAGGAATACGTTGGGTACAGACATGAATACATGGAAATGCTTGGAATAAGGCAATAGGTTTGCAAACAGGAAGATTAACAGAATATGTGTCCACCAGTAAATCTGGTAATGGGTGAATACAGTATCAACTGACATCCCATTGAATAACCAGGTGAGATGTTGGCTAACGGGGTAAACCCCATGCACTTCATGCCCTGCCAGCTCAACCCACTTAAGGTATGCAGCATTCATCCCCATTAGCGAGAGCATGAGAACCAGGATGATTGAAAGAGCCACATTCGCATCAATATGTGAAATCTTCTTCATTTCAATGCCCTCAAATCGCTTGATATGAAGAAATACCCTTCGGATAAGGAATACCACTATTGAAATGGCAACCAGAAGGGCAAAAATATCGCCGGTAGCCATCATGAAATTGTAGAATGCGCCAAGAACACTTAGCGACTTTTCAACGCCAAATAACCCGTCGATTACCATTTCGATACTGCCAAAGAGGATCACACAAAAGCCCCAGAACACAAGGGCATGCATTAATCCAATAACTGGCCTGCGAAAAATTTTGGTTTGCCCAAAAGCTACCTCAAGGGTAACCCATAGCCTTTTACCCAGCTTACTTACCGCAAATCCCTTACGTGTAAGCATGAAAAACCTTACAATTCGGGATATGGTGTAAGCAAAAACACCGATGGTAACCAGCAGGGCTATGGCAAATACTATTTGTTTGGTCATGTTTTTGGTTTTTGGTTTACAATGGTTTGTTGGTAAAAACAAACATCTGGAGTAAGTGCCTCTATTTTGCCTAAGAACCTGCTGCAAACGCAACAGGTTCATGTCTTATGATTTGTAAGAATGGTGAACTACTTTCCTTTTATCTCTTTAACAGCCTCAACCAGCTTTGGTAAAACCTTTTGGGCATCGCCTACAATACCGTACTGGGCTACCTCAAAAATTGGTGCTGATTTATCGTTGTTAATGGCAACTATGTACTTGGAACCGCTAACACCTGCAATATGCTGTGTTGCTCCTGAAATACCAACTGCAATGTAAAGGTTAGGAGCAATAATTTTACCGGTTTGTCCGGTGTGCTCATCGTGTGGGCGCCATCCTTCATCGGAAACTGGGCGCGAACATGCTGTGGCTCCGCCAAGCAATTCGGCAAGCTCAACTATTGGCCCCCAGTTATCGGGCGATTTCATTCCGCGGCCACCCGATACAACAATTTCGGCATCGGTTAAAAGCAGCTTACCGGTTTGCTTCTGAACATCCTTAACCACAGTTTTTGGTGCGTCAACCTGAATATCAACCCTCTCAATCTTTACATCTTTGCTGTTCTCAACAATATCGAAAGAGTTTTGTGTAAGAGCAATAATTTTGATATCGGTTTTAAGCACTACCTGTGCAAAAGCACCACCTGAAAAAGCGCGTTTGTAAACGGTAAATGGCGATAGGCTTAGGGGAAGTTGCGATACTCCCGAACCCAATGCAGCTTTAAGCCTTACCGATAAACGGGGTGCAATGGCCTTACCGCTGTTATTGTTAGCAATTACAATCACCTTGCTACCTTCCGACTGAGCAACCTGAGCAATAGCGCTAGTGTATAGCTGGCTATCGAGGTTTTTCAGGTTATCGCTCTTTAGGCAAATAACCTTATCGGCCCCATACTTACCAAGTTGTTTGAGCTCATCGTTGGACACCTCACCAATGGTAACTGCAGTGGTGGTAGTCCCCATCATTTCGGCTAACTTGCCGGCGTACGAAACAAGTTCGAATGATAATTTTTTGAATTTACCGTCCCAATTCTCGGTATATACTAGTACTGACATGTTTTACAAATTTTTTGGTTAAACCTTAAATGAGTTTGGTCTCGTTTTGGAGTAGCGTAATAAGTTCTTTGGGATTTTCGGGATCCACAAACTTACATGCCGCCCTGGGTTTGGGCATTTCAAACTTAACATACTCCGTTAGCGCATCAACTGCAACAGGTTCATACAGTTTGATGGGCTTTGTACGAGCCATCATTATACCGCGCATGGCAGCAATACGGGGTTCCTTGGCAATACCCTTCTGCACTATTGCAACAAAAGGAGTTGGCACGGTAAGAACTTCCTTACCACCATCTATTTCACGGGTTATGATTGCTTGACCATTCTCAACCTTTATATTCGATACAGCTGAAACCGATGGAATACCGAGGAATTCAGCAAGCATGCTACCAACCGCAGAGTTGTTATAGTCGCTCGATTCAATCCCGCACATAACAATATCGAATTGTTCCTTTTTAACCACCTCAGCCAGTTGGGCCGCAGCATAGTATGCATCGGTAGGTTCAGCATTTACACGGATGGCATCGTCGGCACCAATTGCCAAAGCCTTACGAATGGTAGGCTCAGTAGTGGCATTGCCAACATGTGCAACGGTAACGCTTTTTACGCCAGTACTGGCATCATCCTTTAACTCCAAAGCCCGGGTTAACGATAGTTCATCCCAGGGGTTAATCACCCACTGTATCCCATTAGTGTCGAGCTTAGTATCGCCATCTACAAACTTCACCTTGGTTGTGGTATCGGGTACGTGGCTAATACAAACAAGAATTTTCATTGGTACTGATTATTTATAAGTTAAACATCTATTTAGCAATCCTTTTAATTATTTAAACCCACAAATTTAAACTAATCTTGGCATAAACAAGCCTCTTATTTTTAAAAACAGCCATATATAATTGTCCTAATGCCAGTTACAAAATATTTTATTTTTTTAACAGTTACACATTCAAACGAGCGTACAAATCTATATCAATTCCGTTTACAACCAATAAGGTTTTTGCTTTTAACAATCGATTGTCACACCATTTATGCTTATGATTTTGACTATCAACATTTTGCAAATTGATAAATTTTAACAGTTGTTTAGTCATTTTTTAACTAAAGTTGACCAAAATCACCCTAACAAAATTGACTTTTAAACGTTTATGAAATAAATTTACATTAAACGGATTGGTTAATGAGCAACGAGGTAATACATAGCTTGATTCGAAATCTTGACGAGAAGCTTTCATACTCGCTGGTGCAGCTTGAGAAGGTTTCGCAGGAAGTTACTGTTCACCTGCAAAACAACCCCGAGCATTCATCGGACGAGCTTGTTCCGGCGCTAATTCGCCATTTTGACATTAGGCGCCAAAGCATTTCGTACCTCAAGCTAATGCTCAAGTTGCGTTCCTTCCTAAATAACGATAGTAAGTACATCTTAAACTTTGAGAAAAGTTCTGGCATAAGAATTGATTGTATATCGGAGCAAATGATAATTAACGAGAAGATGCCTACTTACCTTAGCAATAACTTGAACGTGGATGCCTTAAACATGGAGGTTTACACATCAAAGGCTTACCAGAGGTATTTTGAGGAAACCTACAACGAGCTTATGCGTGCCGATAGGTTTGAGGCATGCTCCATACTTGAAACAATGAAATTTTCATATAATTAGGTTTTGGTTTAGGTTTACAATAGGTTAGGTGGTTGACATCCGGGGCGCTTAAAACGTTCCGGATGTCTTCTTTTTTAACCTAAGTGACATGAAAAGTTAAAAGTGAAAAGTGAAAAGAAGAATTGAGAATATAAGGGGGTTAGAGAGAGTTTATGTTCGTTAAACGTGAGCCGTGAGCCGTGAAACGTGAAACGTGAAACGGAAGAATTCTGAGGAAGTTAGAGGGAGTTAGAGGAAGTTAGAGGAATATGAAACATTGAGCTCCACCAAACACTAACCACTAACCACTAAACACTAAACTGGTTTGACCCCCTATAAAACTGGACTAAAAGTACAAACTAAAATTGTACTTTTATGCTGATGGTAAAACAAATTCACAAACGGACACCCCAGGAAAAGGAGAGGATTCTCCTGGATATCCAGCACCTAGGGGTTACGGCAGGCTGTCGTAAGCATGGCATATCGAGGGTGCTATACTACGACTGGCTAAACCGGTACCAGGCCTCAGGGCTTGAGGGCCTGGAGGATCGGCGGGGCAAGAGCGTCGATGCCCGCATAAAGCGGCTTGAGAAGGAGAACAGGCTGCTGAAGGAGCTGCTGGCAGAGAAGGAGCTCGAGTCCAAGCTGAAGGATGAGCTCCTAAAAAAAAAGTTTGGACAGCAGACCAGAAACGGGAGGTGATAGGCAGGTATGTTGCCCAGGGAATCAGGGTGGCCAATGCGGTAAGGATGGCAGGCATGAAGAGAAGCACGTACTACTACCGGGGAAAGGGCAGCCGAAAGGGTAAGCGCCCCTCGACCCACACCGTGAAAGGCGGCGTGATGGTTCCAAACGAGGCCGTTGTGCAGGAGATAGCCAGGCTCGTTGAGCCTGAGTACCATGACTATGGGTACCAGCTGGTAACGGAGCTTCTCAGGCAGATGGGCTATACGATCAACAAGAAAAAGGTCTACCGGCTAATGGAGGAGGGCAACCTGCTTAACCCACCCGTGAGGCGGGGGGCTCCGCGGAGCCGAGCGTTTATAAAATACGCCGTTCCCCCGCTGGAGGGCCCTTTCAGGACGGTGGAGGCCGACATCAAGTACGTGCATATCCACGAGGAGAACCGGAATGCCTACCTGGTTACCTTCCTGTGCACGTTCTGCCGCTATGCCCCTGTTTGGGACCTGCAGTACTCGATGAAAAGCAAGGATATCGCCGAGCTGGTTCTTGACCTGGTAAACGACCCTGAGGTTAAACGGTTCATGGGGAACCAGCGGGTAAAGATAGTGATCAGGACCGACAATGGCCCACAGTTTATAGCCAGAGCCCTGGCCGAAATCCTGGAATCCCTCGGTATTGCCCATGAGTTTACCATGCCCGGAACGCCTCAGCAGAATGCCCACATTGAGTCCTTTCACAGCACGGTTACCAGGCTGGTGTGCAACAGGAACGTATTCCGCGATATAGATCACGCCAGGGAGATCTTCAGGGCGTTCTACTACGCTTACAACGAGACAAGGGCTATGAAATCGCTCCTTAGCTACCCTCCCAGAAAGTTCCTAAGGCTCTGGGAGGCCGGAATCGTGGGCATCAGGAGAGATAAAAGAAATAAAGATTTTTTTTTCTTCAGAGAGAAGCCTTTCCCCCCTACAGGGATTGGCTCCTCCCCTGAAGACTTGATTTGGGCAAACAAAAATAGTATTTTTGATTCTTCAGTTCTAAACCCTTTGGAAATTAGTCCAGTTTAAAGGGGGTCAATACA
>JAGPEQ010000072.1 GCA_018056955.1 Bacteroidales bacterium | reverse complement strand
CGTTCTTATCCAACGTTGGAGAAAGTTGAAGCGGGAACCAAAACCCCGCAAACCACTGAACCCCAACTGTTTTATATTGTGTGTTGGGCGTATGTGCTTTATTTATTTTGTATTTCATACTTTTTAATCGAATCAATCACAAAATCAATAGGCATATTTGTAATCTTAGATATTTGCTCAAAAGATAAATCTTCTTTTCTTAGTCTATAAGATAAATGCTCCAAAGTTTCGCCAATCTCTATTATGTTTTTATCAGGGTCGTAGAATCTTGCAACTTTCTGTCGCCATGGTTGTTCTCGTAATTCGTGAACAAACAATATGTCATTTTCCATTAATTTTTCAACTATCAACTCAATCTTGTCAGACTCGAAATATAATTCGAAATTATTTCCACCAGAATTTACTTCTCTATTATCAATCAGGTTTTTATAATGAGATTGCAAATGAATTGCAAAATCTCCATGAAAGGTAACACTTTCGCCAAAATCATATTTTACTTTTTGGTCTAATATATTCTCGTAAAAATCACGAGCCACTTTCATGTCAGATACTGTTATCAATGGACAAACATATTTCATTTTCAAGTCAGTTTTAAATTTCAATCTCTATGAATTCCATTCGTTTCCGATGGTTTCGTAGCATTACGCCCAACTCGTTTATAGGTATGATAAAATCATACAATATTTCCTAAATTGGACGTATATGTATGACTTGAATCATACTTATTGTAAAAATAAAGATTTTTTACAAATGATCAAATGGACTTATAATTTTTTGTAAACTTTTTTGAGACACATGAGTATAAATTCCATTTATTTTAGGGCTTTTATGCCTTGATCTTCTTTGGTTCTTTCTTGTATCAAGACAAGAAAGAACGTGTGAATCGCTCTTTGCAATTTTTTTCCTTTGCGATGCAAAGCCTAGTCCTTGCTCTTTGGAAAAAGTATTGCGTGCATCGCTGTACATGTAGGGTTGCCATGGCGTTACAAATATTTTGCCCCTACGGGGCTGGAAACGTTGTTCGTTGTTCGTGGAAAACGACCTCACCCCAACCCCTCTCCTGACAGGAGAGGGGAGTGCCGTTAAAGTCTCCCCTCTCAGGGGAGATTTAGAGGGGTCAGGCGCAACATTACAACCATCCAAACAAACATAAACACAACCCTCCCTGTACACTGCAGACTGTACACGGTACACTAGAAATTGGACCCTTCGCTCCTCGTTAAGGCACAAAAGGGCGCTCAGCATGAAAGGAAAAGTTGATGGTTAATACTTGTTCGTGAATTGGAATGGAACACAAATACTGCTGATTTACACCGTGAAACTCCGTGTTACTCTGTGAAACACTGTGATACTTTAAGTTTAATGATTGATAGTGAAAAAACTCAGCCCTACCCCTCAACTGAAAGGTAATAGTTTCTAAAAGTTCCATTGCACCTTAAAGTATGCAAGTTGGCCAATATTAGGGTATTCATCGGTGCGGTTCCCGGTAAATAGCATACCCGTTAGGGCAAGGGTTAGGTTGTTGGAGGCTGAATAGCCTACACTAGGTATAACCGCAGCCGACCAGTCGGCAGGGTTGGCCAGTATGGCCAGCGATGGGGTAAAGAGCGTTGCCACAGTTGAATTTATGCTGATAAAAAGGTTAACCTTTCCACGGCTTAGCATCATTGGGCTTTGCGCCCGGGGTTCAATGAGACTAATAGGTTCGTGGCTGCCCTTGCTGCCAAATGAGTTGTAGAGCGCACCAAACTGCATAAAACTATTGCTCCCTAAAGAGCGGTCGGCCGAAAGGGTGGCTACAAAACCGCTTTTTTCGCTCGACCTAATGGCATGGAAATATGAAACCTCGCTCCTTATGGCAAATTGACCACGCTCACTCGATAGGCCTCCGCCCAGCACGTAGTGGCCAGCCATACGAGCCACCAAGGCCTGAAAATCGGTGCGGGCAACATTTGCCCTATACCTAACCCCGTAAGCACTGCTATCGGCAGTTTTGTGGGGCTGGTAAACGGCCTCGATGTACGATAGCTGGCCGGTGTAAGCTTTCAATGTAACGGCATCGGTGCCCGGACGCTCGGGGTACTCCAGGTTTAGATACGAAAAGGTGTTAAAGATATCGTTGGGGTTCCAAACCAAATCGATGCCCCAATTGATGCGCTGGCGGCCAATGGTTAGCTCAATGCTGTTGAGGTTAAATCTGGCAAATAACCTATCGAACTCGGTGTGACCAACAAACGAACGACCATCGGCCCAAATGAACGATAGATCAGCCAATCCCTGTTCATTGCCAATAAGCGATGAGTAGTCGGGAACGGACTCGACAAAATCGCCATAAATAAATCGATTGCGCGCCTGAACATCAAACCTCAGCCAATCGGTGGCATCCCACTTGAACTCAAGCCTATTCTCAAGGGTTTGGTCAGTGAACCAAATCAGCGTATCGGGGTAAGGAACAAACAGGTTGTTAAGCAGCTTTACGTGACCCTTAAACTCCTGTGCACCTGCATAATCGCAAAGCAGCAAAACCAAAAGGAGAGTAGAATTTAACACTTTTCGCATAGTGCAGAAATTTTACTGAAGTGTATCGGATTTAACCTTACCATCCTCCAACAGAATTACCCGGCGGGCGCGGTTAACCACACGCTGGTCGTGGGTAGAGAAAATAAAAGTAACGCCCTCGGTCTGGTTAAGATGTTCCATAATTTGCAAAAGATTCTCGGCCGATTTGCCATCGAGATTGGCTGTAGGCTCATCGGCAAGTATGAATTGAGGTTTAGATGCCAGTGCCCGAGCAACGGCAACCCTCTGCTGCTGCCCTCCCGATAGCTTAGCCGGACGGCTGGCAAACCTGTCGGCTAATCCCACCTTTCCTAGCATATCGGCTGCAACCTGTTTGCGCAGCTTAGCTGGCACACCTTGCAGCTGCATGATTAGCTCAACATTCTCGCCGGCAGTTAGCACAGGTATCAAATTATATGATTGGAAAACAAACCCAATATTCCGAAGCCTAAAATCGATGAGCTTTGAACCCTTTAGCTCATTAAGCCAAACATCGCCAACACGAATTTTACCGTTGGTTGGCGAATCGAGCCCGCCCAATAGGTTGAGCAGGGTTGTTTTCCCAGAACCCGAAGGACCCACAATAGCAGTAAACTCACCTTTTTCGATGGTTAGGTTGATATTGCTCAGGGCTGTAACCTTCACCTCCGAGTCGTTGTATATCTTATCAACGTTAACAACTTCAATTATTGCCATATGGATTGATATTTTACAAGTTATCAGAATTTACTCAACTCTTAGTGCCTGCATGGGGTTTAGCTTTAGCGCCCTACGAGCAGGCCACAATGAAGCAAGAATGCCTGTGGCAACCACCAGCACGGTAATCAGTACATAGTTGGATGTGGTAATTTCAGGGTAAACCACTGAGGAGTATCCAATGGCTTCAAAACCCTCGGCCCACATGCCAAAATCAATTCCGGTACGGGCAAATATTTTGATGAATCCGGTGCTAAGCACAATGCCCGCTACCCCACCGGTAAGGGTTAGGAAAACCGATTCCATCATTATCATGCTAAAAACGCGTAAACGGTTCATACCAATGGCCATAAGCATACCAAACTCACGATACCGCTCCAGAACGCTCATCATCATGGTGTTGATAATGCCAAATGCTAGGGCAAACAGGATTATTACAACGTAAATCATTCCCATAAAATCGCCAAATGCAGCATATAGTGCAATTTCGGGCGAAATTTCATCCCAACTCCTAACCTTCAAGTTTTGATGAGTAGCCGATAGCGTTTTTGCTACGTTTACCGCGTCGGTGTTACCATTGCAGAGGATGGCAACCTCATGAACCTGGCTAGGATTGATGTTGGCCGCCAAAGCGAGATTATCGAAATTTACGTAAGCCATGCGTGCATCAAAGGCTGTATTGGAGGTGCGGTAAATACCTCGAACCCTGAACATCGCGCTATGCAGCTCACCATAGGGTGTTTGAAATGTTAGAACCACAGGACCGTTCAACCTGAACGAAGCACAGGAGTCGGTAATGGTTTCGGAGTAGTGGTTGAACAGTGCGGGCTCAAGTTCTGCTTTAAGAGCATTAATAAGGTTTGAGCGAGTCCTATACCTCCTCCCCACAAGTGTTTGGATTTGCTCCCCAAGCCTTGGCTCCATTGCAGAGAGTTTTTGAGCAATGCTATCGGTTAGCTCATAGTTAACCAATTTCAGCTCCTCGGCTGCTTTCTTCCCAAGAACAATCGAAGGGGTTTTAAAATCACCTTCAAGGAAACTACCCAATATCAGCTTGTTGGGAATACCGCTAATGCTACGTTCGCTGGTTGGCTTAACGCCAAGTACTACCAAGCCCGAGTTGGCCCTATCGGTTTGAGCCATGGCAAAAACCTTCAATCTACCGCTAAACCCAATAACTCCCTTTGTAGAATCGAGGGTAGCGGCCACCGAGTCGAAATTGAAAGTTTTATCGACCTCCTCGTTGAGTAAAAAATCGGGATTGTGAATCTGAATGTGCGATATCTCGTTCTGAATGCTATCGGCAATGCGCTGCTTAACCCACCCGTTTATAAGGGCCATGGCAGTAACCCCACCCCAAAGGCCAAGGGCAACAGCCACCACCACAACCATGCTCCGGGTTGGGTTACGCCAAACATTTCGCCAGCTAAGTGAGACTAACATGTTTGTAAAGTTTTAATGTTTTCAACTCAATTGGTTACCGTTTAATTGCTGTTACAGTGTTAAGCTTTAGTATTTTCCGTGTAGGATAAATGCATACTAGCAACACCATGAATACCACCGAAACACCCTGCCAAATGACGTATGCATCGAACGGAGCCATTGGCATTAGTGGTTCAAACCCCATATCCATCATCATTTTTGCCATTTCACCGGTAAGCCTAATGGGGTGAACATGGTAGTAATGGATTATTGGTAACCCAACAAGATACCCAAGCGCTACACCAATCAATGCCATAATAAGCATCTCGAGCAAAACCGTTATGGCCAACTTAATTTTTTGCATACCAACAGCCACAAGCACACCGAACTCATGCATCCGTTCGTGAACCATCATTATTACAGTTCCAAAAATCCCGAAGAACACAACAAAATAGAGCAGAAAAAGGAAAGCCTTCCCGCTCTGGTTATCGCTTTCAATCTGTTGAACCAAAACCCTGTTCAGGTCTTGCCATGTTTTAACATCCAGCCCGGTATGCGCCAGCACCTTTCTTACGCTATCGGTTGTGACCATTAGTGCTTCGTCGCTTGCATCGTACAGGTTAACAGCCATATACGATAAAAGGTTATGCGCATTGGAGAAACTTTGTGCCACCTGCAGCGGCATGTAAACCATTCGGTTGTCGAGCTCGGGGTTGGGTATTCGAACTATACCAACAACCGGATAAATCCCTGCGGCAGAAGCACCCTGGTAACCCTGGCTCAGCATTACAAGGGAATCGCCAACCTGAATGTTTAAGAAATTGGCCAGCCTCGATGAGATTACAACACCGCTATCGTTACTGGTAATAAATCGTCCGTTCACCCGGGACATATTCAGGATTTGGTTTAGCTGGACAGCATCAACCGGTTGGTCGTCGAAAATTCTGGCCAGCTTTGCAGAATCGGTAAACGATTCGCCGGCGTGTGCACCAAGTATCCTTTTTACTTCATCAGTAAAAATGTGCTCCATGCCTGAACTATCGGCCAGCATCTTAGGAATGGTATACCTAACAATGAACTGTTCAGGGTTTGAGAATTGTTTTTCGGCCTCGGGGTTTATCCCAAGCACAAGCACGCCCTTGGTGATGTTGACCGACGAAGCCAGGGCAAAGGTTTCGAGCCTTGCAGTTACTGCCTTAACATTAGGAACCTTCGAAATTTTTTCAGGCAGGCTCCCGTCGAACTCAAAGGTGTTCTCCAGCGAGGGATCGTCGGCAAAATCGGGGTGTTGGACACGGATATAGCCGTAGTACTGCTCAATGGCATTGCGTATCATGAGTGAGTATGAACCCAGCTGAAACGAACGCATTACCACCGCAAATAGTACCGCAAAAAAGATACTTGAAATGGTTATGGCCGTGCGGCGCTTATTGCGCCAAAGGTTCCGTTGTGCCATTTTTAAATAACTCATACCAAAATGTATTATTGGTTTTCGTCTACTTAACCTGGGTAAGATTGCGTAGCGAGAAAAAGCTATCGTTAATATCGATATTGAATTTAATGGCATTCAGCTCAACAATAGTTCTGTTGCCGGGTTCCTCGGCCGGAATTAGCTCATAAATTGTAGGAATTGTTCTACCGTCAACATCCTTAATACTGTGCGCCATCTCAGTTTTTACGAGCAATTGTTCCTCATCATAGTATTCCGATTTCAGGATAAGGTAATGTTTCTTGGTAACCCAAAGAATCATTTTGCCCCAAACAACGGGAGCGTCGGGTTTTGGGGTAAGGGTAATTCGCCAGCAATCCCACCCGTCAATCTGCTCCTCGCCGGAAATGGTGTGGTTGTAGTCAACCACAATTGACCGCTGGTTCAGTAAGTCATCGTTAGTAAAGTCGGAGCCCATCCACCCCTGTGAGAGCATGGAAGGTGGCAGCTTAACCGTTCGGTTGATGGTTGGGTTCCAGCTCCACATCTCACGGTTAATTTTCAGAAAGGCCTGTCCCTTTTCCCTTGCCGGGGAAGTGATATAGACCAAAGAAAGCTCAGTACCCTTGCTCCAGCTCTTAAATGAGAGCGAACGCTCCCATTTGGGGCGTACTATACGCATGGTCATCTCGCTATAGCTCGATTTTTCGCCACGCATCATCTCATCGGCCTTTCGAACTATCTCGCTTGCATTCTGGCCAACCAAAAACTGAGTGGCTGAAATCAAAAGGGTTGACAATAAAATCGTGGAATCATCTCCTGTTAATTTAATGGTTTATTAAACATTTTACTTGATATAACGCTTTATAATTTCCTCCTTAATTGCATCGAGAGGAAAGTTCTCATTTGAGATGTAATTAATAACAATGCCATCGGAAAGGGCATGCAGTATCATAAACTCCATTTCGGGATTCTGATAGCCCTTGCGCCTAAAGTACTGAATTAAGATTGATACCATTGGTTCATAGATACCCTCAAGTTTTTGCATCAACTCCTTGCTGAAAACGTTGGGTTGAAGCATAACGGAGAAGTACAACTTCCAGTAGTTGCGGTTTTCGACAATCTTACGGAACATATCGTTAATAAACAGTTCCATCTCTGCATCGGTTAGTACCCCATCGTGGTTTTCATCAAACTTTTCTATCAAATTGTTCATTCCATTAATCACGATATGGGAGAGCAGCTCCTCCTTGGAGCTATAGTAATGGTAAAGCAACCCTTTTGCAATTCCTGCCTTTTGGGCGATGTCGGCAATGGTTGCCGAATGAAAACCCTTGTGGGCAAAAACATCAAGTGCAGCGTCAAAAATTTGCATAACTCGCTGCTGGCGGATTGCTTCAACTTGCTGCTTTGTGCGTGGCATATTTATTTTTGGTTGAACGGTCGGTCAAATATAAAAAATTGTTTTTTACCATTCAATTTTTTTGGAAGAAAATTTTTACGTTTGATTCCTGAATTGATAAACACTACGAAAAATCGAGATTATCAATAAAAAAATCTATTCAATCTACCCTAAACTTAACTGATACATAATTTGTTGTAAAACAAAATTGAAACTCAAAAAAATATGCTTACCTTTGAAAGGTCTAAAACTTTTGGATGTATTTATCGAATTCGGAGCTGGTAGGTTAGGTAATCTTGAGTAAATCACAAGATTACACAACCATTTCTGTTTGGCAGCAACTTGCCATGTAATATCTTTTATAAATTTTCAAACAATTTAATGGCGGCAAAGCCATGCTTTTGCCTGTTAAAAAATAACTACTAGATCATGGAACAAGAAAACAACTCCATACACGATTTCGATATAGCATTAATATGTGAGTATTTTTCGTATGTCGAACGTCAAGGGCCAGGCAGCCCTGAGGTAACAATCAAGGCATTGAGTTTTATCGACAATCTTACCCAAAACGCCAAAATTGCCGATATAGGATGCGGAACAGGGGGGCAAACCATGGTGCTTGCCCAAAACACACCGGGAACAATAATAGGTATTGACCTGTTCCCACAATTTGTTGATATTTTCAACCAGAATGCTACCAAGCTAGGCCTAACGGATAAAGCCAAAGCAATAGTTGGATCAATGGACAACCTGCCCTTTCAGGTCGAAGAGCTAGACCTTATATGGTCAGAGGGAGCCATCTATAACATTGGTTTTGAGCGCGGCCTAACCGAATGGCGGCGATTCCTCAAGAAAGGGGGCTACGTGGCAGTAACTGAAGCATCGTGGTTTACGCCAGAGCGTCCAGCAGAAATTGAGCAGTTCTGGTTAGATGCTTACCCGGAAATTGACACCATTCCAAGCAAGGTGGCAATCATGCAAAAGGCTGGTTATATTCCGGTTGCTACTTTCATACTGCCCGAAAACTGTTGGACTGAGCATTTTTATGCTCCACAAGTAACAGCACAGAAACTTTTCATGGAAAAGTATGCAGGTAATCAGAATGCCATGCGATTAGTTGAAAACCTACTACACGAGGCTCAGCTCTACGCTAGGTACAAGGATTACTATGGCTATGTTTTTTACATTGGGAAGAAAATGTAGTTGATTAGAAGGAAGGGGCTACACCCTCAAATGCCGTAGCCCTCTCTTTTTTTACACATCCACACAGATATTTACAAGAAACAATACCCAAACATTGCCGTTAACGCATAGCTAATTCTCCCATGTTTCGGAAACAACGAGTTTGGTTTAATGATTTAAAACCGCAAGCCAAATTATTACAATAACTCATTAAATTCCAATCGGTTTACAAGTCGCCCAAACCTGTTGATATTTATTTGGGTAAAAAAAGTTCATGCCAATTCAATTTGGTTATTTTTGCAGCAAACTGGAGAAGTAGTCATGAGTGTTGGATATTCTGAAGATAGTATTAAAACGTTGGAATGGCAGGAGCACATTCGCAAGCGCCCGGGTATGTATATCGGTAAGCTTGGCGACGGCTCTCAGCCCGACGATGGCATTTACATTCTGCTTAAGGAGGTGGTTGACAACTCCATTGATGAGTTCATGATGGGAAACGGTAAACGTATAGACATTCAGCTTAACGAGAAAACTGTTTCCATTCGCGACTATGGCCGTGGTATCCCGCAAGGGAAACTAATTGACGTGGCCTCCAAGATGAACACGGGTGCCAAGTATGACTCCAAGGTTTTCAAGAAATCGGTAGGCTTAAATGGGGTTGGTATAAAGGCGGTTAATGCGCTTTCCAACCAGTTTATCATAAAGAGTATTCGCGAGGGTTTAGTTCGCGAGGCCGAGTTTGCCGGCGGCATCCTTGTTAAAGATAAGCAATACCCCGCCAATGGCGAGGCAAACGGTACTTACGTTCAGTTTACTCCTGACGAGGCGGTATTCGGTCAATACTCATTCCAGGATGAGTATATCGAAACCATGATCCGAAACTACACCTACCTCAACACCAACCTAACCATCAGCTTTAACGGCAAGGAGTTTATCTCAAAAAACGGGCTTCTCGACCTACTGAACGAAAACATAACAACAGAGCCACTCTACCCCATTATTCACCTGAAAGGTGAAGATATTGAGGTGGCAATTACCCACGGTGTTGGCTACGGCGAAGACTACTATACCTTTGTGAACGGCCAGCATACCACTCAGGGCGGTACACACCTAACCGCATTCCGCGAAGCCTACGTTAAAACCATCCGGGAGTTCTATAAAAAGGACTTTGACCCATCGGATATTCGTACTTCCATTATAGCAGCCATAAGCATTAAGGTTGAAGATCCCGTATTTGAGTCACAAACCAAAACCAAGCTTGGCAGCAAGGACATGGGCCCTAACGGACCCTCGGTAAAGCAATTCATCACCGATTTTATTAAGGAAAAACTCGATAATTTCCTGCATCGCAATAGCGAAACTGCGCAAATTCTGCTACAAAAGATTATTGAGTCCGAAAAGGAACGTAAAGCTATATCGGGTATCAAAAAGATAGCCCGTGAGCGGGCTAAAAAGGCAAGCCTGCACAACCGCAAGCTACGCGATTGCAGGATCCATTACAACAGCAAGGATGACCGTGCGCATGAAAGTACCCTTTTTATTACAGAGGGCGACTCCGCAAGCGGTTCAATCACCAAATCGCGCGATGTAAATACACAGGCAGTATTCTCGCTCCGCGGTAAACCGTTAAACACCTACGGGTTAACCAAAAAGATAGTTTACGAGAACGAGGAGTTTAACCTGCTACAAGCTGCGCTGGACATTGAGGAGGACATGGAAAACCTCCGCTACAACAAAATTGTAATAGCCACCGATGCCGATGTGGACGGTATGCACATCAGGCTGCTGCTCATAACCTTTTTCCTACAGTTCTTCCCTGAGCTAATCCGCCAGGAGCACCTCTTCATCCTTCAAACCCCACTTTTCAGGGTTCGTAATAAGAAGAAGACCGTTTACTGCTATACCCCCGAGGAGAAGGAAAAGGCAATAGCCGAACTTGGCCCAAACCCTGAAATAACAAGGTTTAAAGGGTTAGGTGAAATTTCGCCCGATGAGTTTAAGAACTTCATTGGCCCCGACATGAGGCTCGACCCGGTTCGTTTGACCAAGGAAGACCAAATACATGACCTTTTGGAGTTCTACATGGGCAAGAACACGCCCGACCGTCAGGATTTCATTATCAATAATCTCAGAATTGAAGAGGATATTATTGATGAGGAACCAGCCCCAAAAGCCGATGAGAATAACATCGACGAGGAAGGCAACCATGACGTTGAGAATAAAAACCTGGTAGCATAAACATCAACCTACAATAGCTCAAGAAAATGCGATTGGACGATTTTGAAGCGGATGAGCTTTTAAGCGAAGGCGAGGGGAAACCTGTTTCGCCAGAACTTCATGCCAAAATAGAAAGGATTACCGGCGAGGCCGCCAAAAAGACCCACATCACCGGGATGTACAAGGACTGGTTTTTGGACTATGCCTCGTATGTTATACTGGAACGCGCCGTTCCACACCTCGATGACGGGTTAAAGCCCGTGCAGCGCCGTATACTGCACGCCATGAAACGGCTCGACGATGGGCGATACAATAAGGTGGCCAATATTATCGGTTACACCATGCAGTACCATCCCCACGGCGACGCATCAATTGGCGAAGCCTTGGTTCAGCTAGGCCAAAAAGATTTGTTGATTGACACCCAGGGTAACTGGGGCAACATACTTACAGGCGACAGTGCAGCCGCACCCCGTTACATTGAGGCTAGGCTATCAAAATTCGCCCTTGAGGTGGTTTTCAACCCCAAAACCACTGAGTGGATGCTCAGCTACGACGGCCGTAACCAGGAGCCTGTAACGCTTCCGGTTAAGTTCCCGCTTTTGCTAGCGCAAGGAGTGGAAGGTATTGCGGTTGGTTTAGCCTCAAAAATTTTACCCCACAACTTTAATGAGCTAATTGATGCGGCAATCAGCTACCTAAAGGGTAAGGATTTTGAACTTTACCCCGATTTCCCCACAGGTGGCTTAGCCGATTGTAGCCGTTACAACGATGGTTTACGCGGCGGAGCGGTTAAGGTACGCGCCCGCATCCAAAAACTCGACCGTAAAACCCTTGCCATAACCGAGATTCCCTTTGGGAAAACCACCACATCGCTTATCGAATCAATCCTTAAAGCGAACGACAAAGGGAAGATTAAAATCAAAAGGATTGACGATAATACCGCTGAGAATGTAGAAATTCTCATCCACCTGCACCCCGACGCCAACCCCGATATGACAATTGATGCCCTTTACGCCTTTACCGACTGCGAGATGTCAATATCAACCAACTCATGCGTCATTTACGACGATAAGCCCCGTTTCATGGGCGTTAAGGATATCCTTAGGGCTTCGGTGGATAGAACTAAGGAACTCCTTACCATGGAACTTAACATTAGGCTGGCAGAGCTGGAGGAGGATTGGCATTTCTCGTCGCTGGAAAAGATATTCTTTGAAGAGCGCATTTATCGTGAGCTTGAAAAGGATACAGAAACATGGGATTTGGTAATAGAAGCCATTGAGAGGGGTTTTGACCCTTACCGCAAACTACTCCGGCGCGAGATTACCCGCGACGATATTCTGAAGCTAACCGAGAAGCCCGTGCGCAAGATATCGAAATTCGATATCAAAAAGGCCGATGAGCATATCAAGGCCGTGGAAGCCGAAATGGAGCAAGTTAAGCATCACCTTGCCAATATAGTAACTTATACCATCGATTACTACCAGCAAATCAAAAAGAAGTACGGGAAAGGAAGAGATCGCAAAACCGAACTCCGCAGCTTCGATACCATTGTTGCCACTAAGGTGGTTGTGGCAAACGAAAAACTTTACGTTAACCGAGCCGAAGGCTTTGTGGGTACAGGTCTGAAAAAAGACGAATACGTTTGCGACTGCTCCGATATCGACGATGTAATAGTAATTCTCCGCAATGGCAAGTACTACATCCGTAAGGTTCAGGAAAAGGACTTCTTTGGTAAGGATATTGTCCACGTTGGAGTTTATAAGAAGAACGATACCCGAACAATTTACAATGTGGTTTACCGCGATGGCCTAAACGGCGATATCATGATGAAGCGATGCGCCATTAACGGAACCACACGCGATAAGGAGTACGACATAACAAAGGGGACACAGGGTTCACAAATACTCTGGCTTTCGGCAAACCCAAATGGTGAAACCGAAGTACTGAAGGTTTACCTGAAACCAAGGCCACGCCTCCGTAACCTTATACTTGAACTGGATTTCAGCCAACTGGCAGTTAAAGGACGTGGCTCCCAGGGAAATATCTTTACCCGATACGCCATCCACAAAATCATGCTCAAGGAAAAGATTGCTGGCGCAGTGGAGGGTGTAAAGGTTTGGTACGATCCTGAGGTTATGCGCCTGAACCACGAGGGACAAGGTGAACTGCTTGGCGAATTCTTGCCCGATGAACGCGTTCTGGTTGTGAACCCCGATGGTACCTATTTCCTTGCCAACACCAATTATGCCCTCAGGTTCGATGTGCAACCCCTACTGGTTGAAAAGTTTAACCCCCACAAGGTATTCTCGGCCGTTTATTTCGATGGCGAGCAAAAACAGTACTACCTTAAACGTTTCCGTTTTGAACCCAC
>JAGPEQ010000071.1:3380-13355 GCA_018056955.1 Bacteroidales bacterium | reverse complement strand
GGCAAAGCAGCGGGGCCATACCAAAAGAAATACTCCGCATCGAACAATCCGAATTTTACTGCAGGATTGGCATTCATCAATTTTTGAGCCTCTTCTGTTTTGCTTGTGTTAAGAATGTAAAAACTCCTGAAGTTTTTATCATTCTTACCCATTGGCCCTGTAACTATGAGTGTTCCGCTGTTTGTCATCTCATTTATTGCATCAATATGGCCCTTGTATAGCCACTGGAGCGAGTCGCGACTCTTTATCTGTTTTGTACCAGTCTTAAGCATAACCATCACATACCACTTCATACCATACTCATCGGCTCCAAGGGAGTCGGCAAGGGCTTTGTTGTAATTGGAAACAGGGGTTTGACCCTGTGCCTGAGTAGTGGTTGCAAAAAGAATTAGCAACGCCGAAAAGCAAAACAACCTCATTTTCTGCAACTTTATTCTTATCTGTATAAAATATCAAGCCAAGTTAATTAAAAAATGTTAATTATGCAACCTGAAAGCTCGTATTTATTTATCAACAGTTTTTTAAAAAAATTGCTATACTTACAACCGGTTTTAAAATCAATTTACAATGGCTCAAATTTTACTTGTTTTATTCTACTTATTAATTCCGTTTGTTATTCTACATCTATGTCATAAGTTTCCTTTTGTCAACAAATTAGGGGCTGTATTTATTGCATACCTGGTGGGGTTAATAGTAGGTAACATTGGTATTTTACCCGAATGGGCTGGAGGTATTCAAGATACCCTAACAACCATAACAGTTCCACTGGCCATTCCATTGTTGCTCTTCTCCTCAAACCTGAAGCAATGGAAAAGCATGGCAGGTAAAGCCATGGTATCGCTATTAATCGGAATAACATCGGTAGTAGCAATTGTAATTGCAGGTTACTTTATTTTCATGGGCAAAGGAATGGCTGATTTATGGAAAGTAAGCGGAATGCTTGTTGGCGTATATACAGGAGGTACTCCCAACCTAGCATCGCTCAAAATGATGCTAAATGTTGATCCCGATGTTTACATCCTTACCCATACCTACGACATGATAATTTCCACAGTTTTCCTTGCGTTTTTAATGACTGTTGGGAAAAAGTTCTTCTCGCTATTCCTGCCAGCCTTCAAGGATGATAACATGGAGGAAGTTGAGTACACTAACGGCAGCGACCCATTCTGGGGAATTTTTAAGCGTGAAATATTTTACCCCTTGCTAAAAGCATACGGATTAACTATTCTTATTTTCGCCATTGCTGGTGGTTTATCGCTTTTGGTGCCTAAAAATAGCCAAGTTGTGGTTGTTATACTTACCATTACCACATTAAGTATTGTTGCATCAACCTTTAAAAAGATAAACGCCATTGAAAAAACCTTTGAATCGGGGATGTACCTTATACTGATATTTAGCGTGGTTGTGGCCTCCATGGCCGATATAAGCCGGTTTGCCGGCTTAACACCCGGGTTATTTGGATACATTACCCTTGCAGTATTTGGTTCGCTTTTCCTTCAGGTTGTACTAGGAAAAATATTCAAGGTTGATGCCGATACCACCATAATCACCTCCACTGCTCTAATCTGTTCTCCTCCATTTGTTCCGGTTGTTGCTGCAGCAATTAACAATCGAAAAGTAATTCTATCGGGGATAAGTATTGGAATTATTGGCTATGCTGTAGGAAATTACCTTGGGTTTGCCATAGCCGAGCTTCTAAAAACAATTCAATAAAAAAGCCGGCCTTAGGCCGGCTTTAAAATTTCAGTTAGCAGCTAGAATAAAAAGTTAAGTCCAATGTAGGTTCCTGATAGTCCATCGTCCTTGGTCATAGCGCGACCATGGTCAACTACAATTACAAAGTTTTGGTTCATCACAACACGCAAGCCAAGTCCCCAACTGGTATGCAATTTCTCTTTGTCATTGCTAAAGTAATCCGATGGGGAGTATGGAACCTCAATAAAATTGGGTACCTCAACATCAACCTTACGTACCACCTGACCACCATCTACAAAAGCGTTAAGCGATAGGTAAAAGTTTTGGTTGATGAAGTGAAAGCGGGCGAACTTCCAACGCATTTCAAAGTTGCCATAGGCAATTCCATCGCCCACAACCCGGTTACGAATTATACCACGCAAGCTTTTAGCACCACCAAGCCCCTCGTTGGTTGCGCCCCTTAAGAAAATTGTTGTCATATTGGGTTGCAGGTAGAACGGGCATGTTCCGAAAAGGGTTCCCTGATAACCCAGCCTGTAAACAAACGATAGCCTCTCAGGAACTAATGTGAAATACTGGCGGTGAATAATACTTAGCTTTGCATGCTGGTACTTACTTCCAATGCCTAAAAACGACGGAGCATAGGTTATAACCGCCTCGGTCCACATCCCTTTCATGGGATTGGGTTCGTTATCGCGAGTATCGTAAACCGCACCAACTTTCAGGTAGGTAACAAATCCACCATTCTTTTCATCTTCACCAATCAATCCCCAGTTAATGTAGCGCTGGTAAAGTCCACCTCCTACATAGGGTAACTTATCGGCTTCATCTTTTCCCCTATTCAGCTTGTCAACATCAACCGTATCAATTTTAAAATCATACAGGCCTATACCGGCAACCCAGCCAAACTTTTCGTTTTTTAGTTTCCCTTGCAAGTCAGTAGTAAACCTCAACAGTTTCCTATCGTACTTATAGAATGCACGGCTGCGGTAATCGGCGCTTTCGTCATCGGCCCAGTCCAAATTGAATACCGATTCGTAACCGTTAAAACCATAAAAGTCGTACATCTTATCAGTTAAATACGAAAGGTCAGCAGTTACCCTGAGCCCGGGAATAACATACTTTGAATCGTAAAACAATCGGTTTATACCACTACCCTTTGTGAAGCGCGAAACCTCAGCGTAAACATTATGCTTGTACTTGGGATAGATTGTACCATCGCCGTAGTGGAACAGGTTTACCAATGCTCCATACTCAAAACCCAGGTCGGTATCGTAGGCTACCACGGGTAACCCTCCAACATTCCAACCCGATTTTACTTTTTCAGCTTTTTTGTCATCGCTGGTTTGCTGGGCAAATAATCCCGTAACGGTAAACAATATTGCAGCAAGTAGTATTAACTTCCTCATGGAATTGGTTTTATGATTTTCTCAAAACTAAGGATTTTTTTAAAATAGGTAGATACTACTAATCGAATGAATAGAAATATTTATGCTTTGCAGATATTAATGTTCTTGACACCTGGTTCAGAATTTAACAGTAATTGCTGGCCTCTACCACTAGAACCCGCTAAGTGGAACGAATAGAGTTGGTAAAAGTAGCAGGAATCCGGTAATAATAAGTATTGTCATTAAGGGCAGGAACCATCTAAACCACTTGTTGTAAGGAATACGCGCAATGCTAAGAACTCCAACCATCACCCCAGAGGTTGGGGTAATCAGGTTTGTGAAACCACCCCCAAGCTGGTAAACGGTTACCGTAGTTTGACGGCTTATACCAATTAAATCGGAAAACTGCGACATCAATGGGATAGTAAGTGCGGCCTTGGCCGAACCTGATGCAATTATGAGGTTCAACAGGTTGTAAAACACATACATAATGGCAATGGATGTAACTTTACCGTAACCCATCATAGCCTCGGCCGAGTAGTTCAGCAGGGAATCGATTATACGGCCTTGCTCCAGAATTACTACAATTCCGCTTGCCAAACCAACAACAAGCGCTGCCGACATAATATCCTTTGCCCCAGCAATAAACGATCGCGCAAGGTCGTTGGCATTTTTACCAAATGCTATCCCAGCCAGCAAACCCATCACCAGGAAGAGTGTTGCAATCTCCTTAATATACCAGCCATATCCCATCACACCAACAATTAAAAACAGAATGGTAAACAGTAAGATGTTTACTATGAAAAGCTGAACCGAATGCCTCAATGCTAAAATTCCAACTAAAATCCATACTACTGTAGCAATCGGAATAATTGGGACAGAGATGATACTTTGCCCCACAACCAAATGGCTTACAGGGTAGTAGTAAGCAAATATGGCAAACACTAAAGCCAAACCAATAAATGTAGCCCACGCACTCTTACCAGGTTTTGATTTGGTTCCGTTTTCATCCTGGGCTGCCTTGTGCCTCCAGTACTCATCAATTTCATATACGGGCGATAGCTTTGGATTCTTTTTAATCCTTCGGGCATACCAAATCACATAGCCAATGCCTATAGTATTTATAATCACCCATATAACAAACCTATACTCAATACCTGAGAACAACTGTATTCCCGACAAACCCTGCGCAATACCAATGGTGAAAGGGTTTAGCAAGGCGCTTGCAAAGCCTAAACCCGCACCCAGGAAACATAAACTTATTCCCACAATGGAATCGTAGCCCATACTTATGGCAAGCGGAACAAAAATCACCACAAAGGCAATGGTTTCCTCGCTCATACCAATTACCGCCCCAAAAAAGCTGAAGCAAATCATAATTAGAGCTATAACCAGATTATCAACTCCAATCACCTTTAAGGGTTTAAACCTCTCAATACGTTTGGTAAAATTCAGGAACGAAAGAATAGCAACATCAAGTGCCTTACTCTCGTTGAGCAACCAAAATGCCCCACCAATCATCAGGATATAAAAAATGATATCGTAGGTTCGATTCATTCCTTGAAAAATAGATGTAAACACCTGCCAGGTTTGAGGTTGATTATCAACCTGATGGAAGGAACCCGGGACAATGACCTCACGGTCGATACCGTTAACGTTCTTTACCTCCCTGGCAAATTTACCTCCTGGAACAAACCAGGTCAAAACGGCAGCAAAAACAATAAGAGCAAAAATAATTACATAGGTATGCGGAAATTCGCGCTTTTTCTTTTCCTGTTCCATGTTCATAGTGTTTTGATGTAATACGGTTTCAAAACTAATTGCCCCTAATCTGCACAAAACTAATGTTTAACTTTTAATTGCCCAATAATAGAAGGGAAATCGCTTGGGGTTATTATACCAACGAGTAAACTGTCGGGTTTACCGTTCAGCGTTACTAAAGCCGCTTGCAGGTAAGCACCTATTCGGACTGAATTATTGAAAAGGGCTATTAACGATACTATATCGGTGTTTTCCGATACTATGCAGTAATCGTCATTGTCGATATAATTTAAAAGTTGACTAACCGTTGTGTTATCAATTATTCCAGAGCTATTAACCAACCATCGCGCAATGGTTTTGGCAGTTATAAGTCCAACTATTTTACCGTTACTCACAACCGGGCATCGCATGAAACCCTTTTCGGCGAAGGTGGTTAAAACCTCCTTAACCGAAGCACTGGGTGATACTCTATAGGGATTTAACTTCATTACTGTTTTCACAACCGGCGGGTTTTGCAGCAGGTTTTTGATGTGAATAACTTCCTGCACAACATCGGGATGTGGTTCGGCTATAATGAAGTTTTGCCTACGCGTATGAACAATGGCATTGCGGAGTTGTGAAAATTCTTTTAAATCGGAAGCATAGTAATTCACAACCTGATTCAAACCACGCGCCTTGCGCAGTAGTTCAGCAAAATTGGTTGTATATTCGTCCTTACAAATTTCCTTTAGGCTTCGTTCAATCTCCGTAAAAACTTCAAGGAATATTTCGGAATTGCGCTTATTTGCTAGTTCTTCGTTCTGCATAATCTTTCGATGTATTCAATTATTTCGGTTTGATTTTCGGGGTTAAACCAACAAATCTCGTTATCCCTAGCCCACCATGTCAGCTGCCGTTTGGCATACCGACGGGTATTCCGTTTAATAAGCTCTATAGCCTGATCAAGGGTTATTTCACCGTCGAGGTATTGAAATATCTCCTTGTAACCAACCGTATTAAGGGCATTATAATTTCTAAAACCTACAAGTTGCTTTACTTCATCCACTAAACCCTGCTCAATCATCTGGTCAACCCTTTTATTTATTCGCTCATACAACTTTTCGCGGGGTCGGGTTAAACCAATTTTTATGGGTTTGAATGGTCGCTCCTTTTTGGGTGCGGTTAAGAATGAGCTAAAGGTTCTGCCTGTTTGCAGGCAAACCTCAACTGCCTTTAATACCCTTTGCGGATTCTTCAAATCAACCTGTTTGTAGTATTCAGGGTCAAGTATTTTAAGCTGATGCCTTAAGCTCTCAATGCCATCGGTTTTTAGCTGTTGCTGTAACAATTTTCGTAGCTCAGGGTCAGGTGTTGGAAAGTCGTCGATGCCTTTTAGCAGAGCATCACCATAAAGCCCGGAGCCGCCTACAAGTATTGCAAAATCGCTGCTAAGGTAGATTTGTTTAAGCGAGTCAAGGGCATCGAGCTCAAACATGCCACAGCTGTAACGTTCAGTAACCGACTTGTGCCCAACAAGGTAGTGTTTTGCTTGAGCGAGTTCCCAATCGGTAGGGAAAGCAGTCCCTATTCGCATTTCCCTGTAAAACTGTCGGGAATCGCACGAAACGATTGGTGAATTAAAGTGTTTGGCCAGCTTAAGGCTCAATTCCGTTTTTCCCACACCGGTTGGTCCCAAAAGGGCAATCAGGTATTTATTGGGCACGGACATTCATCAAATCCAGTTAAATGGATATAGTTTGATAAACTACCACTCATCCTTATCGTCAAGACCCAAGCTACCAAGCTCATCGTCATCGTTGAGTTCATCGAAAAGCTCATCAATCTCATTGGGTTCTTCCATGGAGATATTCTCCTCAAAAGCAAAATCCTCAGCAAGCTGAATAGGCGCATCGCCAACCGATGCGGTGCAAACAGGATACTTTACATCAGGATTGGGTTCTTGTATATCAATCAGCTCTATGAAAAGGTTTCGGTCAGCAAAAATATCGTAAACGTAGAGCAAGCGCTCCCTACGATTACTCATTAGCTCTTTAATCTTGACCCTTTCCATGGGTATAGCAGCCATCCCGGTATCGTTCTGCATGTCAATTAGTGTAAGCTCCATCCCCTTGTTCCATTGCTCATCGGCCAAAAAGAACGAGGCTAGCTGACCAGGGTCAAAACCTAGGTTTTCCTGAATTGCCTTATGGAAAGCATAAAAAGTACTATCTGCATCTACCTCAAAATCGCGCAGGAATAGCTTATCCTCATCCGATAACATTCTAAACTTGTAAATCATATCAGGTAGTTTATCAATACAAAAATAGCATCAATATTAAACATTTCTAAAAATTTCAAGGGAAAAACCTTTACCCTAATGTTCCTAAAAACTCAATGGTATCTATTCCATCGGAGTAGTCGTTCAGCTTAGGTTTTTGGGAGTCGCCAAATATAACCCTCCGGCTATGGTCAATATTGGTTTTTGTGACCACACATTGAATTTTTGAATCGTTTACATTGATATAATCAATTGCTGAATTTATTCCCGAATACTCCTGATAGTTAACCATGGCAACCGGAGCATCGATATTCTCATTTGGCACAACTAGCACAAAACCCGCATCGAGGTGTGGACTTTGGTTCATTAACAGTATTGTTCTGTTATACTCGTAGTTATTGGCATACCTATGATGATTTATAAGATGTTTCCACCTACTCATACTACCAATTAACCTATTAAAATTATATCCTTCAGGGACAATTAGTTTCGAAACATTTCTACATCCCAACCCAAAGTAGGTAAAAATATCATCAGCAAGCAATGCTAGTTCATCATCTGTCTCATTGCCCGACAGCAATGCCACTCCATTCCTATGCCCGCGTATTAACGAAGGGTAGTTCCGGAAGTAAAAGTCAAAGTAACGCACTGAGCTATCGCTACCTGTAGCTATAACCGCATCGAAATCCCTTATTGGGCCTTCGGTTATTTGGATACAATCGGCAAATGCTGGTTCAATGGCAACCAGCATTTTAGCAACTGAACCCATCAAATCCCCATCCTTTGACGAAAGCTTGATGTTTATTTTATGGCCTGCCATGAGAACACAAAGGAAATCGTGAAACCCCACAAGGGGAATATTCCCGGCCATAACCACCCCAACCGTTTTTGCCGTTGGCGGGGTAAAATATTTTTCGGGGTAAGCTTTAATCCAACTCTCTAGTTCAATGGGTTGAAGCCACTCATAGGCAATTGCATCAACCGCATTAAGCACATTTTCAGGGGTAAACCAAGGATTTACATGCTGTGCATTTGCAGCAGCATGACCCAACGGGTGACTCGGGTCACGAACTGCGTTGGGCAATTGTTGTCCAAGCTTACTGAACGCATTAATCCTTTTTTCTAATTTCATGTCGAATGTTTATTGATCTGCAAACCTAATCGATTTTTTGTTTCAGTTTGTATGATTTAGCTTTTAGTGAACCAGAAAGTTTAAACTTATACCTAAATTTGAAAAAGAAATATTCAAAAACATGAAGCGGATTTTAACCCTATACGGGGAAATTTTTCGAATTTCAATAAATTCAATCCTAGCCACAAAGCTTAGGTCCATTCTTACCATTCTAATTATCTCATTAGGTATAATGGCTTTGGTGGGCATCCTAACCGCAATTGAATCAATTGAAGGAAGTCTTACCAATTCATTTACCAGTATGGGTGCAAATACCTTTACCATTCAGAGTCGTGGAACTAATGTAAATATTGCGGGAAATAGATACAGGAAGAAAAACTATTCATACATCTCCTTACAGCAAGCACGTCAGTTTAAGGAGGATTACCGATTCCCTGCCAATGTATCCATTTCGGTTTATGCATCGGGCGCGAGCACCATTAAGTACATGTCCAAAAAAACTAATCCCAACATTACTGTTCGGGGTGTTGATGAGGAGTTTATGAAAGTACCGGGTGTTGAAATTGAACGAGGCCGGAATTTCTCATCAATCGACATACTGGATAGCCGACACGTAGCTATCGTTGGCCAAGAGGTGGCTAACAAACTATTTATGAAGAACGAAGACCCAATTGATAAGTTTATCAATGTAGGGAGCGGAAAGTACAGGGTGATTGGTGTGCTCAAAAATAAGGGTTCAGGGTTTGGAGGTGGGCCAAACCGTACGGTTTACCTGCCATACACCAACGTTGCCGCATTCTTTTCGCGCCCAAACATGAACTATTCAATAAGCATACAACCCTACGATCCTAAACTGCTTGAAGCTGCAGTAAGCGAAGCCGAAGGGACTTTTCGAATTGTACGGAATCTCTCGGCAACCGATGAGAGCGATTTTAACATCGAAAAAAGCGACAATCTTGCCAAACTTCTAATTGAGAACCTGAAGTTTGTTTCATTAGCAGCCACAGTCATTGGCATCATTACGCTTATAGGCGCAGCGGTTGGGCTTATGAACATTATGCTGGTAGCGGTGGCAGAGCGCACCCGCGAAATAGGCACCCGTAAAGCAATCGGTGCAAAATCGTCGGAGATTAAACAGCAGTTCCTCTTTGAGGCCATTCTTATTTGCCAGCTTGGTGGTTTATTTGGCGTATTCCTTGGAATTCTAATAGGTAACCTTGTTTCAGTGCTTACCAATGGCCCGTTCATAGTTCCCTGGGGTTGGATATTAGGCGGTTTGGTTATATCGTTTGTGGTAGGTTTGGCCTCGGGCTATTTCCCTGCTGTAAAGGCCTCGAAACTCGACCCCATTGAAGCGCTTAGGTATGAATAGGGCATAGCCATTTGGAATGCCGCAGAAACCATCATTATGAATTAAAGATGTTAAAACTATAGTCTTCATTTGAAAAATCAAATGATAAATCAATGTCGTTTAGTTGAGGATATTTGTCATATTGAGTGGTAGCAAAATACCCCTCTGTCATGCTGAGCGCTGCCGAAGTATCTTTTTGTACCTAAATCAGTTAATTACTTTTTGATTGGTTTTCAGGTAATTGCTCTCTACCATGCTTTCCCTTTGCGATGCAAAGCTTCACCCTTGCTCTTTGGAATGCCATAGCGTGCATCGCTATACATGTTGGAGTAGCCATGGAGTTACAAATGTTTAGCCCCTACGGGGCTGGAAACGTTGTTCGTTGTTCGTG
>JAGPEQ010000071.1:0-3280 GCA_018056955.1 Bacteroidales bacterium | reverse complement strand
AGCCCAGCCGAATCATCTCTTTTCTCTTCTACACCCACTTGCCGTTGCCCGATATCCTTCGCTACAACATTATGACAAAAAGAGGATCTGTTTTTTTATCTGAACGATATTGAATGATAAACATATGTCAGAACTTTACCTATCAACTATCAATAAAAAAAGGCTGCTTGAAGGCAGCCTTTTCTAATCCTACAACGCTTATTATTTAAATAGTTTATGAATTAGGTCAACCACGCGGTTAGAGTAACCCCACTCGTTATCGTACCATGAAAGAACTTTAACCATGTTGCCATTAACCATGGTGCTTTGAGCATCGAAAATTGAAGAGTGAGGGTTGTGAATAATGTCAACCGATACAATTGGATCCTCAGTATACTCAAGAATACCCTTCATAGGGCCTTCGGCAGCCTTTTTCATAGCAGCGTTAACCTCTTCCTTGGTCACCTCCTTTTTTAGCACAGCTACAAAATCGACAAGAGAACCGGTTGGGGTTGGAACGCGAACTGCAAGACCATCGAGTTTACCCTTCAGCTCAGGAATAACCTTTCCAACTGCTTTTGCAGCACCGGTAGTAGTGGGAATCTGTGAAACGGCGGCAGAACGAGCACGACGCAAATCGCTGTGAGGGGCATCAAGAATACGTTGATCGTTGGTGTAGGAGTGAATGGTGTTCATGAAACCACGCTCAACGCCAAAAGCATCGTTCAAAACCTTTACAACGGGGGCCAAGCAGTTGGTTGTACAGCTGGCATTTGATACGCACTGATCAGTTGGCTGTAAGGCTTCATCGTTTACACCAAGTACAATCATCCTATCAATCTCATCCTTTGCGGGTACGCTAAGAATAACCTTTTTTGCACCATTCTTGATGTGGTCGCCATAGCCACCCTTCTCGCTTTCGCGCTTGGTAAAAATACCTGTCGATTCGATTACCACATCGGGAGTCTCGCTCCACTTGATGTTAAGGGGTGAGCGCTCAGCTGTTACCCTGTACTTTTTACCGTTTACAATTAGGTTTTCGGCATCAAACTCTACCTTACCCTCATAGCGACCCTGGGTGGAATCGTACTTTAACAGGTGGGCGAGAGTTTTAGTATCGGTTAAATCGTTGATACCTACAACTTCAAGTTCGGGACGCTCAAGCGCAATCTTAAAAACGTTGCGGCCAATTCGTCCAAATCCATTGATTGCAACTTTAATTTTTGTCATAGCTAGTTGAAGTTAGTTATTATGAATTGTGAGTTTAAAATTCAGCCTAACAAAGGTACTTAAAATTAAACAAATTGTTAATGTAAAATTTGAATATTCAACAATTTTTAACGCAAACGGTTGAGAACCAAAGGTTGTTAGCAGGTTACAAATTATAGCTCTAAGGCCTTTAGGTCCTCGTGGGTATTAATATTATAAAACCACATCCGGGTCTGAAAATCATCAGGTAACTCTAGGTACTTTGTGTTTGACTGACTTATAAGTTCTGATATAGGGTGTCCTTGCCTGTCGGCAAGAATACTGTTTACTCTCGATAAAAGTGTTTTGTTATACAAGCCAAACAAGGGTTCCATTAAATCGCCATGTTTGGGGACAACAATCTCAGCCCTGTTTTTCTGGTAAATGCATAGCAACTGCTGGAATATGTCCTTACTGGCAAATGGTAGGTCAACAGAGACAATAAATACCAAACTGCTTGAAGCATTGGTTAAAGCGCTATGGATACCGCCAAGAGGTCCACAATTCAGTATAATATCAGGAAAAATGGGCGCATCGATGGGATAGGTCTTGCTGCTGTTTGAAATTACAATTACTTCCCAAACCTCAGTTCTAAAAGTATTGTAAATTCTACTTATCAAGGGAATCCCATCAACTGTTAAAAGAGCTTTATCGATTCCCCCTAATCGGCTCGATTTGCCGCCAGCTAAAATTGCGAGTGTAACCTTTTGCATGATGACCTAGAAAATCAGTTCGCCAAGCCCTTCGCGCAGTATTATAGGCTCATCGCCTGAGCAATCTACAATGGTTGAAGGTATATTGCCACCAACTCCCCCATCTATTACAACATCTACTAAATGCTTGTAATTTTCATAAATGAGCTCAGGATCGGTTGTGTACTCTACAACCTCATCGCTATCCTTTAACGATGTTGTTAGGATAGGGTTGCCTAATCTATCAACCAACTCTAATGGAATTTGGTGATTGGGTATTCTTATACCAACAGTTTTCCGTTTACTCAAAAAGTAATCGAGAACCCTGTGCAAACCCGGTAAAACAAATGTAAAAGGACCGGGCAAATTCTTTTTCATCAACTTAAATGTGGGGTTGCTAACCTTGGCAAAGTCGGCAATATTGCTTAGATCTTTACAGATAAAAGAGAAATGGGCATCCTTGGGCTTTAACCCCTTGAGCTTGATGACACGTTCAACCGCCTTTACATTTGTAATATCGCAACCTATACCGTAAACCGTATCGGTAGGATAAATAACAACTCCACCCCTTTGCAGAACCGCAACCACCCGGTCAATGTCCCGTGGGTTGGGGTTCTGGGGGTGCATTGGTATGTATAGGCATTCAGGCATTAACCATTCATCTTTTTATAATCGTCTAAAAACTTCTGTAATCCGATATCGGTTAATGGGTGGTTAAGTAAACCAAGAATTGCACTTAATGGGCAGGTAGCAACATCAGCACCAGCCTCGAGGCACTGGATAATATGCATGGTATGACGAATTGAGGCGGCTAAAACCTGGGTACCAAACTCGTAGTAGTTGTAAACATCAACAATTTTACGGATTAACTCTACTCCATCGGTCGATACATCATCGAGTCTACCAATAAATGGTGAAACATATGTTGCTCCTGCTTTTGCTGCAAGCAAGGCCTGTCCAACCGAAAACACAAGTGTACAGTTTGTGCGTATTCCGTTATCGGTGAAATACTTAATGGCCTTTATGCCATCCTTGGTACACGGAACCTTTACTACAATTTGAGGATGCAAGGCGGCTAACTCTTTACCCTCGCGGATCATCCCATCATAATCGGTAGCAATTACCTCAGCGCTAACATCGCCCTTTACAATGTTGCAAATGTCTACGTAATGCTTTTTGATGTTCTCAGCACCACGAATATTTTCCTTTGCCATCAACGATGGGTTGGTAGTAACGCCATCAAGAACGCCAAGATCATTTGCCTCTCGGATTTGGTCAAGGTTTGCTGTGTCAATAAAAAATTTCATACCTTTTTGTTTTAGCTTGATTTACTGCCGCAAAACTAATCAATTTAGTCGGAT
>JAGPEQ010000070.1 GCA_018056955.1 Bacteroidales bacterium | reverse complement strand
CGCATATGTTATCCCGTTGGGCTACGACAGGTTTACTCAGCAAACCTACGGAAATAAGGAGTTGGTGGTTAACATGGTTAAGTACTTATGCGACGATAGTGGACTGCTCGATTTACGTTCGAGAGATATTAAACTTCGACTTCTCGACAGGAAACGGGCTATTAGTGAGCGGTTATACTGGCAGTTGATTAACATGGTTTTACCATCGCTTATGCTTTTAGTTGCTGGAATTATGTGGAATTTTGTACGACGAAAGAAATATACTTTTACAGATGTCAAGTAAAAAGATTCTTTTTCTTTCACTACTAATAGCCTTTGCGATAGGTCTATTCTACTTTTCCACTTGGTATAGGGAATACCGTCAAACGGACTTTTCCTATGATAGTTCTCATATTACTGCTATTGAGCTGGTTATGAAATCCGATACCCTTAGGTTGACAAAATCGGATGGCATTTGGTTTATAAATGATTTTTTTATTGCTGACTCAGCTGTTGTAAGTAATTTTATCGATATTTTGCAGAGTATATCAGCTGTTGCACCCGCTACGCTAAAAACCGATGACAATTTAACCCAGCTGTTTCAGGAGAAGGGTATAGGGGTTTTCATTTATAAAGGTAAACACGTATGCAAGGAATACAGAATTGCATCTATTGCTGAATTCAACTATAAACCTGTTGCCCTGAACAGTGGTTCGGTAGACCCTTACTACATTGACTCGCCAAATGCTGTTGATAATTTAGTTGAATACTTCTCGGTTAACCCTGATAAATGGCTTTCTGGCAAACTGTTTCCCGAGCCAGTTGAGGCGATTGAAGAAATAAAGGTTGTTTTTCCTGACAATGAAAAGGGATACACCCTTGAGCTGGGTGGAAACCAAATAGCATTATCTAACTCAGCTGGAAATAGAATGCCAAACATCAACCTTGCTAACATTAGCAATCTTTATTACTCACTCGATAATTTTAAGTTGCATTACCCTACTAAGGCCGAAATAGATTCTGCAAAACCTGAGAATTTAATTTCCAGCTTGCAGCTCAAAATGCTAAACGGCAAAACGTACGAATACACATTTTACCGGATAACCGGTAAAGGATTTACAAATATTCTGGGACAAGAACTCGGTTACAACCCAAATCGTCTATTGGTAAAGCTATCGGAAAACAAGTTTTTGGTTGGCTCCTATCTGCACTTCCATTATGTTCTATGCCCCATCGATGTGTTTGTAAATAATTATGAAAAATAGTGTGTGTTATTAGAGTAAAATTTTGTATTATTGAAATCCTTTTGAGTTTTGAATTGCATTGATTTTCAGTTTTTAAACTAAAATTTACAATTAACTGTTTGACAGCTAAAGGATAATCAATTTAGGTAAAAGGAACTAACTAAATTACAGAGATATGAAATTTGTTGTATCAAGCACCATGCTACTGAGCCACTTATCGGTGGTAAGCAGGGTAATCAGCAGCAAGAACACCCTACCAATTCTCGACAACTTCTTATTCAAGTTGGAAGGTAATGAGCTGGAAATCACAGCATCTGACCTTGAATCGACACTTACAACAAAAATTACCCTCGATAACGTTCTGGGTGATGGTTCAATTGCAATTCCCTTTAAGATTCTTATCGATACCCTAAAGGAATTTTCGGAGCAACCCCTTACTTTCGAAATTGACCCAGGTTCCCTTGCAGTTGTTATTCACTCGGAGAATGGCCAGTTCAACATTGTTGGCCAACCCGCCGATGATTTTCCAAAACCCGCTGAGCTTAGCCCAGAGAGTAAAGTTAGTGTAAAGGTGGCTGCCGACGTTATGCTTAATGGTATTACCAAGACCATTTTTGCCACCGCCGACGACGAGATGCGCCCCGTGATGAACGGTGTATTTGTTGAGCTAACCACCGAAGGGATGACCTTTGTTGCTTCCGACTCACACAAGCTGGTTCGCTACCGCCGTAAGGATGTTCAGGTTGAAGAGTTTTCATCGTTCATTCTTCCCAAAAAACCAGCAAACCTGCTAAAGTCTATTCTTGTAAAGGAAACAGGCTCAGTAAATGTTGAGTTTGATAGTAAGAATGCCCGCTTTACCATGAGCGGTTACACCCTGGTTTGCCGTTTGGTTGAAGGGGAATACCCCAACTATAGCGCCGTAATTCCTGTTGATAACCCAAACCGTATGATTATTGACAGGGTTGATTTTTATAACTCGGTTCGTCGCGTTTCAATCTATTCAAACGCAGCCAGCAACCTTATTAAGCTAGGCTTAACATCGAACCAGTGCGAGGTTTCAGCTCAAGACCTTGATTTCTCCGTTTCGGCCTACGAGCGCTTAAACTGCGATTACCAAGGCGATGAAATGGAGATAGGCTTTAAATCAGCCTTTTTGGTGGAGATTCTGGCAAACCTTTCCTCAACAGAGGTGGTACTTTCCATGTCCGATCCCTCGCGTGCAGGGCTCATTTTCCCTCACCAAAATGAAAACCCCGACGAAGATGTCCTTATGCTTCTAATGCCAATGATGATTGGTGCTTAGGAATAAACTCAATAACTTCCCCGGCCTTGGCTTGGGGAAGTTTTTTTATTAATAAAAGGTAATTTTAATGGGATTAAATATTAAGAACCCGCTGGTAGTATTCGACCTGGAAACCACCGGAATTGATGTTGTTAAGGATAGAATAGTTGAAATTGCTGTGCTAAAGGTATTCCCTAACGGGAACCGCGAATCAAAGGTTAGGCGCATAAATCCTGAAATGCCTATACCGCCTGAGGCTACTGCTGTTCATGGAATAACCGATGACGATGTAAAAGATGCGCCAACCTTTAAGGAGATAGCAAAATCGTTGGCAAACTATATTGAGGGTTGCGATTTTGCTGGTTTCAACTCCAACAAGTTCGATTTACCTCTTTTGGCCGAAGAGTTCCTCCGTGCTGGGGTTGATATCGATTTGAAAAAGCGCAAGTTTATCGATGTTCAAACCATTTTCCATAAAATGGAAAAGAGAACCCTGGCTGCAGCATACAAATTTTACCTGGATAAGGACTTGGTGAATGCCCACAGCGCCGAAGCCGATACCCTTGCCACCTTCGAAATCCTATGCGCTCAGGTTGAACGGTATCCTGAGCTAAAAAACGATGTCGATTTTCTTTCGGAGTTCAGCTCGTTTAATCGCAATGTCGATTTTGCAGGCCGTATTATTCTCGATGACAAAGGGGTTGAGGTATTTAACTTTGGAAAGCACAAAGGTAAGCCTGTTGTGGAAGTATTAAAGGCTGAACCCAGCTACTATTCATGGATGATGAATGGTGAATTCCCCTTGTACACCAAAAAGGTTCTCACTAACATCTACTTAAAAATGAAACAAAAATAATTTGCCCCACAGTATTAACCTATATTAACAAATGCTATATTTACGCCAGCATTCTATAAATTGATTAGTATGGCATTGATTGAAACATTCCGTCGCCAAGGCGACTTTCTTTTTAGGTATCGCAGCTATTTACCAGTGCTTTTAATTTTAGCAGGAATAGGTTACTATGTTTACCTCCTGGAAACCAAGCAGTATTCATATAATGCATTTTACTTTTTTGCTTGCTTTGTGGTGAGCTTTATTGGACTGGTTATACGCGCTATTACCATTGGTTACACTCCTAAGAATACTTCAGGAAGGAATACCAAGGAGCAGGTTGCCGATACGGTTAACACTTCAGGAATGTACTCGTTAGTCCGCCATTCGCTTTACCTTGGTAATTTTTTCATGTGGTTTGGCCTTGCCCTTCTTACTAAGAGCTACTGGTTTGTCATATCTTTCCTTTTAGTTTACTGGCTCTACTACGAACGAATAATGTACGCCGAGGAATTTTTCCTACGCAACAAGTTTGGTTCGGATTACCTCAATTGGGCCGATAGCGTTCCCACTTTTATTCCGCGCAGGTTCAGGTGGCGCTCACCAAACAATTACTTTTCCATCCGTAATGTAATTAAGCGCGAGAGCATAGGGCTTTTCAAGTTAGTGCTACTATTTTTTGTTTTTCAGTACATACACGATGTGGTTTCAAATGGGGGTAAACTCCTTGAGCTAAGTTCGTGGGGTAGGGCATGGTTCATTGCCTTTATTATTGTCGGCGTAATTTACCTGACTTTACGAACTATCAGAAAGAAAACCCGTTTGCTCGATGTGGATGGTCGTTAAGGTACAATAATCCTTAACCCCTTATTCACTACTGTAATCCTAATTTTTCTATCCATTATAATGGGTTCACCATCAAAGTGAACCACATCTTCGCGTTTTCGCTTTATTACAACCTTTTGGGCCTTACCGGTTTGTAGAACCGTGCTTTTATTAATGGTTCGGGTGAATAGCATTGCACCAATGGCAGGTGCTTGAAGCAGATTTATGGGCGACATAATGGCTATGTCGAGTAATCCATCCTGTATATCGGCATTTGGTGCTATATACGCATTATTGCCATATTGCGATGCGTTGGCACATGTAATGAGAAAGGCCTTCACTTTCATTTTTTGTGTGCCATCAATTTTAACCTTGTACTTCTTGGGTTTGTACCTTATAAAGTCAGTTAGCGCCACCTTAACATAGTTAAAAAAACCTCGGCCTTTCTCTTTGGCAAAGCGGTAACCAATATGAGCATCAAAACCCACGCCACAGGTACAAAAGAATGGTAACCCGTTTACGAGCCCGTAATCTATTGATTCAACCCTAAGCTTATTTACCACCTGTATCGCTTTGGCTGCATCAAGCGGGATTCTTAGGTGCCTTGCAAGACCATTGCCTGAACCTAAAGGGATAATACCCATTACACAATCCGTGTTTATGATGGCGCTGCCAACCTCGTTAACCGTTCCGTCGCCTCCAACTGCAACAAAATACTTGAACCCCTCAGCAATTTTTTCACTTATAATCTGTAAAGCATCACCCTTTTTTCGGGTGAAAAGGATTTCGGGCTCAAATGTCTCGTTGTCAATTGTATTATTGATAATGTGCAGTATACTTTCCTTACCGCGTGTTCCAGAAATGGGATTTACAATAAAAAGTATTCTTTTGCGGGTGGACTTTGTTATGGGATCAGCCATGGAACTTACTTTTGAACATGCAAAAGTAAAACCTTTTTTAATAGCATCAAACTAACTACCTTTGTTTGGCTTTGCTCATTCATTGACATAAAAAATTACTCATAATGAAAATTATTTGCATTGGTAGAAACTATAGGGATCATGCTAAAGAAATGAATGCCGATGTGCCTGAGGTTCCGGTATTCTTTATTAAGCCCGATAATTGTTTGCTTCGCAATAATCAACCTTTTTTTTATCCTGATTTTACAAGCGATTTGCAATATGAACTAGAAGTTGTGCTTCGAATTAATAGGTTAGGGCGGAGTATCAAGCAAAAGTTTGCCCACCGTTACTACGATGCCATCACCCTTGGTATCGATTTCACTGCTCGTGACTTACAGCGCGAGTGTAAAGCAAAAGGATTACCCTGGGAAATATCCAAAGCGTTCGACTATTCTGCTCCAATAGGAACTTTTATCCCCAAAGATGAACTGGGCGATTTAAATGGCTTAAACTTTCGGCTTGAGCTAAACGGAAAGGTAGTACAGCAAGGGAATACTGCAAACATGATTTTTGGCTACGATGAGCTTATTTCGTACGTTTCACGATTCATAACCTTCAGAACTGGCGATCTTCTTTTTACCGGCACCCCAAGCGGTGTAGGGCCTGTTAACGTTGGCGATAGGCTACAAGCCTATTTGAACGACAGGCTGATGCTCGACTTTTTTATTAAGTAATGGTTTTACAGCAAAACTATTGTCGTATTCCCTTTAACCTTAAATGGGTATAGCTGAGGTAACCTCAAGTTCTAACTGTAACCTTTTGAAAAAGGTTAACGGGTAACTAGCGGTTAGTGTGCTTAATGCGTAGTCAATGGTTTGTTCAATGCTGTTCGATTGAATCACCAGCTGTTCATGCAAGGTATTTACTACAGCGTATGCGCTATCCTGGTAGGTAATGCCTTGCGATATTTCACCTTCAAGTTTTGTGAAAAAGTCCATGATCTCCCGGTAGCGTTGCCTTTGCCTGTCGGAATAACGGTGCAGCGATGAGTATGCATTTGTAAAACTTGTAAACCTATTACGTAGGTTTGCCAGAACTTTGCGTGGAAGCTGGTCGATGCTAATGCCCCGCTTCAGGTAAATTTCAGTATACCGGAAAACGCCAACAAATCCAAGTGCGTCAAGATCATCGGCGGTGGATACGAGTAAAGCCAAGTCGAGCATGTCATCGGGCTTTGTAACCGGGTGCTGCTTGACCGATTTGTCATCGTGCAACTCTACAGCTTTTAAAATCAGTGTTTTTTGCGATTCCGTTAGGTCTGGGAAATGGCTGAGATATTGCTTGCATAGCTCGGCACCCTCAGCCCCATGTTGCTCATCGAGGGTTTTGGTTAGGCCAGCATCGTGAAAGAAACAGGCAATTATTGCATTTTCAATTAGCTGTTCAGTGATTGTTAGTCCAGCCTTATGCAGTTCAATCAGTAAACCCCGGCAATGCAACCACACCCTAATATGGTGTTGCAGATTGTGCGAGGGTAACGACACATTTGTGAATATACTCTCAAGGTGGCGGTGAAGGTTCGACAAGTGTTTTGTCTCAATCCTATGAATTTTAGAGAGTAACTCTTCCATGGTTTGTATGTAGTTTATGCAAAGTAAATAAAAAAGCAGGAAAAATTTTCCTGCTTTTACGTGATTTGGATAGAATTGTTTTAAGCCATCTCCTTTGATTTGGCAATAATTTCATAGGCGATATCGAGTATTGTGGTATCGTCGAGGGTTACTATTCCACCATCAGGTCCCGGTTCAAGGTGAAATCCCACAGCACCTCCATCCTTGTAGTTGGTTCCACCAAAATAATTGCGGACAGTTTCAACATTAACGTTCAACCTGTCCGCAATTACCTGCATGCTACCATCAGGAAGGCTATCTTTAACCCTCCTGAGCTCATTAAATGTGATTATTTTAGTCATAATTACAGGGTTTTAAAATGATTTTTACACCTTAAATATAAAAAATTAAGTTCAAAATGTAAAATGATTTAACCAAATTTTAACGTTAAAAAAACACATTATTTTCTAGTTTTTTATACGAAATTTCCTTTTGGATGTTTTAATATTGAAGTAGTGGAAAATATTACTATTCTGGTAAATGATTCGAGGTTAACACAAAGACAATCATTGTTTTACAAATAAATCATTAAACTCTAAATTACTTTTAAACCACATATACCATAGTGGCTTTAAACTTTTCCAGGAACCTTAATATCTTTGCGGAAAATATAGGCTTTTCATGATTAAACTGGTGGTAACCGATTTGGATGGCACACTCCTGCGTTCCGATCATAAGTTTAACGGCGAAGATATGGTTTCCCTATGCCGATTAGGTGAAATGGGGATCATACGTGCCATTGCTACTGGTCGTTCACCATTTTCAGCATCAACTGTTTTGCCCGACGATTTTCCCATCGATTACCTTTTGTTCTCTTCTGGAGCAGGAATTATGCGCTGGTCCGATAAGTCGATTATTCATGCCAACCAGCTTTCACCGGAAGTTGTTCAGTATGTAATTGCCCTGCTTGTGGAAATGCATGCCGATTTTATGGTTCATGAGCCAATTCCCTTAAATCATTGTTTCCACTACCACAGTTCTGGTAAACTAAACTCTGATTTTGAACGAAGAATTAACCTCTATAAGGATTACTCTCAACCCTTAATAACTGGTGTGCCATTTCCAGGACCTGCTTCGCAGGTGTTGGCCGTTTTACCCAATGATATTGAAAGGTTCAATGCCATTTCCAAAAAGCTAAACGGGGTTCAGGTTATAAGAGCAACCTCCCCGCTCGATGGTAAGTCAATTTGGCTTGAAATTTTTCCTGAAGGGGTTTCTAAATCCGGAGGTATTCAATGGTTGTGTAGCTATATTGGCGGAATTCAGCCCCGTAATTTGTTGGCCTTAGGCAACGATTACAACGATATTGATATGCTTAACCTTGCCGGTGAAGCTTTTGTGGTTTCAAACGCACCCAGTGAGCTAAAGGACAAATTTCAGGTTGTGCCGGTAAACGATGAAGCCGGTTTTTCACATGCTGTTAAAAGGGTGCTAAAAATTGATTAAACAAGGTTTTAAAGTATTTCTTTTACCTCTTTCTTTAAAAATTCAATGGCCAGCGAGGTGGGATTAATCTCAAGTTCAGCGTAAGTTTCAAGAATTTTTTTGCTCAAATCGAAGCTGCTATCGTTTGGTGCAACTTTTTCGCTGCAAATATTTATTAGCTTAACAATGTTTTCCTTAGCATTTTTAACCATCTCCCATGCCTCATTGCTAACATATAGCTGCTGGGAAAGGTTGTGCTCCCATTCCGCTCTGATGTTTCCAAGTAACGCACTTTGTAGGTCGCTAGCAAGCATCCCTTTTTTATTAACTCTTACAATTATTGATTCAGGCGAAATCCGCTCCATTAAGAGTATTAAGCGCTCGTATGCCTGAAGTCGAAGCGGTAGTGAAACCTTTATGGTGTTAAACATTAATTCCGCCTTTTGCCTTTGGGTTTCATTCTTGATAAGAGTTCGCAAGGCAAGGTATCCTGCCAGGAATACCATAAGTGCGGGTATTGTGATTTTCAGAATTTCGGCAAACATATTTTAATGTTTTTGGACAGTTTAGGTGTATATGAATGACAAATTACTTTATTTTTGAAACTCTAAAATTAGTAAAACAATTTGGAATTCCCTAAAACGTTAAACCATGGAAAAGGTATCAGCCAGAATAGCAGCTCTTGAGGAGTCGCAAACCATTGCAATGTCGAAAAAGTCGCGCGAACTTGCTGCACAGGGTATCGATGTAATTAGCCTTAGCGTAGGCGAACCCGATTTCTTTACCCCCGACTTTGTAAAGGAAGCTGCCAAGAAAGCCATCGACCAGAACTTTTCGTTTTATACACCGGTTGCGGGTTACAAGGATTTACTGGAAGCTATTTGTGGAAAGCTTAAACGCGAAAACAACCTCGAGTACCAGCCCGACCAAATTGTGGTTTCGGGAGGTGCTAAGCATAGCCTTTCAAACGTGTTGATGTGTATTGTTGATAAGGACGATGAGGTTATTGTTCCTGCCCCATACTGGGTTAGCTATGTTGAGCTGGTTAAGCTTGCTGAGGGGAAAAGCGTGGTGATTGAAACCTCGCTTGAGAGCGATTTTAAGATTACCCCCAAACAGCTTGAGGCTGCTATTACACCTAAAACCAGAGCCCTACTTTTATGTTCGCCTTCTAACCCTACGGGTAGTGTATACACCTACGATGAATTAAAGGCAATTGCTCAAATTATTGAGAAGCACCCAAATATCATTGTAATTTCCGATGAGATTTATGAACATATCAATTTTATTGGCAAACATGAGAGTATTGCTCAGTTTGATTCTATTCGGGATAGAGTAGTTATTATCAATGGCGTTTCAAAGGGGTATGCCATGACCGGTTGGCGCATAGGATTTTCGGCATCGGCCAAATGGATTGCCAAAGCATGTGAGAAACTTCAGGGTCAGCAAACATCGGGCGTTTGCAGTATTGCTCAACGTGCAGCCATTGCTGCATTTAACTCCGATGGCGAATACACCCGCCAAATGCGCGAGGCTTTTCGGCGTCGTCGCGATTTGATGTATGAAGGTTTCTCATCAATCCCTGGCTTCAAGTTGAATAAGCCACAGGGTGCGTTCTACATTTTCCCTGAAATATCGGAACTGCTTGGCAAGCAGTATAACGGTGAAACCATAAAAACCTCCGATGACCTTGCCATGTTCCTTCTGAATCATGCACATGTTGCCGTTGTTCCGGGTTCGGCTTTTGGTTCACCAAAATGCATAAGGCTTTCGTATGCTACATCGGACGATAAGCTTAAGGAATCCATTGAGCGTATTAGGAAAGCAGTTGCTTTACTCAAGTAAAGCTATTTCCATTTAACATTATATAGCATCGAACTACATGGTTATTTCGATGCTTTTTTTTATTTTAGTTTAGTATTACTTTTTTGAAGATGAAGAAATTTGTAAAGTTTGGGTTGGTTATCGCCTTGGTTGGATTAGCGGTTGGAGTTTTGCTTCTTTTAAGGCTCTATTTTACGTTTCGTGCTACCAATGTAGCAGTCTCAAAGGAGACATTAATATATATTCCCACAGGTTCAAACTATAACGATGTTCTAAATATCCTGGATAAAAACAAGGTATTAAAAAGTATCGACAGGTTCAAAAGGGTGGCACAATACTACGATTACGAAAAATCTGTTAAACCCGGATGCTATGCTTTTAAGCCCGGTATGAGTAATTCCTCCATGGTTAAAATGCTTAAGTATGGACATCAAAAACCAGTAAAGGTTACCTTTACTGGCATGCGAACCTGGCAACAGCTAGCACAACGCATTTCTTCACAGATTGAAGCCGATTCGGTTTCGCTTATTAATCTGTTTACTTCCGATTCAGTAGCGTTTAATCGGGGTTTCACTCCTAGCACTTTTATGGCAATGTTTATTCCTAATACATACGAGTTCTACTGGAATACCCATGCATTAGGATTTATCAATAGGATGTATAAGGAATATAACCGTTTTTGGAACGAGAGCCGGATTCATAAAGCCGATGGAATTGGATTATCGCCGGTTGAGGTAGCAATTTTGGCATCAATTGTTGAGGAAGAAACCAATGTTAAATCGGAGATGCCAATAATTGCTGGGGTTTATTTAAACCGATTACGGAAGGGAATACCCCTCCAGGCTGACCCAACGGTTAAGTTTGCCATTGGCGATTTTACAATCCGAAGGGTATTAACCCGCCATTTAGCCGTTGACTCTCCTTTTAATACCTATAAACACAAGGGATTACCTCCTGGCCCTATCCGGATACCTTCAGTTATTGCTATTGATGCTGTGCTAAACGCGCAAAAACATAGCTATCTTTACTTCTGCGCTTCGCCCGATTTTTCTGGACGTCATATTTTTGCCCAAACATTGGCAGAACATAATAGAAACGCAGCGGAATACCGAAGGGCGCTTAACATGGAACGAATTTATCGTTAATAAATATTTGATATGAAAACGTTACCATTCTTAGTGGCAGTTTTGTTATCGTTGGTATCAAACGGACAAAACGATAGCATTACCAAACTACCCGAACCCAGCAGGGTTAAGGGTAAAAACATCATGGAAGCCTTTGCTAACCGTGCCTCGGTTAGGGAATTTGATACTCAGGAATTAGACCTTCAGGAAATAGCCGATTTGCTGTGGGCTGCAAACGGTATTAACCGTCCTGCCGAAGGAAAACGAACTGCCCCAACAGCCATGAACACTCAGGATATTGATGTTTACCTGGTAAATAGCAAGGGAGCATTTTTGTACGATGCCAAGGCTCATGAACTAGTTCTAATCAGTAGTGGTGATTACCGTTCAGCAGTTGCCGGTTCGCAGCAAAACTTTGCCAAAGCACCTATTTTTCTTGTGATTGTCTCCGATGTTGCCCGCTTTCAGCGAGGCGATGAGAGCCAAAAAATGACTTGGGCTGCCATGGATGCAGCAATTGTCTCACAGAACATTAACCTGTTCTGTGCCGGTGTTGGCCTAAAAACTCGCCCAAGGGTTTGGATGGAAACCGAAAAACTTAAGGAGATACTTAAGCTCAGGGAAACTCAACGACCAATGATGAACAATCCAGTAAGTCGCTAATGGGTAAAGGTATTTTTTGATAATAGGTTTTTTTAAGATAAAAAATGCATCGAAAAAATTCGATGCATTTTTTGTTCCTCTATAGGAATGTGTTGGCTTTTAAATGCTTATGCTATTCAAATCCCTGATAATGTATACATCGTAATCGCCAAGGTATTGAAAGCCGAACTGTTTGTATAGGTTAATGGCTGCAATATTATTGCGATGTACCTCGAGCTTTACCTGATAGCCTTTGGCTTTGACAAACCTAAGCGATTCGCGGGTAAGCATTTTTCCTATCCCCTGCCTTTGGTAGTTAGGATGGACGCCAAAATGGTGTAAGTGAATTCTTCGGCCATCAAAAGTCATCCAGCTTGTACCAATCACCATTCCATCCGAATTTACAGCCACAAGCAGCTTACCTCCCAGGTCAATGCTTTGCTGAATTATTTCCAGGTTGTCGCCACGAGCAGGATTGCCAAGGTTGGTGAGCAGCCAAAGCTCACTTAACCCTTCATAATCGCTAGGCTGAAAGTCTCGAATGGTAATACTTTCCATAATTCTATGCTTTAACAACGTAAAGTTGCCCCGACTCGTCCTTTGATACCTTAACCTTGCTCCCCTTTTCGATGTAGCCAAATTCGGCAACGGCATCAAACCAACTATTTCCTATTTGGATTTTACCCGATGGGCGAAGGGTAGTAATGGCAACACCCTCGGCACCAACCATGTTCTTAATTTTTGTATCAATGCCAACAAACCCTTCTTCTTTGTTCAAGTTGCTTTGTAAGGCCAGATTAGGAAATAGGGGGGATGTTAGTAATTTACGGCTTAGCGCAATGCCTCCAATCAACCCAATAAATACAGCCAAAACAACTATACCAAATGGTTTAAGAATGGTCATCAGGTTAAAGTTAACCGGATCGCGGAAAATCTCATTATCAATCATGGCCAAGGTTAATCCTGCTACCATAAGCACTATTCCCGAAATGCCGGTAACACCAAATCCGGGTATGGCAAAAATCTCAACCATTAGTAGAATTACACCAACTACAAAGATGATAATCTCCCAGTGTTCAACTAGCCCTTCGAGGTAAAGTGGCGCAAAGTAAAGGATGGCTGCTATAGCTGCCGCAGCGAGTGGAAAGCCAACGCCCGGAGTTTGAAGTTCAAAGTAGATACCGCCAATAATAATCATTATAAGTATGCCCGATACAAACGGATTGGTTAAAAAACCAATCATGCGATCGAGTAGCGATGGACGAAACTCAGCAATAGAATACGATTTGATTCCTGCTTGCTCCATAACCTCGTTTACATTTTCGGCTTTACCTTCGCAGTAGCCATGCTTTATGGCCTCCTCGGCTGTGAATGTAAGAACCTTTCCGGAATCAATAATTCCTTCAATGTATATTGAGGGATCTACCATGGCCTCAGCTATTCTGGGATCGCGTCGCCATTTTAGTATCGTATCGTTCCCTGAAATGAGTGTATCGTAGCCTTTGGCCTCAGCGGTTGCTCGCATGGTGCTACGCATGAACGATTGAAATTTATCGGGGACAACATTGCCCGATTGGTCTACTACCGTAGCTGCACCAATGCTTCCACCTTTTCGCATGTAAATACTATCGCAAGCAATTGAAATCAAAGCACCTGCCGATGCGGCCTGGTTATCAATAAAAACCCA
>JAGPEQ010000069.1 GCA_018056955.1 Bacteroidales bacterium | reverse complement strand
TTAACCCATTTTCAAGTACGTTTTTAACTATAAACCTTCCATACTCAATAGCAGCAGTAAAGTCGGGGTTTTCGTCGTAATCAAGAATAGAAAAACCAATGGAAGGTACACCGTACAAGCATCCCTCTATGGCTGCAGCCATGGTGCCACTGTATATTATGCTAATGGATGAGTTTGAGCCATGGTTAATACCCGATACTACCAAGTCGGGCAACTTACTTGTAAAAATCTGATTCATGGCAAGTTTCACGCAATCCACAGGAGTACCGTTAACGGAGTAGAATTCAACATCATCGGTACGTTTACGTTTTTTTAACCTCAAGGGAGTTTTAATGGTTATAGCATGCGACATGCCGGAATGCCCTTCCTCCGGAGCAACAACCACAACATTCCCAAAGGGTTTTACCATTTCAACAAGTGCTTCAATACCGGCAGCCCTGAATCCATCATCGTTGGTTACAAGTATTGTTGGTCTTTTCAACTCACCGTTTCCCTCAAACATCCTTTTCTGATTTGTGTTAATTGGCAAAGATATAATTTTTTAGACAGTAAAACTCCTCAGCCGGCAGGGTTGTTTTGACTTTTGCAAATATTAACGTCAAGCAATAATTCTTTGTTGTTTACCTCAATCATGCATCAAAGCAATAAAAAAGTTCGGCCGATTGTTCCTGTGGCCGAACTCAATTAAGTATTAAGTCAAAACACTAAAAATCCATTCTTCGAGTAATTACTCCGGGTATTTTAACCAGTTCGTCGTGTAATTTTGCTTGTTCATCGGCGGGGCCAGTAAGCTCAAGTATTATTAATCCCGAGGAACTGCAGTAGTCGTCAGAAACCTCGTGTAAACCCAAACGGGTTTTAATTGAGCACCCGTAACGGGTTAAAACCCGTTGAACCTCGCCGGCCTCCTTAATTCTATCGGTAATTTTAATACCCAAAATTGTGTGGTTGTTTTCCATAGCTAACAGGGTTTTTGGTTTCCATAAATTTAGGTTAAAAATTGAAACATTTCAAGTGAGATTTGGTTAAATTTATGTGATTTAGGTGCAATTTTTGTGGTAAAAAACTTACCTTGCAGACTCACTGATTAAAACTAAAAGCTTAAATAAAATGAATAGAAGTTATTCTATTTCAATCCTTTTGGCACTTACTTTCATTAGTCAAATTGTTTATGGCCAATACTTTGGCAGAAATAAACCCATCTACAAGAATTTTAAGTTTACCGTTTATCAAACCCCAAATTTTGAGGTTTACCATTACCTGAAAAACGATAGTCTACTTAATATCATATCGCTTTCAGCCGAAAAGTGGTACGACCGGCACTACCAGGTTTTCAGGGATTCCATAATAACAAAAAACCCAATACTGCTCTATAACGATCATGCCGATTTCCAGCAAACCACGGCTATATCGGGGAGCGTTGGAGTGGGAACTGGTGGTGTAACAGAGGCCCTGAAAAACCGTGTAATCTTCCCATTAACGGAAACGTGGCAGCAAACCGATCATGTCCTTGGGCACGAGCTTGTGCATGCTTTTCAGTATAACTCTTTGATTAATGGCGATTCCACCTCGCTCAACTCAGTTCGGAACCTTCCACTCTGGATGGTAGAGGGCATGGCCGAGTACCTATCGCTAGGCACATACGACTACCAAACTGCAATGTGGATGCGCGATGCTGTAATTAACGACAGGTTTCCCACCCTTGAGGATATGACCTACTACCCCAACAAGTACTTCCCTTACCGCTGGGGACACGCATTCTGGTCGTTTATTGGGCGAACATTCGGCGATAGCCTTATAAACCCAATATTCAAGGAAACCGCAAAGCGGGGCTACAACTTTGCACTCATGCGTTACCTTGGGTTGAACGAGCAATCGTTCTCAACTCTCTGGAAATCGGTATACTATGACTATTTTAAGCGTACCATGCCCGATACGGTTGAAGATCCTAACGGAACCCGAATCCTTTTTGAACGAAATGCAGGCGAAATAAACATTTCGCCATCGGTTAGCCCCGATGGGCGATATGTGGCTTTTTACTCCGAAAAGGACCTCTTTTCTATTGACCTTTACCTGGCACATGCCATAAGCGGTAAAATTATTAGAAGGTTATCGAGCATAGTGCACGATAATGAGATAGATGCACTCAACTTTATTGAGTCGGCCGGGACATGGTCGCCCGATAGCCGAATGTTTGCCTTTGTAGGATTTAGCAAGGGTAAAAGCAAATTGATTATTGTTGATGTTTTTGATGGTAAACTCATTCAGGAGTTCACCATACCCGGTGTTCCATCGTTCAACTATCCCGCCTGGTCGCCCGATGGTAGTAGCATTGTGGTGTCAGGACTTGTAAATGGGGTTAACGATTTATACCAGTACGATTTAAGAATTAAAAAGGTTGACCGCCTCACCAACGATCCCTGGTGCAATATACATCCTGCATGGTCGAGCGATGGCAAAACCATTGTTTTTTCAACCGATAAACCCTCACAAACATCAGCTAACGGAAAAACAGGGTATAACCTTGCCACATTAGATGTAGAGACTAAAACCATTAATGTTTTCGATATTCTCCCCGGTGCCGATAATGTAAACCCAATGTTTTCAGCCAACAACAAGGAAATTTACTTTCTTTCAAACTGCGATGGATACCGTAACCTTTTCAGGTTTAACATTGAAAGCGGCGAAGTTTACAGGATGACAAGAATTTTAACCGGCATCTCGGGAATGACACCGCTTGCACCGGCCATGAGCGTAGCCCGTGAGAACGATGAGGTGGTTTACTCCCATTTCTTCAAAAGCAAGTACTCCATATATACTGCCGATAGCTCCGATTTTAAACCGGTTAGAATAAATCCATATCAAGTTGATTTTAACGCATCTATCCTTCCTCCAGTAAATAGGGCAACTGAAGGTTTGGTTGATAAAAATCTCTCGGATAAAAACCTACCTGTGGTCTTGGTCGATTCATTTAAAACCGTACCGTTTAAGCCCAAGTTTAAGCTCGATTATATTTCCAATATTGGCATGGGTATAAGTACCTCACCATACGGAACAGGTATGGCTGGCGGGGTAGAAATGCTTTTTAGCGATATCACTGGCAAAAACATGGTGTATACCGGATTGTCGCTTAACGGCGAAATATATGATTTTGGAGGGCAAGTAGCATTCCTCCAGCAAAAAAAGTACATCACTTGGGGTGTAACAGCTTCCCATATCCCCTACTCTTTCGGACAATACGGGTACGATACTCTCCACAGGCAAATAAATGGCGAGCCTGTAATAGTTGAAGATTTTCAGCTCATTCAGATACGAATGTTCGAAACCGCCACGGGACTACTTTCATATTTTCCCTTATCATCCACACAGCGGTTTGAACTAAGTGGGTCAATAGCCCGCTACTATTACAGAGTCGATATCTACTCAAACTATTACATTGATGGCTACTACTACGGTTCCGAACGCAAGAAAGGGGAAGTACCACCGGGCTTTTGGTTACAACAATCGAGTTTAGCATATGTGTACGATAACTCCGACTTTGGTATAGCCTCGCCCATGCGTGGGCACAGGATGCGGTTCCAGGCTTCAAGAACCCTTGGGGAATATAACTACTGGGGCGCCTTAGCCGACATGCGTAAATATATATTCCGTAAACCGCTTAGCTTCGCTTTCCGCGCCCTGTACTACGGTCGTTTTGGCACATCAATAAACGATAACATACTATACCCGCTATACATTGGCTACCCTTGGTATGTTAGGGGGTACGATAGCAATTCATTTATTAACTATGGCCAATCGGGCAATGTAACCATTGACCAGCTAACCGGAAACCATATAGCGGTTGCTAATTTTGAAATACGAGTTCCTTTTACAGGCCCTGAGCGCCTAACCTTAATTAAGTCGGGTACATTGTTTACGGAACTGGCATTCTTTACCGATGCAGGTATAGCATGGACAAAGGAGTACCCGCCAAGCTTAAAATGGAAACCCACCTCCATAAACGACCGAACGCCTTTTGTAAGTTCAGGGATTAGCCTTAGGATAAATCTGTTCGGAATGCTTATTCTGGAACCTTACTATGCAATACCCTACCAGCTAGGCGGATTCAAGGCGGCAAACTGGGGTATCAACTTTATTCCCGGGTGGTAGTGCTAAACCACCCGGTTTTTCCATCGGCCAGTTCTTAAGTAAATAATTGAGATTACTGTAACCAGAATACCATATAGCACCTCCGAAGTCCAAACTAAGCTTAAGGATTTAGCTAAAATTATTGCTATAAGGTAAGCCCAGCCTAAGTAAAATGTCAGTGTAAACACCTCAATGGCAAACGATACCTTAGTGCTACCGGTACCTGAAACACCATTGAAACTGATAAAGGCCGAAGCCATTGTTAAAGCAGCTATTGCGATTACCCTAATAACAGGCAGGGTGGCATTGATTATGTGCTCATCGTTAGTGTAAATCTTAATAATGCTATCTCCCAGCAAAAGAACCAGAGCCGAAAGGACAAGAACTGAGGCTAAAGTAATGACCATTACTTTTACAACCAGCTTTACCACCTGATCCGACTTACCTTTTCCAATATGTTGACTTACAAATGAATTGGTAGCCGAAGCAAATCCCCAAATTGGTATCATAAGGATAATGTAAATGCTTCGAACTATGTTGGAGACAGCAAGCGGGGTTTCACCCATTTTTTCAATAATAAGGAAGAATACAAACCATACAAAAATTGATAGTGAAAATTGAAGCATCAAGGGCCAGGAAATATCAAGTATTGACTTCAATAACTTTTTTGAAAACGACGAAAAGTTGAATAGCTTATACTTACTTACATTCATTCTGCTTATGTAAACAAGTAAAAATGTAGCCCCTGCAATTTCGGCAATAACCGATGCTAGGGCTGCCCCTCTAACACCCATTTGTGGTAGTCCAAAGTTACCGAATATCAATCCGTAATCGAGAACAATGTTTACAAATACTGTAATGAACGATGTAAGTGTAATCACCTTTGTACGTGTAATTCCTATTAGGAATGCGTTCAATGAGTATGTGAGAAAAGCAAAGGGTAGCCCAAATAGCCTATACCCAAAAAAAGAACTTGCAGAATCGCATACAAGATTTGACCTAACAGCAATACTAAAAAAAGCCGGATGAAGAGCATGTGCAAATAGCATTAAAAGAATAGCAAAGGCGCCGAGAGTAAAAAGTAAATGCTCAACTACACGGCCAACAGCCTCATTTGCACCCTCGCCTACACGCCTTGCCACAATAATTTGGCCACCCATGGCCATTCCCCAGCCCAGCATAAGCAAAACATGGTAAAGCAGCCCCCCAAGAACACCTCCACCCAATGCAATCTCACCAACTCGTCCCAGAAAAGCCGTATCGGTTATGTTCAGAATATTTTGGGCAACGCTTCCTAAAATTATGGGATATGCTACCCTCCAGATTTCCCTGTAGGAAATATCGAGTTTCATTGGAAAATATTTGTGTAAAAATACAAAAAGGCAGGGGATTCCCTGCCTTTTATTGAACCCTTCGCACTATAAATTATCGTCGAAGTATCGTATAATTTTATCAATCAAATGCACCCTATCCTTACCCATTACATTATGGTCGTGTTGGGGATACATAAAGAAATCAACCTGTACGCCATTTTTAATAAACTCATGAATTAAGGTGAGGCTATGTTGCGGAACTACCGTTTTATCCATATCGTCATGGATAATAAGAAGCTTGCCTTTCAGGTTTGTTACATAGTTCTTAAGGTCGGCTTTTTTGTATCCATCTGGATTCTCATCGGGAGTATCCATGTAACGCTCACCATACATCACCTCATAGAATTTCCAGTCAGTAACCGGACCACCAGCAACACCAACCTTAAAGTGGTCGGATGCCCTAAGCATCATGGTTATTGTCATAAAACCGCCAAAACTCCACCCATGAACCCCTAACCGGGTTGAATCAACATAAGGAAGTGATTTTAAGTAATTAACTCCTACAAGTTGATCGCCAAGTTCAACCGTACCCAATTGCCTATGAATAGCTTGCTCAAATTGAGCGCCACGGTTCGAAGTGCCACGATTATCGAGTGTGAAAAGAATATAGCCCTTGTTAGCCATGTAGCACTCCCAAAGCCTTGCGCCTCCCATCCAGCTATTGGTTACCAGCTGCGAATGTGGTCCCCCATAAACGTATATTACAACTGGGTACTTTTGTGTAGAATCGAAATTTACTGGTTTTATCATTCTTCCATATAAAGTAGTTCCATCAGTTGCGGTAAGAGTGATTAGGTTTGGCAACGAAACATTATAGCCAGTGTATGGGTTTGGCGCATCAATTAACTGTTTTACCAGTTTACCCTTAATGGTGTGCAATGCAACCCGATTGGGAACTGTTATTGAGCTATAAAAATCAACAAAATACTTATAGCTTGGACTAATCATGCAGCGGTGAGTCCCTGAGCTCGTTGTCAACTTTGTAATAGAGCCATTTTTAGTTGAAACAGAGTATAAATGCCTATCCAATGGGCTCTCCTTGGTTGACGTAAAGTAAATCAAGCCATTCTTAAAATCGGTGGCATTTATACTTGTAACCTCCCATTCCCCTTTGGTGAGCTGTTTAACAAACTTACCATCAGCCAAATACAGGTAAATATGATTCCATCCATCTCGACGGCTAAGCCACAAAAATGAGTTGTTGTCAATGAACAAAGGCGGTTCAAGTGGTTCAACATACTTACTACTGCTCTCCTCAAACAGGGTTAACTCAAAATCGCCAGTGCTAACGTTGTAACGATTCATGCACATGTGGTTTTGTTCCCTATTCAGAACAGCAATCAGTATGGAACGCTCATCCGGAGTCCATGCAATATTGGTCAAGTACTGCTCACGGGGTTCCCCGGTTTTTAGTTCAACCGTTGAACCGCTTTGAGTATCATAAACCCTAACGGTTACCACATGGCTTTGCATGCCAGCCATAGGATACCTAATGTTCACCAACTCGCCAACACGCTTTGAAATATCAACCAATGGATATTTGGTAACCATACTCTCATCCATGTGGTAATATGCCAGGTATCGTCCAGAAGGCGACCAAAATGTACCCTTGTTAATTCCAAATTCATTTCGGTGAACACTCTGCCCGTTAACAATTCCATCAGTAGTATCGTTTGTTACTGTAATAACCTCACCCTGAGCATTTGTAAGGAAAAGGTTATTACCAATGGTATACGACATCCACCTGCCGCCAGGGCTAAACTCGTGGTTTTCAGAATTATCGGCCACAAGAAACTTTGACGCAATGCTTTTGGTTACAGAGTTATACAATACAAAGTAGTTACCTGCTATGAAGCGGAGCTGCTTGCCATCGCCCCAAGCCGATGGTACCCTTTTTAGAGGCTGGAGGCTATTGGCCTTTAGAGCCTCGTTTACTTCCGATAAAGTTACAGCTCTGTTTTTCTTTGAGTCAGTAACATTGACAATGATTAAGCTGTCGTTGCTAACAAAGGAATACTCATCGGTTCCAGGCAACCAGCTAAAACCGGGTAGGGTTTTAGGGCGAAACTCTGTGCCCTGGCGTAACACAGCCTGCTCCAGGGTAAGTTCCTTTTGCCCAAAAGCTGTAAATACCAGTGTAATAATCAAAAAGGTTGAAAAAAATCTTTTCATATCTAAAATTTTTAAGGATTGCACTATTGAAATTTAAGCTAAAATAGTTAACTTTATTGTTTAAATTGATACTAAAAAGTTTGTATGGTTTAAAAAGTAAAGCAGAAACCTACATATTTCAACATTTGTGGTATTTTTGCTTAGTAAACATTTCGTTAAAAAGCTATTTTTCTTTTATGATTGAAACACTGACAATGAGCTTACGATTACCCAAATCAAAATTAGCCCTAGTACTTATAAGCGCTTTTTTAGCATCCTGTAAACCCTCACCCAAACAGGATAACGAAACAACCCAACCCGCAGCCGATACGCTATCGACACTGGTTAAGGTTGAAAATGCCATTTTCCCAATTCCTTCGCCCTGGCAGGTGGTTAACCTGATTCAAAAGAACAATATCCCATTCAATGAATCATGCATTAATAGTACAAAAAATTATCAGCGCTACACTACCTCATTTAAGCAAGCGGTAAACCTTGGTATTTATGGTACCGACTTAAGCTACCTTAACATATACGATAAAACTCAGGAGTCGCTCCAATACCTAAGTGTAATAAAAAAGCTAAGTGAGCAGCTAAGAATCACTGAATCGTTCGACGAAAAGATATTTGAAAGGATTGAGAACAATATCGAAAATAAAGACTCACTGATAAAAATAATATCGGATACCTACGCAAGTTCTGATTTGTACCTGAAAAAGAATGAACGTTACGATATAAGTGCATTGGTTGTAGCTGGTTGTTGGGTGGAAAGCCTGTTCATTATGACAAAAATTGCCCAGGAGCACAACGATAGAGAGATTATTAACCGTATTGGAGAACAAAAACACCCACTCGATAACCTGGTTGAGCTTTTAACGCCGTTCTACTATAAATCAACCGAATTTGCCAATTTGCTCGACAGCCTTATTGACCTTGCCTATGAGTTTGATGGGATAATCTACTCCTATACATACCGCGAACCAATTGTTGACGAGGCAAATAGGGTTATAACCATTAGGAGTCAATCGCGGGTGGTAATGTCAGAATATCACCTTAAAATTATCAGCAAAAAGATTGAGCAAATACGCTCTTCGCTAACCGAATAAATATTCCAATATGCAGCGCATTTTAATCATATTAACCCTAACACTTTTCAGCCTAAACTCATTCTCACAGATTGAGCAGCTAAAAAAAACATGCTCTATCAATTTCCCATCGAACTACATAAGCGATGGGCAGGAATACTTTGCAGCCCTTAAACCCGACCAGCGGATTGAGTTTAGAACAACCTTTTATGCCGATAATACCTATAGGATATCGGCCTGCACCAATGCCAAAAAGGGAAAACTGGTTTTTACCGTTTACGATACCGAAAAGAACCTACTGTTTACCAATGAAAGCTTCAACTACTCCCCTTTCTGGGATTTTCGGTTTACATCAACAGTAACCTGCATAATTCAGGTAGATGTTAAAAATCCCCAATTTATTCCGGGCTACGTAATGCTACTAATAGGCTTTAAGCAGTAAATTCCTGTAAACCATGAGTGAGTCGATTCTAAAAGCTCTCATGCAACTTTTTGCAATTATTGCCCGCCCGGTTTCCCTGGACGAGAAGGAGAATAACGATTATGCCGACCGGCGAAAGGTTGTGGAAGAGTTCTTGAGGAATCAACTTAATATCGACCTGGTTAAAGAGTACCTTAAGGTTTTTGACTACTACTATAACCTTTACCAGGAAAAGCAAAGCGAGAAAAGCAAGTCAAAAAAGAGAACATCATCCAGCTCGGTTAGGGTTCTTAAGATATGCTCCCAAATAAATGAGGAACTACAGCAACAACAAAAAATTGTTGTACTAATCAGGCTACTTGAATTTGTAAAACCTGACGAAGGCGAGGTTACTGAACAGGAAATGGCTTTCATTAGCACTGTGGCTGAAACCTTTTACGTTCCTGAGGACGAGTTTCAAAACCTTAAGGATTTTGTGCTCTCTGGTTTCGATTCAGTAATCCCGCACCAGAATATCCTGCTTATAAACGACTCTAAAGAGCCTCCCTATGACGATTTGAGGCACCTTTACGCCGAAGGCCTTCATGAACCCATAAAAATTCTTTTTGTTGAGTCGGCAAATATCTTTTTCCTACGCTACAATGGCTTACACGAGCTTTACCTAAATGGGCACTTGCTGGTTAAGGATAAAATTTTTGTTTTAAATAACGGTTCATCTATCCGGAATTCCAAGATAAAGCCAATATACTTTAGCGATATTGTTGGCCGCTTTGTTCAGGATAAGATTAAAGAGAAAATCGTTTTTGAAGCCATTGATATTGAATACCGATTCAAAAGCGGCAAGATTGGGTTGCACCCCATGTCGTTTGTTCAGGAGAGTGGCCACTTGGTTGGGATAATGGGCGCATCGGGTGCCGGTAAAACCACCCTACTCAACGTTTTGAACGGGAGCGAGAAGCCAACAAAAGGGAGTATCCTAATAAATGGCATTGACATACACAACCAAAAGGAACTGGTTGAAGGACAAATAGGATTTGTATCGCAGGACGATTTACTGATTGAGGAACTAACCGTTTACCAGAACCTATACTTTAACGCCCGCCTTTGCTTTGATAACTACACCCATGAGCAGCTCGAGGCTGCTGTAAACCAAACCCTACAAAACCTTGGGCTATATGAGATCAAGGATATGCGGGTGGGTTCACCCCTAAACAAAAAGATTAGCGGTGGGCAACGCAAGCGACTTAATATTGCGCTGGAACTCATCAGGGAACCGGCAATCCTTTTCCTCGATGAACCTACCTCAGGATTAAGTTCAAGGGATTCCGAGAACATTCTTGACCTCCTAAAGGAACTAACGCTTAAAGGCAAGCTGGTATTTGTGGTTATCCACCAGCCCTCGTCGGAAATTTTTAAGATGTTCGACAGATTACTTATACTGGATACAGGTGGATACCTTATTTATAACGGCGATCCCATTGAATCCATTATCTACTTCAAATCACGAGTACAGCAGGCCAACTGGAACGAGAGCGAGTGCCCCGTTTGCGGTAACGTAAACCCGGAACAAATTTTCAACATAGTTGAATCGAATGTGCTCGATGAGTACGGAAACCCAACCAGAGCACGAAAGATAAGCCCTTTTGAGTGGAACGAGTACTTTAAACGATTTGCCCCCGAAAACCCTACCCCTAACACACAACCAAAGTCACTCCCTCAAATTCACTTTAAAATTCCTAACTGGGTTAAGCAGCTTAGAATTTTTGTAAAGCGCGATATTTTAAGCAAGCTGGCAAATAGCCAGTATATGATAATTAATATCTTTGAAACGCCTCTACTTGCTTTACTATTAGCCTATATCATTAAGTACTACAACGTTGACGTTTCAAATAAGCTTGGCTATACGCTCCTAGAAAACAGCAACTTACCGGTATACCTATTCATGTCAGTTATTGTAGGGATTTTTGTGGGGTTAACCGTAAGCGCTGAGGAGATAATAAAAGATAGAAAGATTCTGAAACGTGAAGCGTTCCTGAACCTGAGCTGGTCGAGCTACCTTATGTCAAAAGTTACCATACTTCTAGGCATATCAGCCTTTCAAGCCCTGATGTTTGTAGCTATTGGCAACAGTATAATGGAAATTAAAGGGATGTACTTTGAGTACTGGCTAGTTCTTTTCAGCACATGGTTCTCAGCAAACATGATGGGGTTAGTTATATCGGATAGCTTCAAAACGGTTGTTACCATTTATATTCTTATACCTTTCCTTGTAATACCACAAATAATACTTAGCGGCATCATTGTTAAGTATGAGAAACTAAACCCAACCATCTCCTCGCCAAGTAAAATACCTATTTACGGGGAACTTATTGTATCCCGATGGGCCTATGAAGCCTTGGCAGTATACCAGTTCAAGGAAAATAGATACATGAAACCGCTTTACCGTTTTGATGAAGCAATGAGCTTATCGGACTACAAGCGTAACTATTGGCTAAAATCAATTCAGAATAAGGTTGATTTCTGTATCCGAAACCTTGACGATAAGGAAAAGAAAGCCGAATTCAGAAATGCACTGGAGCTTATTAGGAATGAACTAATAAAGGAGATGACCGCCGCCAGAACCTCACATCTTATTTTTAGCAAGTACACCATGCTAACCCCGGAGGAGGTTAATGCTGATATTCTTAAAGAGCTTAACGATTTTCTTGAGCAGCTCCGAAAGCACTACGTTAAGCTGTATAACAAAGCAAGTGCGGAAAAGGACAACTATATTACAACGTTCCAGAATAGCCAACCCAACGGACAACAGCTATTCATAGAGCTAAAAAGGCGTTATCACAACGAAAGTTTAAGTGAGTTTGTACGAAACTCAGGCGAAGTTGAGCGAATCATTGAGTATAAGAATCAACTAATCCAGAAGATAGACCCCATATACCAGTTCCCCGAATCAAAATTTCTACGTGCACACTTTTACGCCCCGGTAAAACCCTTCTTTGGTAACTATTTCGGTACTATTTGGGTTAATGTAATTGTGATTTGGCTATCGAGCATTCTGATGTACTTGGTACTCTACTACCGACTCCTCAAACGTTTACTTGAGTGGCTTGAAAGTTTGGGTGGTGAAACAGAAAGTTGATGAACTTGATATAAAAAAAGGGGCAACATAATTTGCCCCTTATTTTTTATACTAACTGCTGATTAATCCACTATCTGAATCATCTTAAAGGGAACTTTGATGATTGACTCGTAATCCTCCCCAGCTTCAAGCATATCCTCATCATCCTCCTCGTAGTACCAGTTAATAATTACATCTTTCTGGTTTTTCTTAAGAACCTCAAGCTTTTTAAAAACATCAAGAATACACTTTGATGAGGAAGTGTTGAAATACTCCAACTGAACGTTAACAACCGTATTTGGCTGGGGATTTTTTATGTATTCATCGAGCCATTCCACAACAGGACGATAGAATTCTATTGAATTCTCAGGGATTGATCGACCCTTTATTTCAATTACTCCGGTACTGGGGTTAAGTATAACGGTCGGAGTTTTTGGCGTTCCCTCAATGTTCAGTAATTCCATAATATTGTAGTTTTAATTATTCACTTACCAATACACTCAAATTAAAAAAAGAGTACTCATCGTTATATGGAGTAAACTCGTAATTCAGCTTGTTACCCGTTTTCCTGGCAATATCAATAAGGCCTAACCCCCCACCACCTTTTTCAGAAAACGTCTGATTATTCAGAACAAATTTATAAAATTCTTTTAACTCATCCTTTGAAAGAGAATTAATCTTGTCAATTTTTTCTTTAAGGATATTACTTTTATCGTTACGTACAAGGTTACCGGTGGCAATTCTATACCCATCATTGGTTTTGGAAAGGATAAAAGCACCCATTCTGGGCTCATTCTCTGAGAGCGTTACTTTATCAACATGATGAAAGAGATTTTGGAGGCACTCCACCATCACATTGTAAAGTTTTTTCCGAACCAAATTTTCAACCATTTCGTGCGATAACTTTGCTTCTACCAATCCAAGTGTATCGGCAATGATATTTGCATTAATCTCACCCTTATAGGCTACAATTACATCACCACTATGCATTTTGGCATAGCATTTTGAAATAAAATCGCTCATCGAATGGTTTGTACTTGATTCAAGCAACACCTATGTAATTTATATTTAAACCCAGATCCGTCATTAGAATTACGAAGGCACAAGGAAAGGCCAACTCATTAGTTCAGTTGAGCTCCAAAGGCCTTTGAACCAATCTCTCCTTTTCATTTGCATGGAGAGTTTTAGGATACGG
>JAGPEQ010000068.1 GCA_018056955.1 Bacteroidales bacterium | reverse complement strand
GTTCCCGATGTACTTATAATCACATCGACCGACGGTTTGGGCTATGCCCGCGCAGCGGCTGGCAGAATGAAAGGAGGAGTTATCTATATTGATGAAACATTGGATGCGCCTGAAACCGGTGCTCGCATTGTTAAAGTTCCTTTCCGCGAGAGGGTAGGGGCAAAGAATAGCGCCATGTATGCTGTTTTCTACGCCGTTCATTATGAAAAATTCTACCCAATTGAGGCTCTCAAAGATGTTTTCCTTTCCAATAAAATAGCCGAAAAAGTAAATATCGAAAGTTTGTTGCAGTTTTGACCTAGATATCGATAGGAACACAATAAATAGTTAAACTATTTGCTTCTATCGACGAACTTGGGTTTAAGTTAGTTTATTTGAAGCATTTTTAGGGGCTGCCCAATATGGGTAGCTCTTTTTTTCTATTGACTTTAGCTCAGAATAAACTTATATTTAATCGTTTTTAAATTAAAATTTAAAGCTATGGAACAGCAAAAGAAATCTCCAATTATTGCAATACTTACCGGCGGGGGCGATGTGCCCGGACTTAACCCAGCCATACGAGCTATAACCATCAGGGCGTTACGCGAAGGTTTTAGCGTGATTGGAATACGGCGTGGTTGGGCTGGTTTGATTGAGATTATCCGCGATAAGCATGTGGATAATAGCCATTGCTTTGAGGTTTTAACTGAGGAGCGTGTTAATAAAGCATTTCGTACCGGTGGAACATTTTTACACACCTCGCGCACAAACCCTGCTAAGGTTGCAAAGGATAATGTACCTGAACACCTAAAAGCAAAATATAACAAGGATATAAACGATTTAACACCCGAGGTTATTAAAAATCTATCTTTTTTGGGCATCGACTACCTAATACCCATTGGGGGTGACGATACCCTCAGCTATGGCGTTAGGCTTTACCAGGAAGGGTTTAAGGTGATAGCTATCCCTAAAACCATGGATAACGATGTTACCGGAACCGATTACTGCATAGGGTTTAGCACTTGCGTTACACGCACTATTGCATTAACCGATATGTTACGAACCTCGGCAGGCTCGCATGAACGAATACTGGTGATGGAGGTTTTTGGCCGATATGCCGGATTTACCGCCATGCTTCCTACTATGGCTGGCGTGGCTAACCGCTGCGTAATACCTGAGTACAAATTCAACATTGAACGGCTTACCGAGCTGTTAGTTGAGGATAGAAATCGAAACCCAAGTAAGTACTCAACAGTTTTAGTTTCGGAGGGGGCTACCTTTGAAGGGCTTGAGCAAATGGTTTTCCAGAGTAGTGAACGCGATGCATTTGGACATGCTAAACTCGGCGGTATTGGTGAGATTGTTTCCCGAAAGATTAAGGAGCTAACGCCCAAGTTCAACAACGGTAAAACTATAAACATTATAAGTCAGAACCTTGGCTATTTGGTTCGTGGCGGGGAGCCCGATGCTATTGATTCCATTGTCCCCATGGCATTTGGCAACCTTGCACTCGATCTTATCCTGAAGGGTGTTCACGGAAGGCTTGTAGTTCTTAAGAATGGTCGTTACGATAATATGCCTATTGATGTGGTTACCAGCAAGAAGAAGATTGTGAACGTGGAGCGTTACTATAATACTGAACGTTTACGTCCGTTCTATAAGAGCTTTGAGATGCAACCACTGTTCATCATGACCAGCGAGTAAAAAATGCAAATAATCCTTCAAATACTTGACTACTTTTTTGTTGGGTTGCATACATTCATAGTACTATTTAATCTTTTTGGTTGGATATGGGCCAGGTTCCGGAGGTGGAATCTGGCCTTGCTTATTCTTACAGGTCTCAGCTGGTTTGGGCTTGGCATATTCTACGGTTGGGGCTATTGTCCTTTAACTGATTGGCACTTCAGGGTACTCCAAGGACTTGGCAGAACACCTCAAGAAACATCGTATATATCCTATTTGTTAAATAGGCTTTTACAGCTAAAAGTTGACGATACACTGGTTGATAGCGCTACCCTAATTTGTTTTATGGTGGCTTTAGTTACTTCAGTTATTCTGAACGTTAGGGGATTAAGGTTAAAGGATTAAGGTTAAAGGATAAAGGATAAAGGATAAAAAAGTTGAAGGATGAATGGGTTTCATATTGTATTGATATGAGATACTGACTTCTGATTCATTGCTTTCCATCCTATTTTTCCATTTACCTGTTCAGTTTCTGAATTAGCTCGGTTGTTATGGAGTGCAGCAGTTTAATATCCTGCTCACCGAGTTCGCTGAGGCGCTCCATGAGCCTACCGTATATTAGCTTATCGGGTCCAAGGTCAATAGCCTTCATCACTGCATCAACTTTTTTTGAAAGTGCCTGAAACGACTGGGTGGTGTCGGCTTTGGCTGCTTGGTTCTCGCCTAGGTTGATTCCCGATAGAATATAGGCATAAACCATCACCGATTGTGCCAGGTTTAGCGATGGGTATTTAGTTTTAAGCGGAATAGTAGTAACCCTTTGGCAAAGATTTATCTCGTGGTTGGTAAGCCCCGACTCCTCTCGGCCAAATACAACGGCCACATTGCTGATTGTGTCGCCTTTTCCCTCAATAAATTTCGGCATTTCATGGCTGTCGATAATATCCAACTTTATCCACCTATCGCGGGCCGACGTGGCAAAGGCAAAGTCGATATCGTGCAGTGCTTCCTCTAGTGTATTATAAACACTGGCATTCTCAAGGATATCGTTAGAGGCGTGTGCCAGCTTGCGGGCATCAACCGAAAGGTAATCGCAGGGGTTTACCAGTCGTAAGTCGTTGAAACCCATTGTTTTAAAGGCTCGGGCGGCTGCGCCAACATTCTCGGGTACAGCAGGTTCCACAAGAATAAATACAATTTTCATCTCTTTTAGGAATTATCGCAAAATTAACAATGAAATTAGAACTATTTGCCTTAATCTATTGATTTGAGTTGGCTGTATGATTAAATTTGTTTTTACACAAAAGGGTAATCGTATGAAAAAGATTTTACTATTTGCCATTTTTGCATCGGGCGTAACCATTACTGCTGCCCAGGTAAAGCTAACGCAGGAAACCCATGGTTTCTTTGCCGATTTAAAGAACCCAATGGTTCTAACTAGCTATGTTGAGCCCGGACAGTCGGGGAGCAACGTGGTATGGGACTTCAGCAAGTTGCAGGTTCAGAATTCTTTTACCGGTAATATTGAAGGTTTTTACACTTCAAAGTGTTGCAGCAAGTTTACCAAGGGTAATGTGGTACTTGAGGAGTTCGGAAACTTCTTTGTTTTTGAATCAACCCCAACAAGTCTTGAGCAGGTTGGTTACATGTCGGCAAATGGGGTAACCCGCTTTGAGTATAGCAAACCCTTTATTAAAATGCGTTACCCATTTAGCTATGGCGATTTTTACAGTGGCAATTACGAGGGTAATTATATTGTAAACGATAATGTAATTGGTACAATCTCCGGCACTTACCAGGTTGAGGGCGATGGCTTTGGAAAGTTGATACTTCCAAACGGTCAAACACTTAATAATGTGCTTCGTGTTAAGGAGGTTAGAACCACCAAGCAGGTATTCAGTAGCGGTTCGGCTTTAATCACCGATATAACCTACCGTTGGTATGTAGCTCAGCATAGGTTTCCAGTACTAGTCCTAATCCGTAGCGAGGTCAAAGGCGAGAATTCAGAACCAGTTTTAAGTACACGTGCTGCGTATAATAGCAATGTGATGAATGCTACCACATCAATTCCAACCAATCAAATATCAGCTCTCAGCTTAAGCGCTTACCCTAATCCATACACCGATAGGGTCAAAATTGAGTTTACCATGGCCCAACAGGATCAGGTTAACCTTAGCATCTACGATATGAGCGGCAAGCTGGTAAAGGAAATTGAGAACAACACCCTCGATTCTGGCCTAAAACACTATGAGTTCTCAGCAAAGTCCCTGGGCTTAACCAGTGGTGCTTACATACTCAAGCTAAAGGTTGGTCAAATTGAGGAAACACGCAAGCTGTTGGAGTTATAGATGTTAAATATCTTTATTGAAGGCCGGGTAATCCCGGCTTTTATATTAACCAAGACTAGTCAATAGAAATACATTAAAACATTCAAATAACTTGTTTCTATTGACTTATCGAGGTAATCCCGACTTATCAAAATCTTACATTTCGATATCTCGGAACGATTAGATTTTGTTAGACGATTCGTCAATTGAAAAATTCAATTGGAAATATCCTCTAATAATGTTTGCGCATCCCCATTTTTTTAAGTCCTTTTTTATTTGATAATTCATGGTACTTCGGTTTAGCTGTTCACTTTTCACTTTTCACTTTTCACAATTCCTCTAACTTCCTCTAACTTCCTCTAACTCCATCATATTCTGCCTATTCCGATTCATTCCGACTCATTCATCAAAAATCAGCATGGTTGAATTTGCTAATTCATGGTTCATGGGCATGATATTGACCTATTTCCCTAAAATTTATTAAACAGATTTCAAGAACTCAATGTTTTTGGCTATTTTTACCTTAAACCTGTAAATTGATGTTCGGTAGGGATAGCTTTAATAAACATAGGGTAAGGGAACTTAAGGTGGGCGAGGTAAAAGGGAAGGGCCCGGTTATCTACTGGATGTCGCGTGACCAACGCGTTGCCGATAACTGGGCGCTTATTTATGCCAAGCTAAAGGCAAATGAGCATAAGGTTCCCCTCCGGGTTGTATTTACCCTTACCGCGGCATTCCCTGCTGCCAATCTCCGTCATTACGATTTCATGCTCAAAGGCCTTGCGGAGGTTGAAAAAAGCCTTGCCCATGAGGGAATCCCTTTCAACCTCCTTAGGGGCGAACCCGCTGAACAGCTTTGGGAATTTGCCGAAAGGGTTGAAGCTTCACTTATTGTAAGTGATTTTGACCCGCTTTGGGTTAAACGCGATTGGAAATCGCAGCTTAACCAGCGTATAACCATACCCCATCATGAGGTTGATGCTCACAATGTGGTTCCCTGTTGGTATGCTTCGCCTAAATTGGAGTTTGGGGCGTATACCCTTCGACCCAAGATAAAGAAACACCTATCAACCTTCCTGACCGATTTTCCAGATGTAAAGTTGCAGTGTAAATCGGAACCTAATCCCCATCTTACACGTTGGCACGAGGTGCTGGTTTGGCTCAATGTTTCCGATGAGGTTAAGCCTGTTAAGGCTTTTGAGGCCGGCGAGAACGCTGCCCACGCAATGCTCTCCGAATTTATTTCGCTCAGGCTAAAGGGCTATGCCGAAAAACGTAACGACCCCACTCTCGAGTGGCAATCGAACCTATCGCCCTATTTGCATTTTGGCCAAATATCGGCCCAGCGAGTTGCCATTGAGGTGCTAAAGGCACCCGCGCCTGAAGCCGATAAGCAGGCATTACTGGAGGAGTTGATTGTTAGGCGTGAACTCTCCGATAATTTCTGTTTTTACAACCCGGGTTATTCCCGATTTGCCGGATTTCCCGATTGGGCTAAGGAATCGCACCGCATTCACCGTTTCGATGTTAGGGAATACCTCTATACCCTAAACGAATTCGAAATTGCTCACACGCACGATCCACTTTGGAATGCTGCACAGCTGCAGCTGGTAAATAAAGGGAAAATGCATGGCTACATGCGTATGTACTGGGCTAAAAAGATACTGGAGTGGACTACCTGCCCTGAGGAAGCCATGCGTTTTGCCATTTACCTGAACGATAAGTACAGCCTCGATGGTCGCGATCCCAATGGCTATACTGGAATTGCATGGTCAATTGGAGGGGTGCACGACAGGGCTTGGCCTGAAAGGCCAATTTTCGGGAAAATACGCTACATGAACTTTGAGGGCTGTAAACGTAAGTTCGACGTTGAAAAGTATATCATGATGAATCTTGGTTAAACCTTTTGTAGCTTGAAGGTGTTTAACTATAAACCACAATTCCTATGAAACGTTTTTTTGCCATTATCCCGATTATTGCATCAGGTATCCTATTAATTTTTAGCAACACGCTAAGGGCACAGGATAAAGTATCGCCCGATAGCTACGTTTTACTAATCTCCCTTGATGGATTCAGGTGGGACTACCCCATAATTTACAGCACGCCCAATATTGATGCTTTTGGGCAGAGTGGCGTTAGGGCCCAGTCGCTTATTAGTTGCTACCCATCAAAAACCTTTCCTAACCACTACAGCATAGCAACCGGATTGCACCCCGACCATCATGGGATAGTGAACAACTCATTCTATGACCCGGAATTGGGATACTACAGGCTTGGCGATAGGAAAAGTGTTGAAAATGGTAAATTTTACGGTGGTGAGCCAATTTGGGTGACCGCTGAAAAGCAGGGCGTTAAAACTGCATCGTTTTACTGGGTTGGTTCCGAGGCTCCTATTCAGGGCATTCAACCAACATACTGGAAACGCTATGCCCAAAAGGTACCTTTTACCCAAAGGGTCGATACGGTACTAAAATGGTTCACGCTACCTGTTGAGCAACGCCCCCGACTGGTTACTTTTTACTACCACGAACCCGACTGGGTTAGCCACGATTACGGCCCTGTTTCGCCCCAAACCCGAAAAGTTGTTGAACAGCTCGATAGCCTAATAGGGTACTTCCTAAACCGTCTTTCGGAATTACCAATAGCAGGGAAACTAAACATAATCATTCTCTCGGATCATGGCATGGCTGAAATTTCATCCCAAAGAGTGGTTAACCTTTCCGATTACCTCGATAAGCAGAATTTCAAGTACATTTCAGGTGGAAACCCGGTTTATACCCTTCAACCACAACCTGAACATTACCAGGCTGTCCTTGCTAAGCTAAAATCAATTCCTCACCTAAAGGTTTGGGAGCGAAACGAGATACCCAAACGCTACGTATATGGAAGTAATCCACGGGTAAACGATATTCTGGTTGAGGCAGAGCTGGGCTGGAGTGTAACCTGGAGCGACGATAAGGACAGCTACTCCGGCGGCACCCATGGTTACGACAACCTAATTCCTGACATGCAAGGGATATTCTATGCCAAAGGCCCCGCCTTCAAAAACGGTTATGTTCACCCGTCGTTCCTGAATGTAAATGTTTACACCATAATAGCCCATATTTTGGGGCTAAACCCTGCTAAAACCGATGGGAGTATGGAGGAGGTAGCGGGAATGCTTATGGCTAAATAGAAGTACTAATTAATCTTCTTTGTATACTGTAGATGAACGGTATGCACCAATACATCCAGTTCCATTCTCTATGTTTGTCATTACTTCAAAGGTTGGATTATAAAAATCTCTATACCCTAACCTGTTTAATTTTAAACTCATATAAAACTGGAACGTCTCCTCAGTAATGGTGAATAACCTAATTCTGAATTTATTTTTACTATTAAAACCAACTAGTATTACTTTTGAAATAATGGCTTGTTTACCATTAAATAATGCATCGTCAAAAATATCATTTGGCGAAAATAATTCATAGCTATCATCATTTATTGGGACATAATCGCCATCTTTTTGTATTTCAATTCTGGTTGCATAATAATTTTTTTCTTTAGGATCTGTAAAGAAAATTTTAAATGTTCTTTCCATGTTAATTTGAGAGTACAAGATTTGTACGCTATCTATTGCAACTTTATTAGGTCTTTGTATAGGCTTATTGTAAACTTTTTCACCATTTATAAGATTTGCTTCAAACTTAAAAAAAGCATTGCTATTACTATCCAGTAAAAAATTGGGATATGTTCCATAAGTATTCGCATCAATTCGTTCAAGTGCTACTATTAGTTGGTTATCGGCAAATAATTTTATTTCAGTATTGGTAATAGTATCTGAACCTTCTGAATAGGGTGGAATAGTTTTACCAAAATAGATATTGTGAATGGTGCTATCGCCAATAAAACCTAGTAATACATATTTTGAATGATAGGATGGTAATTCTAAATCAATAGTTTTACTAATTTCACAGCTAGTAAGGCTAAAAAATAGAACTACTATTAAAAAACTAATTTCAACTAATCTTTTCATGGATATTAGAATTTATAAATAATATTAAACGAAGGGATGATTGGAAAAATCGAAACAGCTTTAAACCTAACATTTGTGTTTTCCGTATCCGATTCTTCAATTTCAACACCGTAAGGATTAAATTTATTATAAGCATTATATAAGCTAAAGTTATACATTAGGCTGGAGCCATCGGGATAGGGTTTTGTATAAGTAAAACTTATATCGAGCCTATGGTAATTGGGCATTCTGAATTTGTTAAAACCATCGTATAGGGCATATAGATCAGAGTATGGAGTGTTTGCAACCATTGAACTGGGAAGATTTAATGGCAATCCACTTCTAAACTCCCATAACGCTGCCAACTTAAACTTTTTACTAAAATAGTGTTCTGTTGATACTGTCAATTGGTGAGGTCTATCAAAGGAGGAGTTAAAGTAATTCCCGTTATTCATATTATCGTACCTTCTTAGTGATTTTGAGTAGGTGTATGAAACCATCACTGTATTCTTCTGAAACTGCTTACTTAGGAATATTTCTATTCCATATGCTTTACCCCTACCAGTGGATAATGTTTTTGTTTCCCAATTGGCATAAGGGAACTTTTCGGTTTCTGAGGCAGTTTGGTCTGTGAAAGGGAACCAAATTAGGTTTTTCATTTCTCTGTAATACACAGAAAATGAGTAGTTAAACCTTATTTTTTGCAATGTACCCGTTAATGTTGAACTTACCTGATAACCTTCCTGTGGTTTCACCAGTTGGGTTGATGACACCCAAACCACATGCTCATTAAAACCTTCGTTACGAATTAGTGCATGTATATACTGAGTATTTTTATTGATTGATAAGTTTATGGAATGATTATTTGAAAGGAAATGGGTTAAAGTTAGCCGGGGCTCTATACTTGAATGCCAGAATTTACTCTGGTTATATATTGTGGTACGAAATCCGGAATGTAACAGTAGTTTAGGGTTGATATTATATTTATCTTCAAAATAAACTGAAGTTTCATTACTTGAAAGCAAAGGCTCTTTGTACTCATAATTCTCTAAATAAAAGTTGAAAGGTGCAATTACTTTTCCTGTATTCGAAATTCCAGCTATTATTTCGTGTTTAGAGTTTGCTTGCCATGTGGCATTGGCTTTTACCTGCAAGTCGAATAGCTTATTACTCTGTGAAAAGTATAATTTATTAAAGTAATCGGGGTCTTTCCCTTTGTTTTTATATGTATTGAAGGTGAAGTGAATACCTTCATCTAGTGTTAAACGGTTATTCAGGTGTTGGATACCCTTTATTGATAGTGCTCCGTTATTAATAATTGTATATTTTTTTGTTTCTTCTCCATATCTATAAAAATCTCTATTGTAATCAGTTCCCCAATAACCACTTATGAAATATTTTCTATCAGCGCTGGGTTCAAAGTTTAGTTTCCCTGAAATATCAAAAAAAGTGAACCCAAAATAGCTCTCATCTTGTTTTTTATTATACCTATCAAGTTGGTAAACTTTAAGTAGATCGAGGTATGAGGAGCGCATTGAAATAATGTATGATGATTTTTTATTGCTATCCAAAGGGCCTTCAAGAAGCATCCTGCTGCTTAAAATACCTATATCTACAAGTCCTTCCTTTTTTGATTTATTACCCTCCCTGAGTATTACATCTACCACTGAAGATAGAGATTGACCATAGCGGGCAGGATAGTTTCCATTATAAAAATCTACTTTTTTTACAGCATCGGTATTGTAAACCGACACGAGATTGAAAAAATGCCCTGTGTTGTATAGGTTTGCACCATCTATTAGGAAAAGATTCTGGTCGGTATTTCCACCCCTAGCTATCAAACTTGCCGAACCCTCATTAGCTCCAGTAACACCGGGCAGAACATACAGGCTTTTCATCAAATCTTTTTCACCTCCCATAGCAGGTAAGCTGCTTAATAAACTAGAGTTTAGGGTTACCTTTGATGAAATTGGGTCGAATTTTAGAGCCCTTCCGGTTATAACAACTTCATCAATTTGTGCGGATGGGGCAAGTAATACCTGAACTATTTGATTCTCGTTTAGCTCAATGATTTTGGATTCATATCCTACATAGCTAACCTCAACTTGGCTTATAGATGTAGGTACCTTTAAACTAAAACTTCCATTAACATCGGTCGATGTCCCTATTTGCCCGTACCTTACAGTTGCCCCAATAAGGGGTTCTAGGCTTACTGAATCGCGTACACATCCACGGTAGTAAACCTGCGCATTGGTTTTATTAATAAAAAAAATTAAAAAAAGTAAAGTGGATACTATTTTATTAAAACCCATAACTTAATCTTTTTTAAAACTGCTAATGTTGTACTTAAAGCTAAATTCAATATCACGAAAATAGAAATCGCGGTAGCTTGCACCGGGTATACCTGATGGGATTCGTCCATGTTTTAAGTAGGGGTCATAGGATGTTATTAGACCAAGTTCAAATGAATATTTTTTCTTTAAATCGAAACCTATGGAGTACTTTATTGCTTTAACAATCCAGTTGTTCTGGTATAAATCGTTTTTGCAATAGCTAAAAAAAAGAATTGGGTTAAACCCTATTCTTAAACTCGATACTTTTATAGGTTTAATTTGAATAAATGGGCTTATCCCAAGCTTGTATAAAGTAAATTGATCACGAGTGCTCGAAACATTATAGCTAGCATGTATTAAACTGCTGCTTAACCCATAATCAAAAAAAGTTCTACTATAGAAATACTCAACACCCAGCCCTTTTCCATATGTCTTGTTTGTATTTCTATTAGAAGTAACATCATCATTACTTACCGGAATTGTTTCAGTAAGTGAGAGTATTGCTTTAACTCTGAGGTTAGGTTGAGCGAATATTGAAAATGGGACAAAAAAGAATATAATTATTACTCTTAAATTCATATAAATTTATTTTTAAAACCGGTGATAAGTAAACTTACCACCGGTTATATATAAATTAGTAAATGGATGTGCACGATTTTAAAACAGCTGTTTTGCCATCCATACCTCTATGTGTATAGTTATTATCACCAACTCTCTGGAATAGATAAGAATTAGTTATATCTTGAGATATATGTACGGTTATATTTTGAACTGTTTCAGAGAAGCCACAGTAAACTCTATCGGTGTTACTTTTAGAACCTTGATAGGTTTTAGGTATTGAACCTATTTCATTTTTAACTATAGAAAAATCGTAATTTAGATAGTTATTTGTTTTATAAATTACCCAGTTACCCCAAATATTCTTTTTCAGGGCCGTACCCTCTATAGTTACCTCAGAAGTTATTTTTACTTGTTGGTAAGTTTCAAAATATTTATATATATTTTCTAAAAATAAATCTAAACATGCTTTTCTATCTCCGTCATTATTTTTTACTTCACTATGATAACTCATTGGACACCATATTGGTTGATTCTCCCTAATGCTTTGGTTATCAATATTCATAAGCCATCTATTTTTAGTCAACTCATACGCCTTACAGTTTGACTTTTTGTTTAAATAATTCTCTATTGGCATAGAATATTGATATACACTATCAAAAAATGTATATTGTTCACCAATAATTACTTCACCTTTTCTATTAATAATTTTTCTAAGAGAAGAACTTTTTACAATAGGTTTAATAACATCATTTTCTTCTTTTATAATATCATTATTTTCATTTATTATTGAAAGGTATTCTTCATAGGTTTTTGCATTTTCAAGTTCATTTAAAACTGTTTCATATTCTTTTTCATAAGAATTGAAATTTGTTTCTTCAAGCCATAACTCATAATTTTCATCACTTAGCTCAGAAACTTTATGCTTAACTTTTAAAAAGTCGTCAAGACTTTTAAAAGCTAGCATACCATTGCTCAGCTGTACATTGATCTTTTCGTTTTGTGGATTTTGTATTTCAAGTGAATACTTTTCGCAGGAAACTAGAGCTATTCCACACACACACACATGAAATTAATGTTTTAATTTTCATAGTTTTATTGTTTAAGTTAGGTTTTTAATTCATTTACAAAAGTAGAATTATCTCTTACACTAATTATTTTTTATTTAGTGTTTTTAAACATCTTGACAGGGATTAGATAATGGCTTAAATTACGAACATCCTAAGACAATATCTAAAGCAGAAATGAATATACACTATAATGAAACTACACATTATATCAATCAGTGGGGAAGTATAATTTTGGTGATTTACTTTATAGGCAAATACGCTGCCCTATTGATATCCTCAACTGACTTTATGGGTCTAGGCGGGTTAAGGTAGTGCGCCAGGAACTTATAGATTTTCACCCTTATTTGGCGTGCAGCCTTTGTGTCAATCCTATCGAATGAGTGGCCGCCGGGCATATCCTGGAATATTTCGTACTCAAATTTTTTCCCCTCAGCCTTAAGCGATTTAATGAGCGATTCCACCTCAATTACGTAAACATCATCATCGTTGGTGTTGGTGTGAATGAGGAGTGGGGTTTTTAGCTTGTGGGCCTGCCATGCAGGTGAGCGTCGACGGTACTCATTTATATCCTCCCGGGGAGTTTTTCCAATGTGGTAATCGGCATCGTAGAGCTTACGGTATTCATCCTCGGCATAGCCATAGCGCAGTATCATGTCCGATACAGGCACACCGGCAAAGGCGCAAGCGTAACTATCGGGATGGTCAAATATATTGTGCAGGGCAATCATACCCCCATGGCTCCAGCCCACAATTCCTACACGGTTCCCATCCACAAAGTCGTAGTTCTCAACCATATAGTTACGGCTGGCAAAAACATCCTCGTTTTCCAACCCGCCATAATCAATTTGTCGCCAGAACGATTCGCCATAGCCTGTGCTGCCACGGTATTCGGGTGCAACCACAATGTATCCCTGGGCTATCATTTCGCGGACTATGTGGGTGTGATATGTGGTAAAATCGGCATGAACGCCTCCATGTGGCAGCACTATAAGCGGGTATTTTTTCGATGGGTCAATGTTGCGGGGTATAAAAACATAGGTCCAAAATTTCAAGGGATTTTTTGCACCGGTTTGCTCAGGGTTTCGGATATGTGCTGGTGGTGGGCCGTATATAAATACCTTGTCAATAAACGCAACATCGCCAAGGCGGTTAAACCATAGCACATCGTCAATCTGTTTCTCAAGAATATCTATTCTATGGTTCAATTCCTCGTTTTCTCTTAATAGCTTATCAACCTTACTATCAAGGTTTTGCTCGGTTTGTGCAGCCAATGGAAATACTGCTATAGCCAGGACTAATGTGAAAAAATATCGTTTCATAGCATTTTTTTATATTGATGCATATGTGATTAAAAGGTTTAGTAAAGATAGGAAAATTGACTAAAAAATCAACCCAATTAACTTTAGGCTATCTGGCACTCATCCATTATCCTGTCTAGTCCTGAAATAAGTCTACAGGTTAGAAATAGATTTAAGCGACACACATAAAAACATCATCAGGGGTTTTAAGGCCCAAAGATACATGTAATCTTTTAGAGTTGTAAATACTCACGGCCTG
>JAGPEQ010000067.1 GCA_018056955.1 Bacteroidales bacterium | reverse complement strand
GCAATACTTTTTCCAAAGAACAGCTCAGAAAGGTTGCATCGCAATAAAAATGCATGGCAAAGAGCGATTGTTTGAAAACCAATCAAAAGGAATAAAGGATTAAAGGCACAAAGAGATGCTTCGGCGAGCTCAGCATGACAAAGAGAACGAGGATGCCAGAGGTTTGTAATTCCGAGCTAGTCGAGGAATCACATTAAAAAGAAATAAAGGAGGATATAGATGCTTCGACTGGGTTCAGCATGACAAATAACATTAACTAAACAACATTGAATATCACTCCTCTTCGAGGAATTTAATCCAAGTACTATGAATTTTGAGGAATGAGTCGGAATAGACATGGGTGATTTTATGAAGGAATGAGGCGGAATAGACGGAATATGTTGATGTTTGAGGAATGTTAAAATGAACACCAAAGCCAAAAATACCATGAATTAACAAATTCAATTGGGCAAATAAAAAAAGGTGAGGCGGAAATATTTTTAGGGGAGATTAGTAAAAGAAAAAGGCGACCGTTAGGGTCGCCTTTTTTTAAGCATCGATATAGATTACTTGTTTTTCTTATCCTCTTTACGTTTCTCTAGATCGTAAGCAATTGGTGCTGCTACAAAAATTGAGGAGTAGGTACCAATTAGAATACCAACGATAAGAGCAAAAACAAAACCACGAATTACTTCACCGCCAAAGAAGAACATTGGGATAAGTACAATGAGAGTAGTGAACGATGTTGAGAAGGTACGGCTCAATGTATCGTTAATAGCGCTATTCATGTTCTCCCTTCTGGTGCGCTTGGGGTGCAGACCCATGTACTCACGGATACGGTCGAAAATAATAACCGTGTCGTTAATGGAGTAACCAATAATGGTTAGGATAGCTGCAATAAACGATTGGTCAATCTCCATATTAAATGGCACCCTGTAGTAAAGGATTGAGAACAATCCAATGGTTATTAGCGAGTCGTGGAAAAGAGCTATAACACCGCCGGCACTGTAGCTCCAGTACCTGAACCTGATAAGGATGTAAACAAAAATTACTACAAGGGCAAAGAACACAGCAATGTAAGCATCGCGTTTGATATCGTGGGCAATGGTAGGCCCAATCTTAATGGAGCTTTGCTTGTAATCGTGCTGGAAGTCGCTAAAGTTAGCGCCATTGGCCATAAACGGTTTAACACCGAGGTAAATCAATGAATCAACCTCGTTGTCTACATTGGGGTCGTTATCGGCTACTTTGTACTTGGTGGTAATTTTTACCTGGTTCGATGCGCCAATGGTTTTTACTTCGGGGGCTTCGCCAAGGTATGTTTTAAGCGATTTGCTTACCTCCTGGGTTGAAACGGTATTCTGGAAGCGAACAATGTATGAACATCCACCGGCAAAGTCGATACCCGGGTTCAAACCACGAACGGCCAACGAAATAATTGCAATGGCAATCAAAGTGCCGGAGAAGAAATAAGCCTTTTTACGTAGCCCAATGAAATCGATGTTAACTTTCTGGAAAGCATTTTCCGAAAGTTTGGTAGAGAAAATCATTGGAATGTTGCGTTTTTCCATCCAAAGCAGGAATAGCCTTGTAATGAATATTCCGCAGAACATCGATGTGATAATACCAATCATCAGGGTAGTAGCAAAACCACGGATAGGTCCTGAACCAAACAGGTATAGGATAACACCGGTTAGCAGTGTGGTAACGTTACCGTCGATAATAGCGGAGAGCGCATTGCGGTAACCGTCCTTAACGGCAAGGCTCAAACCTTTACCACCGCGGAGTTCCTCACGGATACGCTCAAAAATAAGTACGTTGGCGTCAACAGCCATACCAAGGGTAAGCACAATACCTGCAATACCGGGTAGGGTTAGGGTAGCACCAAACGATGCCATAACGCCCATGATGAAGAACAGGTTGGTTACAAGGGCAAAGTCGGCTACTAAACCAGCGCTACGGCTGTAGTAAATAACCATGTAAAGCAGCACGATGATGAACGACACAATAAAGGAGTTCATTCCAGAGTTAATGGCTTCCTTGCCGAGCGATGGACCAACCAATTGTTCCTGAACAATATGAGCAGGAGCAGGAAGTTTACCCGACTTTAGCACGTTGGCAAGGTCCTTAGCCTCGTTTATGGTGAAATCGCCAGTAATTTGTGAACGTCCACCCTTAATTTCGGTTTGAACACGAGGGAATGAGTAAACGTAATCGTCGAGCACAATGGCAATGCAACGACCAACGTTTTCGCCGGTCATACGTGCCCAAATACGTGCACCCTCGGCATTCATTTCCATGTCAACCTCGGCTTCGCCCTTGCGATCGCCAAAAGCTTCGCGGGCATCGGTAATGGCTCCACCATCGAGGGGTGCTTTGCCATCGCGGGTGGTTACTTTAAGAGCAATAAGCTCATAGAATACCTTATTCTTGTCCCACTTGGGCGATTTAACTCCCCAGCGGAATTTTACATCGGGAGGGAATAATGCCCTAATCTTGGGCATTCTGAGAATTTCATTTACCTGGGCAGTGTCCTTGATATGGGCATATCCAACAACAGGGCCAGGTGCGGGTTGATTGTTGTATAGGTTAGGCTGCAGAATGCTGAATAAGGGGTAATCCTTAGCCATGTCGGCTGCGGCCTTTAAGGTATCGGTTTTTTCGGTTTCCTTAAGTTTGCTTAGCAGTTCATCCTTCTGCTCAGTGGTTTCATCTTTTTTAGCGGTTTCGGTAACAGTTGGCTGACTTGCCTTGTTTATTTCAGCAAGGGTACTGTTGGCAGCCATAAAGTTGTTGAACAACTCGCTATACTCGTAGGTTTCCCAAAACTCAAGGCTTGCAGTTCCCTGTAGAAGTTTGCGAACACGCTCAGGTTCCTTAATACCAGGTAATTCAATAAGAATGAGTCCTGAATTCTCGAGGCGTTGAATATTGGGTTGTGCAACACCAAACTTGTCGATACGGTTACGAAGAATGTTGAAGGAGTTATCAATAGCATTTTCGGCTTCCTGCTTCAGCACCTTAAGTACATCCTCGTCCGAAGAATCGAAGTTAATACGACCCCGTAGTTCAGGGGTATTGAAAATTGAAGCCAACCGAGCATTTGGAGCCACCTGCTTAAAGGCTTTGCCAAACTTATCGATAAAGTGCTCGCTACCGGGCATCTGGGTTGCCAGGTTTAGCGCTTTTACAAAAGCGCTGTCCTGACTGTTGTTGGACAAGGCTCTAACCAAATCGGTAACTGACACCTCGAGCATAACGTTCATACCGCCTTTCAGGTCGAGGCCAAGGTTTATTTCCCTTTCCTTACACTCCTTGTAGTTATACTTTCGTACGAAAAGGAAATTGTACACCTGCTCCTGCGACATGGAGTCGAGGTAATGCTCGTACTTCTTGGAATCAAAAATGTTGTTAACCGTTGCATATTCGCGGGCTTTGCTTTCAACCCGCCAGGTTACATAAGTAAACGAAAGCTGGTACAAGCACACCAGCGCTAATGCAATGGCAATAAATCGGATCGCACCTTTATTCTGCATCGTTCTAAAGTATTAAAAAGTTGATAATTTGCCAGTTTTCAAAAATATCGGGCAAATATAATTTTTTTTAACATACAAACAGCCTTTAGCTGTTACTCATTTTCACCTTTAACAGGTTTCAGGTAAATGCGTTTCCTGTGAATGTTTATGCTTGTGGCATTGCGCATCAAAAAATCGCACCCCAGAATGCCTGCCAGCTTAACGTTAGCCATTTGGGAGTAGAGCTCAATAAGGTTACTTAAATCAGCCACCGCAACGTCAAAGTCGTTGTAGTCTATACCGCCAATTGTTATTTGCTTGATTGTAGCGGTGCTAATGCTGTCGGTTTGAGAACCAAAGCCTATTACCAAGCCCTGAGGGTGATTTGTTACCTCTGCATCGCCTAAAACCGATTGATCAATTACACTCCGGGTTGCTCCGGTGTCAATTATCAGCCAGTACCTTTGGCCGTTTAAAGTGCAATCAACCAGCCAATGGTAACCATCGGCAGCAAAATCAATCACCCTAAACTTAATGCTTTTTCCCATAGCGCGTTTGGTGTAAAAATTTTTTTGTTGAAGGTATTGAATTATTTCAATGTTTACGTAAATTACGATACCAAAATTATTTATATAAACCATGCCCTATCGCACTAGTTTATTCAAAAATCTCTTAAAATACACAATACTAAAGCAATACCCATACCTGCTTGTTGTTGCATTGGCACTTACCCTATTGGGGTTTATAAACACTTTAAATCAAGCAAAAAAATCGGAAAAATTATTTGAACAAACCCTGGCACTAAGGCTGCAACAGGTGAATTCCGAAGTCGTACACCTAAACTTGAATTATTCCAATGCCGGTAACGATACCCAAATTCGAAATGCTATTCACCGTTTACTTTTGGATTATAGCGATATTGATGGCATATACATAAAATCAGAAAATGAGACTGCTCATTTTTCGGTTGATGATGAAAGGCATCTATCCATTCGGTATTCTGATTGGTATGAATCGATATCAAATAATCAAATAGGCAATATCTTTATAAAAATAGATAATTCAGGGAAACATCCAGCAATCGCATTAGCTAATCGTATTGATCCCGATGCTAACGCCTGGGTTGGCATTAAGCTAAAGTTGATGCTTGATAGAGATTTAAAACAGAGTGAAAGTGATACCCATTGGGTAGCCATCAATAATCCGGTATCGGTTTTGGAGTTCCAAAAAGCATTAGCCTCGCTTTTCAAGGTCAACATTGGCAACTTACTCTTGAAGGCCATTGTCTTTCTAATAGTTATATCACTGGTGATTTTTGTGGTCATGGCCTTACAGGCTAAGCTAAGATCAATAGCTTTGGCAAACGAATTGAATTTAGTTGAGAAAAGCATAGTTGAGAACCACGATATCAGCGAAAGCAAAGTACAACTCGTTTCAATCGTTAAGCCATTGATACACCAGTTGAGGTTTAGGTTCCAGGAGCTAAAACTACAACACCATGAAGTAAGCGATAGGTTAAACCAGTTTTACCGGGCATCGGTCGATGCCATTGTTATACATCACGATGGCATTCCAATCTTCTTCAACCCTGCTTTTCCTGAAATGACAGGATATCCCGAGAGTGCCCTTTACAGGCTTCGCCTTTTCGATGTTATTAAGGTTGATGAGGATTTACTTAAGGAAGCCAGGGACGCTCGGCAACCAAGCGTTGAAGGGCTGCTCCGCCAAAGCAATGGGAATACCCTTTATGTTGAGGTTCAGGTAAAATCGATTAAATTCAGAGGGCAAGTGGCCGAGTCGGTTGTGATAAGGGATATCACCCACCGGAAGTTTATGGAGCGGGAGCTACAGCTCCAAAGGATGCGACAGGTAAAATCGGTTATTGATGGCCAGGAAAAGGAGCGCCAGCGCTTGTCCCGCGAGCTTCACGATGGGTTAGGGCAAAACCTGGTAGCCATTAAGCTAAAGCTTGAGAGCATACCCCACGACATGGCTGGTGAACTGAACAGTACTCTTACGCAGGTAAAGCAAATGTTCAACCACACCATCGAGGAGGTTCGCCGTATATCCAACAACCTTATGCCTGCTGCATTGAAGGAGTTCAGTCTTGCCGTTGTGCTCCGTAATCTTTGCAACGAGGTTGAGAACAATTCGGGGATTAGCGTGGGGCTTACCGTTGGAGTTCTGCCCGAACCTATCGATCAGCTTTTAAAAACCTATGTTTACAGGATTATTCAGGAAGCCCTTACCAATGTGATTAAGCATTCCGGCGCCAGTAGGGCAAACATTACGGTTTATGCCGATTTTAGCAATCTTCACCTAATTATTGAGGACAATGGTGTGGGATTTAACACTGCCATTCCTACCGATACCGGAAACGGATTGTATAACATGAAAGAAAGGGCAATTCTGCTGAACGGAAGTATCAACATCATTTCGTCCGAAGGGAAAGGCACCAAAATAGTTGCACAGTTTCCATTAAAACCACAAAACCAATCGGTAAATGGATAAAATAAGAGTAGCTTTGGTTGAGGATCACCAGTTAGTCCGCGATGGCATTCGGTCGCTATTGACTAACCTCCCTAACATTGAGGTGGTTGCCGAAGCCGATTGTGCCAAAACCATGCTGAACCTGATTGAGCAGGCAAGGCCTAACGTGCTGCTTGTTGATATTTCGCTTCCCGAAATATCGGGCATAGAGCTGGCAAAGCTTATTACCACGAACCATCCGGGTATTAAGGTGATAATCCTTTCCATGCATACAGAGCAGGAGTTCATATTCAATTCGCTTCGCAATGGCGCCAAGGGCTACCTGCATAAGAGCATATCGCGCGAGGAACTTATCGAAGCCATTGAGCAGGTTTACAATGGGAGTGAGTACTTTAGCAAAGAGGTGTCGGGTATAATCCTTAAAAGCTATCTCAGGCAAATCAAAAACCCCGAAAGGGTTGAGGAATACGAGGATAAAAAGCTAACACCTCGCGAGATGGAGATACTTCGAATGGTTGCACAGGGATACTCAAATCAGCTTATTGCCGATAAACTTTTTATCAGCGTTAGAACCGTGGAGTCCCATAAAAATCATATCATGCAAAAGTTGGAGTTAACCACTACTGTCGATTTGGTTAAGTATGCCATTAAAAATGGAATTATCGACCTGTAAACGTTTGCATTAAGATATCGCATTATTTAGATATATTTTTTTTGTGTGATTGCTAAAGAATTATATTTGCAGCCTCTTTGCACTCAAAGAGACTAGCAGCTAATTAAGTTAATTAACAATCCAAAATCTATTAAACATGGCTCTAAAAAACCAGAGAAAGGATTTGATACGCATTGGCGTGTTCTACGACGGGAACTACTTCCTGCATGTAAGCAACTACTACAACTACTTCCATCAGCGGAAAAAGAGGTTGAATATTGCCGGTTTACATGAGTTTATTCGGCATATGGTTGCCAACGAGGAGGGTGTAGACCCTAATTTCTGCCAGCTGATTGAGGCACATTTTTTCCGTGGCCGCATCAGCGCCCAGGAGGCAAGCCAGCGTGGAAATCAGCTCTACAACGACAGGGTATTCGATGATATCCTGATGTCCGAAGGGGTTATTACCCACTACCTTCCCATTCGCCCGCGTGGTGGACGCCGCGAGGATAAAGGAATTGATGTTTGGCTTGCCCTTGAAGCCTTTGAGCAAACGCTCTACAAGCGCTTTAACGTTCTGGTGCTTATCACCTCCGATGGCGACTACGTTCCGCTTATCCGCAAAATCAACTCGTTGGGAACTAAGGTTATGGTTTTAGCGTGGGATTTTGATTACACCGACGACCAAGGCCGCGAGGTAACCACGCGCACCTCGCAGGAGTTGCTTCGTGAGGTTACTTACCCCCTACCCATGCACGAACTCATTAACGATGGGTTAAAGCGTAAGGATAAGGTGGTTGAGAACCTCTTTGCGGTTCAGGACTACAGCCAGCCCCGACAGGCGACTAAAGAAATCATTACCGATGAGGAAGCCAAGCGCGCACGCATTTTAAGTGTGAACAATGGCTACGGTTTCATTCAGTATCCGCCCAACAACCTTTTCTTCCACTACCAGGATGTTGAAGATGGTGAGTTTGAGGAACTCATTGAGGGCGATATGGTTGAGTTTGTAATTGGCATCAACGAGAAAGGCCAGGAGGTAGCCAAGCGAGTTCGCAAGGTGCCCGATTACGATGTGAATACTTGGTAGAATTTACACTGAATGCCTGCTTTTGCAGGCATTCATGCTATTTGTCCCCTTGTTTAATCCAGTTTACAAGAGTGGGCTTAAGGGGTAATTTCCCCTGAACCTTAACCTCGTTATTTATAACCAGGGCTGGGGTTAGTAGCACCCCATAATCCATAAACTGATTCATATCCGTTACGCTCTCAATGTGAGCATCAATCCCCAGCTCGTTTACCACCTCGTGGCACATAGCCTCCAGCTTGTGGCAGTTTGGGCAGCCTATACCAAGAACTTTAATCTCAACCATATCATTTTAGCTTTTAGCGTTATATTCCACATCCACCGCAGCAGGAATCGCAGGCTGGCTTGTGTGAAGCATGTTGGTAGCTATCGGTTGAACCCTGCTTGGGAATACGGAATTCATCGCACTCGTTCCCGCATTCTGGGCACTTTGCTATCAACTTACTGCATGGACCAAATGCGGCATCAATCCATTCGGTTTTAGTCCCGTTAGCATCAAACTTCAAATTGCAAGCCTTACAGATGTACGTTTCCATAGATCTATATCTATTTAAACTGATACTGTTCGATAATGTTTAAGGGCGGGTTAAAGTACCCAAAGTAAACCCAGGGGTAGAGTATACGTATTTGTTCCATTATTTGATTCACTCCAAGGGGTTCTCCTTGCCCATTAAATTCAATGCGGCTAAAAAGCCAATCGGGGTCTATGTTGAAGTTGCGCCACTGTATCATGTTAATACGGGCAGATTCAATAATTACTTTCAGCGCATTCAGCTCTTCGGCTGTATCGGTAATACCCGGCATTACAAAGTAGTTGATTGACGACCATGCGTTAAACCGGTGGGCAATTCTGAGCGACTCAACGGCATCGGCTTGAGTAAAGTTTACCGGACGGATGTAGAGATTGTACCATTTTTCCTGAGCAGAGTTCATGCTTACCCTGATGCTGTTAAGTCCAGCCCGAAAAAGTTCCTCAACTGCTTTGGGCCTACTGCCATTGGTATTCAGGTTAATAATACCTTTTGAGGTTTTAGCTCTGATAGCCTTAATGGCATCGCGTAGCAACTCCCACTGCATCAGGGGTTCCCCCTCGCAACCTTGGCCAAAGCTCACCACCGGGTTAGGTGCTGTTTCGAGGTGCGGTACGGCCACTTCTACTATTTCATCGACAGTAGGCACAAAGGTAAGCCTATGCTGCGACTCGTGTACCGGCGATTCACTTTTGTCCTGTTTGGAAATACATCCCACGCAGCGTGCGTTACAGGTAGGCGAGGTGGGTAAAGGGGCCTCCCACCTATTCATCACGTAGTTTCGCGCTGCAGGGCAAAGGTAGGTAAAGGCGCAGTTATCCACCAAGTGGTGGATTAGCCTATTGTTTGGGAATCGCAATTTAAGTTCCTTGCCCCGTTTTATAATGATTTTCTGGTTGAAGTTCTCGCAATCCTGTCGAGTATCGGGGTCTATTCGGATGGCTGGGACGTAGAATTGCCCGTTGTACCAGCCAATAGCTGTATAGGCGTAGAGTGGTAGAACAGGTGCATTGGGTGTGTTAACCCATGCAGCAATAGAGAGTTGAGTGTGGGCAGGGGCAATAAAGGCAGCGCAGGCAATTCCTTGGTTGCTTTCAACCAGTTCGCCCTTTCGGGAATAGCCTAAAACCTTACGACCGGGAAGTTCAAAAAGTTCGCTGCCATAGGGCAGGGGTATCATTTCATCGAGGTAAAGGGGGTAAACACGGTTTCCCGAGCGTCCCGCTGCAAATAGTTTGGGATTTTCATAAATATTTCCCTTGCCATCGCTGTAAACGGCAAAGGGTTGAATACGTCGAGTCATAACTTTTGTTATTGGCAACAAAGGTAGTAAACATTTTACCATTAGCCGATTTTGAATACAAAGGGGAAATAGTTAGTGTTTAGAAATGGGGATTGGGGTAAAATAGCCATTACTAATACAACAAACCAAAATGCCAAAGCGGGATGGTATTTCCAAAACCATATTCAATGTCGTCTTTTACTATATAGGCATTGGAAAGTTTGGAAATCTGTTTATTGCCTTTGCTCTTGCCACCTATTTCAAATTCATTACCTTCTACCTTAAAATCTACTGTTTCAGAAGAAAATACTTTGTGATTTAATTTAAGTTGATTGAAGAAAAATGTTTCTCTGATATTGCCAATATTGGCATTTTCACCACTTAGCATGTAGGCTAAGTTCGGATTGTTCAGGTATACCTTGTTTACTTTTCCTAGCCTTCTAATACCTTTGGTTTCGTTGGTTAACTCAAGAATTAAGCCTGCTTTTTCAAGATAAGCAAGATAATCAGGTAATAAATTTCTGGATACCCCGATTAAATCAGCAATTTTAGAGTAATTTGGTTTAAAAGGAACACTTTCGGAAATTATTTGCAACAAATGTTTTAGTTTATCGATGGTTGAAACCTTCAAGTCTAAATATTTTGGAATATCTACCTCTAAAACAGCATTTACAGTTCCTGTTAATCGAATCATAAAATCGTCGTCCTTGTAAAACGGGTAATACCCATGATTTAAGTACTTTTTGAAGTGAATCAAAGGATTTTCGAGTTTTATTTTCACTTTTTGAGAAAGTATTTGGTCAAGGCTATATGCTTCCGAGTCTTGCCCTGTTTCGAATATCAAATATTCGCGAAATGATAATCCATTTAAATGATAGGGGACAACACGCCTGCTTAAATCACCAAAACCTTTATAAATATCGAGAATAGAACTACCGCTAAACACAATTTGCAAATCGGGAAAACTATCGTAAATATTTTTTATTTCTTGTGACCAGGTTTCATACTTATGTACCTCATCAATAAATAAATGGCGGCCGCCATACCTATAAAAGTAACCAGCCAATTCGAACAATGTATGGTTTGAAAAATAAATATTATCGAGCGAAACGTAAAGACTTTCATCTATTTTGTTTTCAATCTTAATTTTTTGTAGCATTAGTGTAGTTTTTCCAACTCCTCTTGGCCCTGTAATGGCTATAAGTCTGGCATTCCAGTTGATTTTTGGAAGCAAATACCTAGTAAATCTGGTATTTACCTTATCTGTTAACTCGTGGTAAATGATGTTAAGCTGCTCCATTTTTTTAGGTAAAGTTAATTTATTTCACAATATACTGTGCATTTTATTGTTTATTTGCACAGTGTAATATGCAAAAAACTGAAACACGCAACTTTTAATGTAATCATTATTTCAATCTTCCTTTGTCAATAACCTATTAGCAGGAGAAATGCAACATGTGGTTTTGATATTCTGATTTCTGGGTACATTTCACTTTCGGATATCAGGTCTATGTTATGTATAAGAAAAAGACAGACAGCAATATAGTTAAATTATTAACATGTTTAAAATTTGATAGTTCAAACCTTGGTTTCGCACGGTTTAGTTCCTAATTTTAGGTTGGGAGGCAAGGGGTGATAATTTATCATATCATTAGTTTATGCTGGGGAAATCAACTTTGAGCTACGGTAAAGTTAAGGAGCAACACCTTACACGATGGATTTTTTGGAACAAGCAAAACGGCACTACGCCTGAAAAGTTTGTGGTTGAGGTAAGCAATTCCACAGGCACAGTGCTCTCAATTCCTTCGAATTTTAGTTTCCTCAGCTCTGCCGAACATTTGGACACATTCTGTAATCCGCTTGGGATAGATTGGCTAGTAAAAGCGTTTCCTTACCCTATTCTTTTCGCACATGCTTTGCTGCTTAAGCCAATTATTGAACGAAGAGTTACCAATCCTTTGGCGCTCGCACAATTAATAGTTAGCGATGAATTGTCAGAAAAGGTTTCGCCCCGGATGTTTTACAGGAATGTGTTATCGCAACCCTTTTTCGACTCGTGGGACAAGATAAACGTGGCTTTACTGCTCCTCATGGTTGCTCAAAATGCTCAAACTACACTAGAGCGTATTGAAAAGTTAACTATGCAGTATGCCCGAAATTATCAGTATTTCCGTTACATCAACTTGGCCTACTACTGTATGGTAAAGGCTGATTGCTGCATTGCACATCAAAAGCTGAGCGAAATGCTCGAATTGCTATCCAAGGAAAATATTCAAAGTTCAGGTGATGTTAGCCCAATCAGGTTCAATAATAGTTACGACTCAACCCGCGAGTTATTGGCCGGTTTCCACGATTATGCAATAAACCTAAAGTCCTTGTCAAACTTAAGCCAAAAACCAAAACCCCTTTATACTGATAGCTTAACCCTACCCAAGGGGATTACTCTGATTGATACGCCTGAGGCCCTTGCTGCCGAAGGCAAAAAAATGCGGAACTGTGTGGCCTCATATACGCGGGAATTAATGGCAAAACGTTCGTTTTTCCTGCATGTCAGCGGCGATGAAAAAGCAACTGTCCAAGTTGAGAAGAACTCTGCTAAACGATGCTTTGAAATCACTCAAATAAAAGGGGTGGCCAATGTTGAGGTGAGCAAGGAAACGGTAAACAGGGTAAGAAAGGCAATTTCAACTTTTGATGCCCAGCGATTTTTCTTCCTTAACTACAGAAAAAAGAGCAACAAGCGCAAAAACATTCAATCTGGCCCAACTCTTTTCGATGGACTTGAGGGGTGGGAGTAGCCAAATGGCAAAAATTTCCACTAATTTTAATACCGACAGAATTTGTCGTTTCAACATTTCATATTTGTCATCAAAATAAAATTTTAAAAGCTATGGGTATACAGTATTATGGTATTTGTAAAAATTGCGGCCGACGTTTTAAAATAATGGATGGCGGTGGATTTACTTTTCACATGCTCCGCTGCGATACATGCGGAAAACATAAGTCTGTAAACTTTGAGCAGTTGGGCGAATTACATTTAAGGTATCTTAAAGGTTTGAATCAGCCATATAGCCTTGCTACCGCACACTACGATAATTTAATCAGGGAACTTTTTCCGGGTGAGCCTCTGCCGAAGGATAGCTATGAGGCTGCAATTGAGGAATTTGTGGGCAAATGTAAGTGTGGCGGGCAGTTTAGGTTTAATGCGTCACCCCGCTGCCCGCGCTGTCGTTCTACCGATTTTGAGGAAGATCCTAATGGGGATGCATTTCTTTACGACTAATAAATTTTGAAAATAGATATAGGCGCTTCAAATTAGTTCTTAGTCTCGTATAAAAAAACGATATTAGCGGCAAAGAATTGGGATGGATCAAATCAATATAGCCGAGCTTTACAGGCTGGTAAAGGATTTTTTTGAGCACGATACTACCGGGCACGACTGGTGGCATGTTCAAAGGGTAACTCAAATGGCTTTACATATTGCCAAGGCTGAGGGGGCAAACCTTGCCCTGGTTGAGCCAGCAGCGCTTGTTCACGATACCGACGACTGGAAACTTTCGGGGGCCAATGGATATCCCAATGCCACCCGAATGCTCTTAGCTGTTGGGTACAACAATCATCAGGTTGATAGGATTTTGGAAATAGTGGAGCAAGTTTCGTACAAAGGGGCTGGGGTCGATACTGCACCTAGCAGCCTGGAGGCCATGGTTGTTCAGGATGCCGATAGGCTCGATGCCATTGGCGCAATTGGCATTGCCCGGGCTTTCGCCTTTGGGGGTTCAAAGCACCGTCCCTTGTACCTTCCCAATGTGAAACCTCAGCTACATTCAACCTTTGAGGAGTATAAAACGGCCAAAGGGCACACCATTAACCATTTCTACGAAAAGCTTTTACTCCTGAAGGATAGGATGAACACCGCTACGGCTAAAGCCTTGGCCGAGGAGAGGCATAGGTTTATGGAAAGTTTTTTAGAGCAATTCTACAGGGAGTGGAACTATAAAGGATGATTATAGCTATTATCGATATGGGCACCAATACCTTTAACTTATTGGTGGCTCAAACCTC
>JAGPEQ010000066.1:6083-13770 GCA_018056955.1 Bacteroidales bacterium | reverse complement strand
CATAAAGCAATCCTGCATTATTTATCAGAATATCAACCTTGTCGATATGCTTTCTTATGATTGAGCCAATATCCTCAGTTCCTTGGCAGAGTTTTGTCAAGTCGTAAACTACAGGGATAACGGTTGAGGCTGGGTTAATCTTCGCAACCTCATTCTGTAGTTTTTCTAGGTTATGCCCGTTTCGGGCTATACAGAAAATGGTGTTATTTCCTTTTTGGGCTAGTTCAATCGCAGTTGCATAACCTATGCCCTGCGAGGCACCAGTAATAACTATGTTCATCGCTAATCTTTTTTAACAGACATAAAGTTAACCAATTAAACATAAATGGCTAATATTGTGTTCATATTAGTAAGTAAACATCAGTATTATGCTGAAAAAATCTATCTTTCTAGTAATATTTGTCTCGGTAAGCACCCTTGTCTTTTCGCAACGAAAACATGGCGATTTCCAACGATTTTCGGATAGAGTATACTTTGGGGGTAGTTTAGGCCTAGCTATTGGAAATCGCATAACCCAAATTGATGTATTGCCCCAGGGTGGCATTTGGATTTTTCCACAATGGTCGGTTGGGCTAGGTGGGCGTTATACCTATCGCAGGGAAAGGTTTAGCTTTGACCCCTCGAGCACCAGTATAAAACCGGTAACTACTACAATATGGGGATATTCTGGTTTTACCGATATTTTACCCATCCCCGATTTTAATGAAGCCTTTGGCGTTAAGCTTCATGGTGGTTTTGTAATTCACGGTGAATTCGAGAACCTTTACCTTGACCGTAATTTTTTTGACATTACCTCTACCCAAGGCATGGGATGGATACGGATGTATATGGTAGGAGGAGGCTGGCGTCAACGGATAGGCGATAGGGCAGCCGTTAACTTTTTGGTTCTATGGGATTTAACCGATAACCGCTATTCGCCTTACACTTCAAACCCTATTCTTCGGTTCTCTATCACGTTTTAAAATAAAAAAGGCCTCAAACAGAGGCCTTTTCTTTTATTATGTTAGGAATAAATGTTATTCTAACACAACTACATTTGTGGCCTGTGGACCACGTTTGCCTTCAGAAATTTCGAAGCTAACGGCTTGACCTTCATCTAAGCGTTTAAAACCTTCGCGTTGAATTCCTGTGTAGTGAACGAATACATCGTTACCTTCTTCGGTTTGAATAAAGCCATAGCCTTTTGCTGCATCAAACCATTTTACTTTACCTTTCATGTTACGTTAAAAATAAATTGTGAATAAATTGATTGTTTTAAAACATTACAAATATGTAACTATTATTTGAATAAACAACATCATTTTATGTTTTTTGTTTACCTATGACCAAAATTTATCAACCTTAAATGCGAACAATTAACCTTACACGCTTGTTTATACCAAAAGAAAGTAGTTTCTTTGATGAATTAATATTTTAAAACAATTTACATGAACGTTTCCAAAAACAAAGTTGTATCAATTAGCTATGAACTAAAGGTTGATGGCGATTTGATTGATGCTGCACAGGCAGATAATCCACTTGTATTCCTCTATGGGCATGGCCAGCTCTTGCCTCTTTTTGAGGATAATATTAAAGATCTCGCAGAAGGCGATTCCTTTGAATTTATGATTCCAAGCAAGGATGGTTACGGTGAGGTTAACGACCAGGCCATTGTTGAGCTACCCAAGGAGATTTTTGTTATTGATGGTGAGCTCCAGGAAGATCTCCTGGTGATTGGTAACCGCTTACCCATGCGCGACTCCGAGGGAAATGCGCTGGATGGAACAGTGGTTGAAGTTACCGATAACTCCGTGGTTATGGATTTTAACCACCCCCTAGCTGGAAAGGACCTTTACTTCACTGGTAAGGTTGAGAACATTCGCGAAGCTACTGCCGAAGAGATTAGCCATGGTCATGTGCATGGAATGGGCCACGACCACTAACAGATATTTCAGCTTTTGTAAGTAAAAGGGGGTGAATTATTCACCTCCTTTTTTACATTATGTAACATTTTTACTATTTTAGCAGTAATATTAAATTACTTGCCTAATATTTTCAGATTATGAAACGCCCATGGAAGGTAGCTTGCACAAACACAGATGAACAACCGAGCGTTTTTTGCGAGCTCGACAAAGTCAAACTATGGGTGTTCCATCCGCTCGATAATGTTTGTTAAAAGCAAGAGAGTAATGATTTAGTAATTAATAATATAAATATTTTGTACGTATGAAACGTAAACTTTTAGGAATGGTTCTGATGGCGCTGGCCATTGTAACCAGCTGTAAAAACGATAATGACGACCAGGACATAAATATCATCAGGTTTAACGATGGACAGTTCACCCTTTACCGAGGCTATAGCCATAAGTATAGCTATGCCCTTGAAACAGGCGCAACTCCATTTGTTATAAACCTGCTTGGTGAGGGAGTAAGCTACAGCACCGATGCCGGTAAATTTACCGGGACTGGATCCTTAGTAACCGGATACTTTTACTCAGAAAACATTGCCGAGGTTAAGAATGGTCTTTACACCATCGACATCTTTTCACAAAAAGGAAAATATACTGCCGATTCATGCAAAATATACTACAACTACGATTTTGCACAGGATACCGGCAAAATATACACTATTAAGGCTGGTACATTCGATGTGGTTAACCTGGGTAGGCTAATGAGCTACAAGATTGATATCCAAACCGCTGATTATATCCACTTTACCGGCGAGTTTAGGGGCACAGTTGATCCTCTTTAGCTATGAAACTAGAAATTTGAATATTATTGAAATCTGAAATCTGAAATCTGAAATTTTAAACTTAAACCTTAAACCTTTATCCTTTATCCTTTAACCTTTATCCTTTATCCTTTATCCTTTATCCTTAAATTCCTGTCTATGCTTCGCAAATTACCCCTTTACGTCAAGATTTTAATAGGCATGTTCCTTGGCTTGGCATTTGGATTTTTGGTAATTACTTTTGGAATACAGCATTTTGCTACTGACTATATCAAGCCTTTTGGAACCATTTTCCTGAACCTGCTTAAGCTTATTGCCATGCCGCTAATATTTGCATCGTTGGTGAGTGGGGTTAGCGGCTTAAGCGATGTTAGTCGGTTATCAAAGCTGGGAATAAAAACCATTTCATTTTACATTGTTACTACAATAATTGCTGTAACAATTGGGCTGGTTTTAGTGAGTGTTATTCGCCCCGGAAGCTATGTTAGTGAGGCAAAAAGGGTTGAATTACTTGAAAAATACTCGTTCGATTTAGCCAAAAGGCAACAAGCCGCCGAGGGCATCGCACAGCAATCACCTCTGCAATTCCTTGTGGATATAGTTCCAGAGAATGTTGTAAACGCAGCATCCAATAACACTTCCATGCTGCAGGTCATTTTCTTTGCCATAATGTTTGGTGTTGCGTTAATTCTTGTTCCCCATTCAAAGGTGGCTATAGTAAAGGATTTTGTTGCGGGGTTAAATGAGGTAATTCTCAAAATAGTGGATATTGTTATGCTTTTTGCCCCTTTTGGTGTGTTTGCATTAATGGTAACTCTTTTAGTCGATTTTGTAGGAACCGATTTAGGGTCATCGGTTCAACTTTTTACCTCGCTGGGGTTATACGCTTTAACCGTAATACTTGGATTATTATTAATTATCACCTTAGTATACCCCACATTTTTAAAGCTTTACGCTAAAATCAACTTTAAGAAATTTTACCGATCCATTTTTCCTGCTCAGCTAGTGGCATTCTCTACCAGCTCGAGCGCCGCCACACTACCGGTTACCATGGAGCAGGTGGAAAAGGAGTTGAATGTTCCCAATGAAATATCGAGCTTTGTATTGCCGGTAGGGGTTACCATAAATATGGATGGGACAAGTCTTTACCAGGCTGTTGCAACCGTTTTTATTGCCGAGGTTTTTGGGGTTGAACTTACTTTAGTACAACTTCTAACCATACTAATTACGGCAACTTTGGCATCAATTGGCTCAGCGGGTGTGCCCGGAGCTGGTATTGTAATGTTAATTATTGTTCTGAACTCTGTGGGCTTGCCCGTTGAGGGTTTGGCTTTAATACTTGCCATTGACCGCCCACTCGATATGCTTCGTACAACAGTAAATGTAACCGGCGATGCAATGATTGCTACAATAATTGCTAAAAGCGAGAGTAAACTTGGTGAGTAGATGAACAACTTTCAGCTTTTTTTATTACCTTAGGCTGACATAAGTTAGCCATGAAACTAAATGATTACTCAAGTCACTCCGAGATTTTACGCCAGGTTGGGTTTGAGTCAAGAACTCTACTTAATGGCATTACCGGCCCAATTCAGCTTATACGTTCACTAAGCAACGACCCAAACCTCCTTGAAATACTTCACATCCTGGAATTAAGCACGGTAAGGTTCGAAAAATTCTCGTTACGCTCGCAGCTCCTTTCCGATTTACTAAACCCATCAATGCAAGTATCAAACGAGCGATTTGACTTGGTCGATTTACTAAAACATGCTGTACTGGAGCTAAATGATTTTATCAACTTCTTTGGCGTTATTTTTGAATTAAGCAAGGACTTATCAAGTTTTGAGGTTGAAGCCGATAGAGATATTATTTACCAGTCAGTTCTGATAGTTTTTGAGCAGTTCATGTCAGTTCTTGAAAGCGGTTCAGCCATCAAGGTTGATTGCGAAGAGCATTCCCAGAAAATTTCCATAACAGCATTCGACAATGGGTTTGTTGCCGACAAGTTTAACCAGTTTAGCGAGAACCAGTCGGTAGAGATTGATGTTACCCTGTTTGTGCATAGCCTTAAAAAATTCAGCATACCCTTTACCGTCTACAAGAATAATGGCCATACTGTAATGGAAATTGCTCGCCAACAATAGAAAGCCATGAACGAGTTTTTGGTAAATTCACAGGTTAACCTTTTTGCCCATATAGTGCTTAATGGCGATGCCAGCCTGCAAAGGCTTGCAGAAATTTACACTGAAGTTCTTTTTACCCGCCTTGTAAATCCCAGGATTGGGAAAAAACAGAAAGAGGAGCTAAAACAGGTAGTCAGGAATAGCAAGCAAGCCAATAGTAGCATTGATGTTAAAAAGATTTGTAGCAAATTAAATAGTGAAAGTTCAATTCAGCAAAGGCTTATACTTCTTCTAAATCTTCTTGAATTTGGCTTATTTGTTCAGAAAAATGCAATTCTACTATCAAAATCAAATAGTATTGCTGGTAAAATAAAACAGATAGCCGATGAGTTAAAAATATCGGCTGAAACCTATAGCTTATGCAGCAGCTTTGTTTCGGGCAAGCTTTACGAAGTACACGACCGTAGGAATATCCTAATAGTAAAGTCGGTAAGCCCTGAATTGGAAGGCTTTCATTTTGTAAAAAGGGAACAGATTGATGGGTATTTTGTATTTGTTTACTTTCCCGATGTTTCTACAATCTTTTTCCGTTACCAGGGAAAGGAAAACCTACAGCTAAACTCAAAGCCCATACAGCCAAAAGCAATTTACTCATTTCAGAGTGGGTCAGTTATTTCACAAAATGGCAAACCGCTTTTGTACTATAGTAAGGTTATTGGCCAGTTTAAAGGATTAAACCAACATGAATCAATAACCCTGAACCTAAAAAATGTTGAGTTTACCTATCCCCGTTCAAATTTTGGATTACACAACTTGTCGCTAACTGCCACGTCGGGTGAGCTGGTGGGAATAATGGGGGGAAGTGGGGTTGGAAAGTCAACTTTCTTTAACCTTCTCAATGGCTCATTGACACCCCAAAGGGGTAAGATTTCTTTAAACGGTGTTAGCTATCAGGATGGTTTGACCCAGATCCAAATGTTAATAGGTTTTGTTCCCCAGGACGATTCGCTTTTTGAAAACCTAACCGTTTTTGAGAATTTATACTATACTGCACGGCTTGCCCTAGGTAATTTAACTGTTGAGCAAACCAAGGAACTAGTAAATGCTAAGCTCGCTGAGTTTGGACTATACCATATTCGTAACCTAAAAGTTGGGAGTTCGCTTTCGCGTAATATTAGTGGTGGACAGCGCAAGAGGTTAAACATAGTTTCCGAAATCATCAGGGAGCCAAAGTTGTTGCTTGTCGACGAGCCAACATCGGGCTTGTCATCGGCCGACTCGCTTAGAGTTATGTCGTTGCTCAAGGAGCAAGCGCTATCTGGAAGGTTAGTGCTTGTAAACATCCATCAACCCTCCACTGAAATTTATAGGTTATTTGATAAGATTTTGGTGCTTGATCAGGGCGGATATATGGTGTACTACGGTAATCCGCTTGAGGCTGTCCGTTACTTTAAGATGCATGCTGGCCGCATTGATGCCGATGAGGTGGAGTGCAGCGTTTGCAAGAACATAAAATCCGATGAGATTTTCGATATAATTGACGAGAAACAGGTTGATGAATTTGGCCAGCTTACCGAAAACCGAAAAGTAAAGCCCATAGTTTGGAGCAGCCGCTTCATACCTACAGATGAAGGTGAAACCACCATAAATCCATTATCGGAAAGCAAATCGATTAAAACAGGCTGGGTTAAGCAACTTGAGGTATTTCTCACAAGGCTTACCCTTAGCAAGTTACGCGATATTGAATTTTTTATTTTCGCTTTTGTTATACCCGTTTTACTTGCTGCCGTTATAGCCTTTTTCAGCAAGTATTCGTTTCCGAATGAACAGGGGGGGGTACACCTACATCTTTTACGAAAACTATAACATACCCATTTTCTTTCTTACCAGTATTATTGCGTCCATGTTCTTGGGTATGATAGTTACATCCGATAGTGTTATTAAGGATGCCAATATCAATAAGCGTGAAGCTTTTCTTTTCCTGAACCGCAAAGCCTACTATAATTCAAAGGTGCTTTTTTACTTCGGCTTAACAATCCTTCAAACGCTAATATACACGGCAATATCTATTTATATACTCAAGGTAAAGGGAATGTTTTTACCTATTTGGGTGATACTGATTTTAATGGGATTTTTCGGGAATATCGCCGGCCTCATTGTTTCAACCATTTTCAAATCGTTATCGGCTGCCTATCTTATTGTGCCATTCCTGGTTATTCCCCAGATTATCCTAAGCGGTATAACCATTCCTTTTGATAGGATGAACCATCGGTTAGCAAATCCTGAGGTTGTTCCCGTGATTGGAATAGTTTCTCCCTCCATGTGGGGAATGGAAGCCTTGCTTGTTCATCAGTTCAAGAATAATGCCTATGAAAGGCATTTTTTTGAAATTGATATGGCCGAAAGCCAAAGCCGTATTCAATCGCAATACCTAATTCCAAAACTTTTTCAGCTTATTCAGAGCTATAAACAAACCGATAGCGTTAACCGGCTTAGGCTCAAACATCTCATTAAAAGCGGTTTAGGTCAACTAAATATTGATATTGCTGAATTTCCACAGCCTAACACTGCTGAGTTTCGTAAGCTTGAAATTGTACTTCATGAACTACAGCAAAAACAACAACAAAACTATTCGAGGATCATTAGAAAAAAGGATCAAATTACTACAAAGCTACAGAGCCAGTTCTACAGTGCGGAAGCCTTTTTGGAGTTTAAGCAAATGCACACCAATAGGGGAGTAGATGATTTGACTCTTGCCCGCAAGAATATAACAGCCATTCAGGTGGTTGAGAATAGGCTGGTTCAAACAATCGATCCTGTTTTTAAGATTCCCACGAATAGATGGGGTAGAGCACACT
>JAGPEQ010000066.1:0-5983 GCA_018056955.1 Bacteroidales bacterium | reverse complement strand
GTGTACTTTGCCGACTTTGCCTATACCAATTACTACAACCAGAGGAATGCTTCCTCGGAATACTTTAAAGCCTTACAGGAGCTAACTCGCGATTTGGGTATAGGCTCCATACTGAACGATGCTTACTTTAAGCGTTTCGACGCAAACCTTAATAACCCAGACTCACTGGATGCCATTTTCGAAGATTTCTCGCAAAACGCATACAATACTATCCTTGAATCGGGCAATAGGGAGCTACTCTCAATGATTGGTATTGGTGCTGCCATTGAGGTATTGCAAATAGGGATTAACTCAATTGAGAATGCAGCAAACCCCGATGAAGCAATAGCTACGGTTATTGACCAGAGCGCTGTTTTTGACAATTACTACAATAACTTTATTGCATACAATAGCAGTAAACCTGAATTTAAAAGTTTAACCGAGGATGTTACTGAAATTTTCAAGTTTTTCAAGGAGAAACTATCTTCAGCTGGTAACGAATCGGTAGTAACTGATAGCAAGGAACATTTCACCATAACTGGTGGCGATACTACAAAGCTTAGCAAAGCCGATTTGGCACAGCTGCGCAACATGGTTGCCAATGCTCGTAAAAAGTTAATTGACCTTAAGTATTAACCTAAAACCTTTCTGCTATGTTTAAGCAAATTATACTTTCAGCTTCACTATTTATAGCGGCTATTGTAACGGTACAGGCTCAATGTACAGGTTTTCATACTATTAGAGAATGTACTCCACCAGATATTAGTGATTTCAAGCGGTTTGGCCAGTCCCGAAGCCGTATGGTTGAAGCCAAAAAAACCTTTACCTACCAGGTTGTACTTTTTGGTGGTTACGATTATAAAATTGGTATCTGTACTGAAAAGGGTTATTATCCAGTTCAGTTTAGGATAATTAATGCGGAGGATAATTCAGTTTTTTACGATAATGCAAACGACGACTACGTAGAAACAGTAGGATTTACAGTTGAAAAGACCAAAAACGTTCTTTTTGAGATTACCGTATTAGCAAGCAAAAAGGAATTTAAGGACGCAACCGATTCAAGGGTATGTGCCGGTGTAGCAATATACTGGCGCAAAGTCCCTAAAACAGGTTTTTAGCATAAGCTATGAGGGTATATATATCCATACTATCATGCACATTATTTTTCGGTTTTGCTGTAACGGGGCAGAATCTCATTAGGAATGGCAGCTTTGAGAAATACTATGTTTGTCCCGATAACTATACGGTTGAATACACAAAACGTTTTTTACCCAATTGGGTAATGCCTACCAAGGGTACTCCCGATTACTTTAACCGTTGTAGTAAGGAGATGGTCGGGGTACCCCAGAACTTTATGGGTAGTATTTTCCCGGCCGAGGGCGATGGCTTTATTGGCTTAGTGTTGCTCGACACCCCTGATGTGAAGGAGGAAATTGATTACCGTGACTATGTACATAGCGGCCCCCTTGCACCTGTTAACATTACTAACGCTAATATTAAAAAGCCCGATACTAAGCGTAAGGTTAAACCTATTAACTACAGGGAGTATATTCAAACGCAGTTGGTTACACCCCTGCAACCTAACCAGCTATACCGCATTAGCTTTAAGTATGCCCTTGCGCAGCACTCTACATTTGTATCGAATAGGCTTGGCATAGCTTTCACTGAAAGTCCAATAACTCAAAAGGATGGTGTCCTGCCAATCAAACCAGCTGTTATTATTGACACTGCGGTACTATACTGCACACCGGGAATTTGGGTTGAATTTGCCGATACCTTTAGAACCCAGGGCGGTGAGTTCTTTATGACCATAGGCAACTTTTTCCCTGATAGTCAATCAACCTATTTCCCAAACGATATTAGTTCCTTAAACACAACCCTTCAGCGTACCATACTCACCAATCAGGTTGCATATTACTACTTTGATGACCTCCAGCTTGAACCCATTAAAAAAGAGGATGTAAAGGAAATCTCGCCTCGTTTCATTCCCTTTAGCATGCTTAAAAGGCATGAGCTTTCAAAAATTGATACCCTATGTAGATATTATGCGCTACTCGATGAAGTTTACTTTGATATTGGACAACCTGGCACCAAACCCCGTAGCCTTTGTCAGCTTTACTGGCTTACTGATTTCATGACTCAAAACCCCAACTTAGGAATTGAACTTAATGGTATCCTTCACGAGATTGAAAACGATACAGTTGGTGCAAGTAGCCGGCTTAAAGCCATGATGGAGTATTTGCAGGAAATGGGCATTAGTGGTGGCAGGATACGGTTGAGAATTTTTGAGGACAACAAAGCCATTTCGCCCAAATATCGATTTTATCGCGAGGGTTTGCCATGCGTTTTCTACTCATCGCTTGTAGCGGTTCGTTTTTTTACCATTAAAGAATAGTGCCATGGAGAATATAAAAGATTTAAGCAATAAAACCATTCTGGTGGTTGAGGACGATAAGTTTACCTCTCTAATTATCCAGAATTTCCTTGCAAAAACAAAGGCTAAAATTGTAACTGCTTACAATGGTGAGCAGGCGGTTGAGCAGGCACGCGCTCACAACCCCGATTTAATTTTCATGGACCTTAAGCTTCCGGGCATAAGTGGGCATGAGGCAACCCGAAGAATAAAGGAGTTCCTTCCAAACACTATCATTATAGCTCAAACCGCCTTTGTTACCGATGCCGATAGGGCTGAAGCTCTTGATTCTGGCTGCTCCGATTTTTTAACCAAACCGCTTAGCAGCGATAAGATTTACCGTACTCTTTACAAATTTCTGTAACCCTTAACATTTTACTTGATGAAACCCGTTGAAGGTAGTAACTGGCATATACTGCTTTACTCATCGAATCAGTCAAATTGTAATGAATGGGTAAAGGAATTGCTTAATCGCCCTGAATTTTCACATTGTAAATTTTTACAGGTTGATTCCCTTCCCGATTTAAATAATGTTTTAAGCCAGCGTTTCAACGGCGTTTTATTGGTGCATTTAACTTCTAATAGTTACGGTTTAATTAAGCAAGCAGTGTCGGTCAGGAATGATATTTCTCCCCAAGTTCAGGTTGTTGCCTTGCTCGACCATGATGCCTTAAACCTCGATTCTGCTAAATTGCTCAGTACGGATATTGACGATGTGGTACATTGCACTAGTAAAGAATGGTTACAGGCAACACTATTAAAATATTACTTTACCAGTAAGGCCGATAGTTGCATATTACCCTACGCTCCATTTGATCGGTATAGCACCCATGTCGATAGAATTCATAGCGAATTTCCCTTTGGTATTGTCAGGGTTATTCTTAAGCCAGATGTTTACGTTGAATACATTAACAGGGAGGCAGAGCGCATTTTAGGTTTTAACCTTAAGCAGCATAAAGCACAACCAGAGCTTAGGAACAGGTTTATCCCTGATGAACGCATTAAGCTAATCCTTGAAAACGCTGGAACCAGCAATGAATTCATTAAGCGTCGATTCAAGATAAGCGTTGGTAACGATAATTATAAGTGGGTGGAGGCTATTTATATTCCTGGTTTTAAAAATAACCAGTCATTCCAGTCCATTGAGGTTATTCTAAGGGATGTTACCCGCGAAGAAATTGACAAGGCGCTGCAAAAAGCGGTTTACGATATTGCCCGAATGACCAGCACCAACTTCTCGTTGAACAGGATTTTTACGGTAACCCATAAAATAGTTTCCGATTTAATTAATATCGATAACTTCTATATAGCCCTTTATAATTCCGAAAACAATGAGGTATCGTTCCCTTACTTTGTCGATTCTACCGATATTAAAACCCCAAATCCCCGTAGGGATGGCCATGGATTAACTGAGTATGTAATTCGTACGGGAAAAACTCTTCTTTGCCAACCAAGTTGCTTCGATGAGCTAATTTTTAAAAATGAGATTGACCTAATTGGAACAAAACCAATGGCATGGTTGGGAGTTCCCCTTAAATTCCATGGTAATATACTCGGGGTAATGGCGGTTCAGCACTATACCAATATCAATGCTTTTGGGGAGAGTGAGCAATACATTTTGGAGTATTTCTCCGAGCAGGTAGCACGAACAATTGATTACAAACGCAAGGCCGATACTGTAAAGTTACTTTCCACAGCCGTTGAGCAAAGCCCTGTATCGGTTGTAATTACCACTCTAAAGCCCGAAATTGTATATGTAAACTCTACCTTTACCAAGGTAACCGGTTATGAACCCCATGAGGTTATGGGTAAAAACCCACGTATTTTACAGTCGGGACAAACATCTAAAGAACTTTATGTTGAATTGTGGGATACACTTACTTCCGGTAGCACTTGGAAGGGTGAATTTATCAATAAGCGGAAGAATGGTGAGGTTTTTTATGAGGAATCAATAATTGTTCCTATTACCGATGAACTTGGTAAAAACGCCTATTACCTTTCAGTGAAAATTGACATAACCGACAAAAGAAGATTAATTAACGAACTTATAATTGCAAAGGAGAAAGCAGAGGAGAGCGATAAACTCAAAACGGCTTTTTTGCAGAACATTAGCCACGAGATTCGTACACCCATGAACGCCATTGTTGGCTTTGCTGAAATTCTTGAATCGGACCACGACGATGAAGATAAAATTAGCTACTACACGGGCGTAATTAAACAGCGCTCATACGATTTGCTTGATATTGTTAACGAGCTACTCGATATTTCCCGTATCGAATCGGGACAGCTTAAGGCTGAATTTAAGCCTTTTGATTTAAATGGCATTTTTACCGACCTGATTCAAACCTTTGAGGGCTACAAAAAACGCATGGAGCGTGAGGAGATTGAGTTAAGGCTATTACCTTTACTCGCTCACGTATCGAACCTGATTGAAAGCGATGAGTCAAAGCTACGCCAGGTACTAGTTAACCTTATCCATAATGCCTTAAAGTTTACACATAGCGGTTACATTGAGTTTGGATTCCATGAGCTAACCAACGATTCAATTGTATTCCGGGTTACCGATACCGGAATTGGCATACCACACGACATGCAGGATAAAATATTTGAGCGTTTCCAAAAGGTTAGCCCTAAGGGAGTGATTTATGACGGGCTTGGACTTGGGCTTACCATTGTTCAAAGTTTGGCTAACCTGCTCAACGGAAAAATATGGCTTGAATCGGAGATTGGTAAAGGCACCACATTCTACTTCTCAATACCTTACAAGCCCATAAAGAAAGTTGAGAAAATTGAGATTGAACCTGTGAATCCGGAAGTGATTAAAAATCTGAATCTTTTGGTAGTGGAGGACGATGCTTTCAACATTGCCTACTTCAACGAGCTTTTTAGTGGATTAAATGTTAACTATCATATTGAGAGCACCGGTAGTAGTGCCATCGACCACTTTAAGCAGAACTCATCGTACCATGCAGTTTTAATGGACATAAAGCTTCCCGATATGACCGGATACGAGGTAATTGAGGAATTTAAACGAATTAATCCTACTGTACCAATCATTGCCCAAACAGCCTACGCTGCTGAGAGCGATAGGAAAAAAGCTTTAGATGTAGGTTGTGTGGATTACATTGCCAAACCCATATTCCGCGATAAGCTAATTGGCATGCTGCAAAAGCATTTGGTTAAAGAATGATGTTTTTTACATTGTTTGCGCGCCTCTTCAGACGCGTGCAATATTCGCCATGAAAAGGCAAATTGCTTTAAACCAGGGTTTTAAACCAGGGTATTGATATATATAAAAAAAAATTAGCGATGCTCGCTGTGCATAATCTAAAAAGCAGTAAAGAAACGTTGCATCGCATGGGGAAAAACATTCCAAAAAGCGACTGCTTGGAAACTAATCAAAAGGTATAAATGTATTGGAGGTTAAATGAGATGCTTCGGCGGTGCTCAGCATGACAAAGGGAGTGAGGGAGCCAATAGTGTTGTCATTCCGAGCTAGTCGAGGAATCTCATCAAAGGGTAAAAGGAGAAAAGATATGCTTCGGTGGAATCTATCCCGATATATCGGGAACTCAACATGACACGATAAGA
>JAGPEQ010000126.1 GCA_018056955.1 Bacteroidales bacterium | reverse complement strand
CAAACATACAAAGGAATCCTAAACAGTATTTCGGAGGCAGTTTACATACAGGATGAAAACGGAGTTTTTATAGATGTAAACGATACAGCCACCCGAATTTACGGTTACCCTCGTGAATACTTTATAGGCAGAACTCCTGAATTCCTGTCGGCGCCAGGGTATAATAACCTGGAGCAGGTTGCGCAGTGCGTGAAAAAGGCTTTCCATGGCGAACCTCAGGTTTTTGAATTCTGGGGGATACGACACGATGGGGCCTACTTCCCAAAGATTGTAAGCCTTACGCCAGGAGTATATTTTGGTAAAAATTGTGTAATTGCGGTGGCACGCGATATTACTGAACAAAAGAACTGGGAAAAAGAGATACTCGAGGCAAAGAGTAAAGCAGAGGAAAATGATAAGCTAAAATCGGCCTTTCTGGCCAATATGAGCCATGAAATTAGAACTCCATTGAACGGCATAATGGGGTTTGTGCAGCTTTTACGCAACCCAAATTTGTCCAAAGACGATTTGGATAAATACCTAAATGTAATTGAAAGAAGTGGGGAGAGGCTTAATGAACTGTTAACCGGCCTCCTCGATATGGCTAGAATTGAGGCAGGCCAAGTCAAAGTAATTTACAAAAGGACCAATATTGCAAGCCTGGTACAGTACGTAACCGAATTTTTTACCCCCGATGCAAGGGTAAAAGGCTTAGGAATAACTCATAAAATCAATATCCCTGAGCAGTTAGTTGAGATTGAAACCGATGGCTACCTGTTACAGGATATCTTTTTTAACCTGATTAAAAATGCCATAAAATATACAAATAAGGGAAACATAACCATTGGTTGTGAGTATTTTGATAGTTCACTACTATTTAAGGTAAGCGATACAGGTATAGGAGTACCACGGGATAAACAAAAAGTGATTTTTGATCGCTTTGTGCGAGCCAATAATGATTTGACTAATCCGGTTGATGGTGCTGGTTTGGGATTATCAATAGCAAAGGCTTATGTTGAAAGACTTGGTGGTAAAATTTGGTTGGAAAGCGAACCCGGTAGAGGCTCAACCTTCTACTTCACTATTCCCTTAAGTCCAAATGTTAACTTCTAATTCATCAACTGACTAAAATTCGTCAACTGTTTTTTTCGATAAACAGCTCCCCTCTTTAAATGTTTCCGCCTTCCATTTTGATTATCTCAGCTGAATTTATTAATCCATAGCAATTCGGATTAACTGTTCACTTTTTGCTATTCCTCTAACTTCCTCTAACTCCCTCATATTCCGACTCATTCCGATTCATTCCGTCTCATTCCTCAAGAAATAAATCCGTTTGAATTTTACAATTTATGGCACACGGGTTAAATAGCCGTCTCCCTTTGCCAGAAATACTTATTCGGTTATACCCCACTGGTTTAACATGTAGGCATATATAAAAGCCTGATCCTTGAGTTGAAGGTACCTACCCGATGATTGGCTATGGCCAAGCGACATATCAATCCAAAGCAAAATTTGGCTGTTACCGGTATTATTAGCCCGTAGCTTAGCCACCCACTTTACGGGCTCAAAGTATTGCACTTGATTGTCGTTGTAACCCGATGTAACAAGCATGTTAGGGTAGGGCATCTTTTTAATTTGGTCGTAGGGCGAGTACGATTTTATGTAGTAGTAGAAGGTGGAATCGTGAGGATTTCCCCACTCGTTGTATTCAACAGTAGTTAATGCTTGTGTTGAATCGAGCATCGATGTAAGCACATCTACAAAAGGCACCTCTGCAACCACAGCTTTGAATAGATCGGGGCGCATGTTTAATGCTGCTCCCACAAGTAATCCGCCAGCACTGCTACCATGAGCTATAAGTTTTGAAGCTGAGGTATAGCCATCGGCAATAAGTTTCTCGGCGCAAGCAACAAAATCGGTAAAAGAGTTTTTCTTGTTCAGGAGTTTGCCTTGGTTGTACCAGTGCCGACCCATCTCCTGCCCACCTCGCACATGGGCAACTGCATATACTACCCCCCTGTCAAGTAAGCTAATGAGATTTGGATCGAAGGTGGTGTTGATGGAGTAACCGTAAGCACCATAACCGTAAAGGAGCAAGGGTGTATTTGCGCTAAACCTGGTACCTTTCCTATATACCAGTGATATTGGAATCGTAGTACTGTCCGGGGCAGTTGCCCAAATCCGCTTTGACTCATATTTAGTAGGATCAAAACCACCCAGAACTTCATTTTGCTTGAGCAGCCTTTTTTTACGGGTAGTCATGTTGTATTCGCAAGTGGAACCGGGAGTGGTAAACGAGGTGTAGTAGTAATAAAAAAGATTGGTGTTAAACTCAGGGTTTACTGAAGGAAGAGCAGTATAAACCTCCTCGCCAAAATCGATATAATGCTGCTCCATATTCAGTAGGTTTATTACCCTTACTTTCAATAGCGCATCGCGGCGTTCAGTTGTTACTATGTGGTTTTTAAAGGCTTCCATGGTAAGAATTAGTACCGAGGAGTCGGCAGGGATTACCTCTTTCCAGTTCTTAAGTGTTGGGTTGGTAACTGGAGCCCTAAGCACCCTGAAATTGGGAGCGTTTAGGTTGGTTAAAAAGTAAAAATGACTACCTGAGTGGTCAACGCTATACTCAAGATTCTGTTCTCGCCCCGCTATCAATCTAAATTTATCTAAGGGCTTTTCGGCGTCCAGGTACCAGCACTCACTTGCAATTCCATTGGAAGTTGATATTATTACGAAGCTGTTCGATTTTGTGGTAAACACATGTGCCCTGAAAGTTTTGTCGGTTTCCTTATAAACCTGGACATCATCGTATGGTTGGAGTATATCGTGGCGGTAAATGGCTGATGGGCGCAGGGTGCTATCCTTGAAGGCATAAAAAACAAATCGGCAATCCTTAGTCCAGGCAACCTCACCGGTTGTGTTTTCAATTTTATGCTCCAAAATCCGACCCGATGCCAAATCCTTGAAGTATATGGTAAAAAGCCGTTTCCCCAGGGTATCAACCCCAAATGCCATGAAATGGTTATCGGGCGAGATATCAATGCTAGCAATCTGGCAGTAGCGATGACCTGCAGCAACCTCATTCTCATCAAGTATTATTTCTTCAGGCGCATTCATGGAGCCCTTTCGCCTACAGTTAATGGG
>JAGPEQ010000065.1 GCA_018056955.1 Bacteroidales bacterium | reverse complement strand
GTACAGCTCGATTCCGGTGGTGGTTCTGCAGAAAGCTCATCTTCGGTAAAGGAAACAGCCAAGGAGGCTGTTAAGGAAAAGGTTGATGAAGCCAAGGTTGAGGCACGTCAGAAAGCCAAGGCTGAAGCCGATAAGTTAATTGCCGATGCCGAGAGGGAAGCAGAACAAATAAGGGCCGAAGCAGCAAAGCGTGCAGAGCAGATAAGGGCTGAAGCTGAGGCTCAAGCCAAAAAAACTGAGGCTGAGGGTCAAAAGAAGGGCCCAATTGCCGAGCGGGCAGCAAAGGAGGCTGCAAAAAAGATACGGCAGAACGGCGAGGCTGCTGCCCAAAAGGTTATTGCTGAAGCCGATGAAAAAGCCAATGCTGTTGTAACCAAAGCTAAGGCCGAAGCAGCTAAGCTGGAGTAGCTTGAATTTTGGTTGATTACTTTTGGTATTTGGTGTTTAGCGTTTGAAATGGAGCCCAAATGACGCAGATGATTTAGTTTATAGTTTACTGTTGTTGGTTGTTAGTAGAAGAGAATTTAGCCCTCATGTCATGCTGAGCTAGCCGAAGCATCTCATTGTACTTTAACTCGATTATAATAAGATTCCTCGACTAGCTCGGAATGACAATTCCTTTAACATCCACGCTCCCTTTGTCATGCTGAGCTAGCCGAAGCATCTTTTAACCTTTAATTCTTGATTTTTTTTTGGCAATCGCTCTTTGCCATGCTTTTCTGTTGCGATGCAACGATTAAGTGTTACTCTTTGGCATATACATTACGTGCATCGCTATACATGTGAGAGTAGCCATAGTATTACAAATTTTTAGCCCCTACGGGGCTGGAAACGTTGTTCGTTGACCGTGAATCGTTGTTCGTGAATATCACGCCACACGTTCTGTGAAACACCATGTAAACTCTGTGTAACCCTGTGATACCAATTTAGTTGATGGTTGTTGGTTGATAGTTGATAGTTTATAAGAGATTACCTAAAATCTTGAAACTGAAATCTTAAATCTGAAATTTTCAATTTTTATCCTTTATCCTTTAACCTTTAACCTTGCCATTTCAGCCCACTAGCCCCTTAAGCACCTCAGCAAGCGGTTTAGCCATATTTCCGCCTTTCAGGTGGATTGTACGTATCCCTAACCCTTTAGCAGCATCGATGTGCTCATGGGTATCGTCAACAAAAAGTGTTTCTGAAGGTATTAAGCCGTTCTCGCTTAACACACGCTGAAAGATTTGAACTTGTGGTTTCCTGATGCCCATTTCAAAGGAGAGGTATGCCTTGTGGAAGTAATCCTTAAGCTCTTTGCCTGTTTCCTCAACAAGCAGCCTGTTGTAGTGGTTAAAATGGATAACGTTTGTGTTGCTTAGCAGGTATACCCTATAATTCTTTTTTAATCGTTCAATTAATTTGAGCCTTTCGGTATCCCAACTCAGAAGCAAAGCGTTCCATGCTTTATCGAACTCCTTGGGGCTGAGAGCAACCATAAACATTTGGTTGAACTCCTGCCTAAAGGTATCAGGGTTAATCAAACCGCAATCGAACTGGTTGAAAAGCTCGTTACTTCCTGTAAGTGTAGTATGATTGCCCAGGTAAACACCCATGTTTTCAAAGGCTTTTAGGGTAAGGCTATAATCAATATCAAGTACCACTCCACCTAAATCAAGTATTATATTTCTGATAATCAGATTGTCAGGTTTTGTATTGCTGCTAATACTCATATTTTTTGGACTCCCTATTTGAAAATTCAAATGCAAATATGTAATTTTGCAAACCAAAATAAAAACAGTAAAAACTGTTTTTTGGGCCCATAGCTCAGCAGGTTAGAGCATCTGACTCATAATCAGAGGGTCGCTGGTTCGAGCCCAGCTGGGCCCACAAACCGCCGCAAGGCGGTTTTTTTTTATTCACTCCATCAAAAAATCTGCTTAAAAATATAAATTTAAACGTGGGTTTTGGGTTTGAAGTGTTAACCAAATACTATACATTTGCGAAAAATCATAAGTATAATCACCTTCTAAAAATAAAAGCATGAAAAACATATTGGTTGTTGGTGCCGGTGGGCAAATTGGTTCAGAGCTGGTGCCGCATCTCCAAAAGATATATGGAACCAACAATGTTGTGGCTGCCGATATCAACACAAGCTGCGCCCATCACTTTCAGAATGGTCCGTTTGAGGTGCTCGATGCCCTTGATGCCCAAAAATTTGCTGAATTGGTGCGGAAGTATAGGGTTGATACTATTTTCAACCTGGTTGCATTACTTTCTGCTACTGGCGAAAAAAATCCGCAGCTGGCCTGGAAGATAAACATGGGAGCACTGATGAACTCGCTTGAGATTGCTCGCGAGAACCATTGTGCTGTGTTTACCCCCAGTTCCATTGGCGCTTTTGGCCCAACATCGCCAAAGGACAACACCCCTCAGGATACCGTTATGCGCCCAACTACTGTTTACGGTATTTGTAAGGTTACAGGCGAAATGCTGAGCGATTACTACTTCCTAAAGTATGGAGTAGATACCCGCAGTGTACGTTTCCCCGGAATTATTTCAAATGTTACTCTCCCTGGTGGTGGTACTACCGATTACGCAGTAGAGATTTACTATGGAGCAATTCAGCAGAAGCATTACGTTTGCCCATTGCCCCAAGGTACATATCTCGATATGATGTACATGCCCGATGCCCTTGATGCTTGCGTTCAGCTCATGGAGGCAGATCCATCAAAGCTCAAGCACCGTAACAGCTTTAACGTAACTGCAATGAGTTTTGAGCCCTCACAAATTTATGCTACCATAAAAAAGCGCATCCCCGATTTTGCCATGGAGTACAATATCGACCCTGTAAAGAAAGCCATAGCTGATAGCTGGCCCAACTACATGGACGATAGTTGCGCCCGTGAGGAGTGGGGATGGAACCCCAAGTGGAACTTGGAAACCATGACCGACGATATGCTTAAGGTGATTGGAGAAAAGTATAAGGCAGGTTTACTTAAATAGCTTTAGTATAATGATACAAAGGGAGGTGTTGAGCCTCCTTTTTTTATTCCATTCCCGTATCGCGCTTAACCATTCGAACGAAGTAGTCCTTGTTAGGAAGAGCTGATGTTTTTAGTTGGTTCAGCCAGAAGCTAGCAGTGAGCTTATCGCCCTTAGTATAGAAAATCATTACCAAATGGTAGTAGGCGTACCCATAAACATGGGTAGGATTAGCAGGTATTTCCTCAACTACCTTGCTGAAACATTCAACTGCTTGTGCAATATCGTTTTTGGTGTAATACTCCATGCCCAGGTTGAATAACCTTATATCGGAGTTTAACTTATTGCTTAGTATTATGCCCTTAAAAAAGAAACAGGCTTTATTGCAATCCTCAATAAGGTTGATACTGTTGAGGTTTTTTGGAATCGGAGGAAAAATAAGTTCAAACGATAGAGTTTCGCCCTTACGGCTAAAGTTATGGGTTGTAGGACATGTTGGAATACCGTGTGAGCCAATCCTGTAATACCGTTGTCGAGTATTCAGGTTTTCAATGTAGATATTTTTATCGGCACAAAACCAGCCATTGCTATCGGCGTTATTCACAACCGTAAGACTTACCACCGTTGAATCCGGATAAATGGCAATCTGTTCAATGGAAAGCTCTGGGTGCGAGAGTTCAGCCGCAAAGGGTTTTTCAATAATGATTTGCGGTAAAACCCATAAAGGGAGCAAAAGTAAAAGTGATAGGATGATTGATTTTAGAACCATATAGAAAAAATTTAGGGGTTGAGAACCAACCCCTAAATTAGTATAATTAATTAACATTTAGAATTAGAACTTATAGGCAGCACCTATCGAGAATAAAACATTGGTCCTATTATAGGTTTCAATAGCTGAGGGAACCCCATAAGCAGAATAATCGATTTCTTTTGAATCAGAATTATACATGGTGAACAATCCTGCAAGTTCAAGCGATAGGTTATCGTTTACTTTGAACATGCCACCAAAGCCAACGGTGTTAGATGTTAAGCTATGGGTTAAATCGGTTTGAAAGCCTTTACCCACACCTGTTTTTGCGTAAAGGTAACCAGCTGAAACCAGTATTTTATCAGTAATATCATATTCTAAACCTGCAGCAATTTCGTAAAGATTACCTTCGATATCCTTTTTAACGCCTGGGGCGCTTTCAATAACTGCGTCTTTATCAAAGTAGTAATGAAATCCGCTTGCAAAGCGCAAGGATTGTAAAATTTTATATTCAAAACCTGCCGATAGGATAGCAGGAATATCGTAACGAAGTTTTCCTCCATCGGGGAATAGGCCAGTACCATCAACCTTTGTGTCGTTGGTCAGTGTTAGTTTTGTTCGGAATTCATATTTAATACCAATGTTAAGTTTATCGCCAAAAGTCAAGTTAGCACCAATTATAGGAGTATAACCTGTTCCAGTTTGAATAGCATCAACCTCCTTGTCAGCAGTAGCTGTAGCATTTGCTGCCATGGCTGCAGATTTACCAGCAAATACAGGGGCGGCAGCGCCCAGAGTTGCTTGAGCTGTCTGAATATCAATTGAACCAATTTGCGATTGAGGAACACCTGCAGCTACAAGGAGTCCAGAAATTTGAGTGATTTGATCAGATGTTAATCCAACACTTGTCCCATTCACTAGTAATGTTGAACCTCCTCCACCATTAACTATTGGTTCTAGTCCATTGTAGTAACTGGTTGCACCGGTAGACCACGCATTAAGGGTGTTTGCTGCATCAGTAAAAAATTGTGTAGCGGGAACCATATTAGCGCCATTGTAATTTGCACCAAAAGCTGGTTGGTTAGGATTTATTAGAATGTTTTTAAGAAAGCCATTATAGGTGTTTTTGGCCAAAATTGCTCGTGCACCAAGTGAGAGTGAAATCATATCGTTTATAGCGTAACTGGCATTAATTTGTGCACCCCAAAAAACACTTGACCCATCAAAGTTAATATCTGCAGAGTATTTAGTAGTAGTAATTCCATTAGCTGTTAGGCTTGCAGGTATTACAGATACTGGGATTTCAAAGCTTGGTAATCCTGTATTATACTTTGCAGAGCCGCCTCCTGCATTTGGTTGAATGCCAAAACCTAAAGCTAGTTTATCTTTCTTGTAAACTGCATAAAAATCAGGGAATAATGGCGCTGCAACGTCTCCAACATATTTGGATTCATTTAAAAGCGGAAATTTGTTTTCGATAGTTTTTTTCTGAAAAATGGTTTGGTTACTCAGGTAGAGATGAAAACCATTTTCCATTTTTACTAACCCCGCAGGGTTAAAATAAACAGCATCGATACTGGTTGATGCATCGCGAGCAAGCATTCGCACGTAGGTTGCACTTTGGTTTGTGTTGGTTACAATACCACCGGCCATTACCAGCGTGGTTAAACCGGTTGCAATAATGGTTAGTAGTTGTTTTCTCATACTTCTCATTGTTTAGGTTAGTAATAGATTATATTCTGATTTAAACGTTTGTATTGAACGATGGTTTGAAACGGAACGAAAAATGTTCCCCTAATGATAGGTTAAACGATAGAAATCAATTCCTTAGGTACTGATTTAAAAAGCCTTGCTCAAGGCCAAGGTTGAGGTGGCTACCTCCATTAAAGAAAAATTCAAATCCAGCCGGTAAAACCCTGCCATCGTATGAACAACGGGTGACCGACTTTATGCCAAGTTTTTGTTTGATGCGCATAACAAACCTATAGAGCGGTTTGCTTAAGAACCGCTTTACTAGAGTAAAGTATGCAACAATTGCCAGATAAATTTTTGCCCTGCGCATCGAGTAGGGTGAATATTTGGTGCTAATATAGATAATTATCGATATATTTTCAACTATCACATCTTTTTGTAAAATAATTACATGAAAACGTTTGTTGGTTTTAATTGCTTTTGCATAACTTGCATAAATAAATCCGAGTTGTATGTATAAAAAGTTAATTCTGCCATTCCTGCTTATGCTCTGTCAGGCAGTAAATGCACAAACCGATTCTTTTCAGTTTACGGTAAAGTATGAGATACCTACTTCGCCTATAAAGGATCAGCAACGTACTGGCACCTGCTGGAGCTTTGCAACCACGTCGTTTGTTGAAACTGAGCTAATACGAATGGGACAGCCCGTATTTGATATCTCCGAGATGTATTTTGTGCGCTATGCCTATGAGGGTAAGGCACAGAACTATGTTAGATTCCAGGGGGCCAACAATTTTGGTCAGGGTGGACAAGCGCACGATGTAATGAATGTTATCCGTAAGTATGGTATGGTAACCGAAAAAGAATATCCGGGATTGAATTACGGCTCCGAGGTTCACGCCCATGCTGAGCTTGAGGCTGTGCTTAAAGCATTTCTGGATGCTGTGGTGAAAAACCCAAACAAAAAATTGTCAACCGCCTGGTTCCCAGCATACCGTGGAATTCTTGATGCTTACCTTGGAGCTGTCCCCGATAAAGGAAATTCACCTTTATCAAAAGTCCCCTTTAATCCTGACGATTACATTGAGTTTACCTCATTCAACCATCATCCGTTCTACAAAAGGGTATCGCTTGAAATTCCCGATAACTGGTCGCACGACCTTTACTACAATCTACCGCTCGATGAGATGATGCAGGTAATAACCTATGCCCTGGGGAATGGCTATTCCGTTTGCTGGGATGGCGATGTGAGCGAAAAAAGTTTTGCATACCGCAAGGGTGTGGCTCTGTTGCCCGTATCAAAATTTGAAGAGCTTAGTGGATCCGATAAGGAGCGATGGACTGGTATTACTGAAAAGGATTTTACCGCACGCATGGCAAATTTTGACGCACCTGTGCCTGAAATTAAGGTTACGCAGGAAAACCGCCAGGCAAATTTTGACAACCTAACCTCCACCGACGACCACTTAATGCACCTAACCGGTATGGCCACCGATCAGAATGGAACGGTTTACTTTTTAACCAAGAACAGCTGGGGAACTGAGGGGGTGTACGATGGCTATCTATACATGTCCGAATCGTATGTGCGTATGAAAACTATAGCTGTGATGGTTCACAAAAATGCCATTCCTGCGGAGATAAAGAAAAAGCTAGCATTGTAGCCTACCCGTAAACAAGTAGGTTGCAGCCCCTAATGGGGGCAGAATCCATACGGCCAAGCACCTCAAATGTTCCATCGTGATTGAGTCGACCTAAATCCTGCGTTTGAATAAAAGCGCATGAGTATAGGTTTGCAAAATCGATTATGTTAATTCCTCCAGTAGCTCCTACAGGCGCTATGGTAAGCGGATCGTTAGTTTCACGAATTAAAACACGCATCCAGGGTGGACAGCTGAAAACTCCTTTTCCCGTTGAGTAGGCTTGCGATAGTAGTTCGGTCATGCCGTATTCGGAATGGATACTATCAACGCCAAATGCTGCGGTAAGTATTCCATGTAACTCATCGCGAACCATTTCCCTACGGCGGCCTTTCATGCCGCCAGTTTCCATAACAATAGTATTCTTAAGCCTAAGGCTGTGTATCTCGGCAAGGTCAAGCAAGGCAAATGATACTCCAATTAACAGGCACTTTTGACCGGATTCATCGAGCATCTGAAGCTTTGCCGCTAGCTCGTTTAGCTGGTTGAGGTAAAAACCTCCGTGCGGGTTGCCCGACTGCCTGATAAGCCCATCGACCATGTAAACCAACGATGATCCGGTACGTTCCAGGTAAGCTGGTAGTAGAGCTAGTATGCAGTATTGCTGCTCGCTACCATAGAAGTGGCGAAAACCCAGGGTGTAGCTTTGTTTGTAAATGTCAACCTTAGCAACATAATGCCTGCTGGTTTCGGAACCTGTGGTTCCGCTGCTTGTAAACTCTATTTCGGGCGAAAGCCCATTGGCAAGAATTTGCTGGCTCTTAAAGAATTGGATGGGAAGGAATGGAATCTGATAGATTTCCATAACCTTATTGGGGTCAACTTTTAGTAAATCAACATAGGTTCGGTAAATATCAACATTTTTATACTGAAACCTAAATACCTCAAGGGCAAGGTTTTCAAATTCAGCATCAGAGCTTATATTAAAAATCTTTTCTACGTCCATTGCCTATAAATCGTGAACCGTTAATTGTTAAACAGGGTTTGGTTTATATAGCTAGAATGTTGACTTCCTTAATCATGCAAACCCGAATTTTTAGAGTTTGGTGGGTCATCCCAAATTTCAAATTTAAGATTCCAAAACCCGTCCCGAGTTAGCGAGTTCAAGTGCCTGCTCTGGTTTATGGAGTTCAAGAACCTGACCAAATATGCGACTTTATTCTATTTTTTGCTTCCTTTTACTAACTCAACGTTAGGATCCCAGAAGTACTTATCGAAATCAACCACAGCATTATCTTCAACCCTTATGCCTTCCGCTTCAAGCAGTTGCTGCATGGTATTGCTACCGGGGAAGTGGATTTTTCCGGTTAGCAAACCTTTTCGGTTTACCACCCTGTGCGCAGGTACCCACTCCTCCTGGCTCGATGATGAGTTTAGCGCCCAACCAACCATTCGGGCTGAACGGGTTGCTCCCAGGTATCGGGCAATGGCTCCATAGGTGGTTACACGACCAAAGGGAACCAACCGGGTTACCTGGTAAACCCGTTCAAAGAAATTATCGTTGTTCCTCGATGTTTGGCTCATGGAAAGGGCCTGAATGGTTTACTTGAAATTTGATATATGTAATAGGCAAACCTTGGTCAAGGAATTGCTGCTCGTAAAAGGTTTTAATGCCTAGAATGGGATCGTTGCTTACCTCGGAGTAAAGATTGCTGGTGCAAACCAGCATTTTAAGGTTATTCTGCTCCACCAACGCCTTGGTGTAGGCATGTAAGGGTTGACTATCGGTTTTAAGGTGAACTATGGCGTTTGGTTTTAGGAATTGTATGTAGTAATTCAAAAATCGGCTCGATGTTAACCGCTTGGTTGCCTTCGATGGGCGTGGCTGGGGATCGGGGAAGGTCACCCATATTTCATCAACCTCGTCCTGGGAAAAGAATGACTTAATATGCTCAATGCGGGTTCGGATAAAAGCCACATTCTTCAAGCCCTCCTCAAGGGCTGTTTTTGCACCCCGCCACATTCGGGCCCCCTTTATATCGATACCAATAAAATTTTTATCAGGGAACATTCGGGCTAAACCCACGGTGTACTCGCCCTTTCCGCATCCAAGTTCAAGGACAATAGGGTTTTGATTTTTAAAGAAACCCGATTGCCATTGTCCCTTTAATCTGTAATCGGTGTTGAAAACCTCCTGAAACGAAGGTTGGAAAAGGTTCTCAAAAGTTTCGTTCTCGGCAAAACGACGTAGCTTATTTTTCCCCACAGTAAAATCAAACTTTATTTATTACTTCCCAGCTCAACCCTAAATCCAATTTCGGAGATACCTTTTAACTGCTCAACCCGCATGGCTTGCTGCAGGGTAATCCTGTACTCACCTTCGGCACCAAACCTTACATTTTGCCTGTAGGTAAAGCGGTTATCGCGGTATTTACCTCTTCCTTTCCCTAACCATTTGCCATGGTCATCGGCAAGGTAACATTCAAATGTGTCGCGTGCAATTGCGCCATTGGGCGCAGCTATATCTATAAACAGGTAAAGGTTTTGGAATGGGTAATCGGTGGTATTCCTAACGTTCACGTAAAGGTTGTAGTAGGTCATTGTATCCGATACCGGAATTCGGAAACTGGCAATGCTATCGGCATGCCATTGCTCTTGCGGTAAAGCAACGTATCCGTTGTATACATAGTTATCGGAACATGCGGCAAATAGCGCAATGGTTATGACCGAAATGACTAAGAGCTTAAGCTTTGTCATCGTTTTTATGTTTGTTTTGTCCTTTGGGTTTGCGACGTTTTTTCAGTTTGGGTTTCGATTGCTTATCGAAGCGGGTAATGCTATCATCCTCCAAGCCATCGGTAAAATCGATATGGGTAACCGCAGCTTGGGGGGCAACATTAGTATCGAGTAGGCTGGGCACCTTAATGCCTTTTCGGTTTAGCTCAATTATCTCATTTACACGTTCCACCGGAACCTCAATAAGGTTTACCGATGACGATGGCTCTGAGCCAAACCACATACTACGCTTGAAAATATCGGTTTTAAAGTGATAGTAAGTGGCATCTTTGGTTTCGAGCTGTATGTTTCCTTCAGGTATGTCCTTACGGGCATCAACATAGCTTGCAAGCTCGTAGTTCAAGCAGCACTTCAACTTACCACATTGGCCAGCTAATTTTTGGGGGTTAAGTGATAGCTCCTGTATTTTTGCTGCATTTGTGGTAACCGAATCGAATTGGGCAATCCAGGTAGAGCAGCAAAGCTCGCGGCCGCATGTGCCGATGCCTCCAATTCTACCAGCTTCCTGTCGGGCACCAATCTGGCGCATCTCAACACGAATCTTAAATTCCTCTGCAAGAACCTTGATAAGCTCACGGAAATCGACACGTTCATCGGCAATGTAGTAGAATATGGCTTTGGTTTTATCGCCCTGATACTCAACATCGCCAATCTTCATGTCGAGCTTTAGCCTTTCGGCTATCTTGCGGGAGCGGATCATAGTATCGTGTTCAAGCGCCATGGCTTCGACCCACTTCTCAATATCGGCCTTTTTTGCCCGGCGGTATATCTTTTTTAGCTCCGCTGTTTTGGGATCAACGCCCATGCGCTTCATCTGGCGCTCAACCAGCCATCCTGTTAGCGATACTACACCAATATCGTGACCGGGCGATGCCTCAACGGCAACAATATCGCCTTTCTGTAGGCTTATCTGATTTACATTGCGGTAAAACCCCTTACGGGTGTTCTTGAACTGTATCTCAACAATATCGTATTCCTGGAGCGTTTCCGGAAGGTCCTGAACCCAATCGTAAACACCAAGTTTGGAGCAGCAATTGCCGCAGGAGCTATGGTCAGTAACTTCGTTTATGTAAACTGCGTTGCCCCTTGGGGTAAATATTTTTTCCATATTCAATATCAAACTAAACCTTGCAAAGTTAACTAATTAAACGTAAAACCAACTACTATGTTTTAGGGTTGGGTCCAATATGCTTACTCAGGCTAAACACCATGTCGGCAAAGGTGATTTGGGGATTACCGTTTTGGGCAATGCACTCGTAGGCATGGGAAAATGCTTTGGTGACCTGGTTAACATTTGCTGGCCCCAGAAAAGGGGAGAACTTTTTGCCAAAATCGGCTTCGTCGCCCATCAGGTAGGTAATATCGTCGAGCCCCATGTTAAGCATTAAGCTTTCGCGGGTAAGCTTTAGGGAGTAACTTAGGAACTCTTTTTGTTCCTCGCGCCCAAGGCGCGAGATATCATCAACCCAGTCGAGCAAATCAATGTAACGCTTGGCGTAACATAGCCTCATCAGGTTTCGGTACTGCTCAAAATACTCTCCGGTGTTCTGGTTAACCAATCTAAGAGCCTCATAGAAACTACCATTGGAAATTCGTGCAATATCCCCAGCCCTATTAGGTGCTATACCATGTTTCTCAGTAAGAACAACGGCTATTTCGCTTTTCGTTAGGGGAGGCACATACACCTGTTGGGTGCGGGAAAGGATAGTTTTGAGGATGAGGTTTGTGTTTTCGCTAACCAGTATGAAAAAGGTTTTTGCGGGGGGCTCCTCAATCAGTTTTAAAAGTTTATTGGATGCCTGCACGTTCATACGTTCAGCAAGCCAAATAATCATAACCTTAACATCGCTCTCGTAACTTTTTAGGCTGAGCTTGCGAATTACCTCTGAGGCAGTAGCCACGTTGATCATACCCTGCTTGTTGTTAAGGTCAATGGCGTCGTACCAGTCCGTTTCGCTCATGTAGGGGTTTTCCAGTAACATTTTACGCCAAATGGCAAGCACGTCGGTACCGGCTTCGGTAGCACCATCGGCAGTATCGGATTTCTCCTTGCCTGCCTTTCCGGGGTATACAAAATGCAGGTCGGGGTGGATAAGTTTCGAAACCTTTTTGCAGGCGGGGCAAACCCCGCACGAATCGTTCTCGTTTTTGTTAGTACACATTAGGTATTGTGCAAAGGCAACTGCTAGCGCAAGTTTCCCTGTACCCGGAGGTCCTGCAAGCAGCATTGCATGTGGCACACGGTTCTCCTTTACCTGCAATAGCAACCGCTCCTTAACCTGCTCCTGCCCAACTATATCGCTGAAAAACATATCGTTCCAAATTATTGGCTAAACTCCAAAGTTAACAATTTTATGGTATAGTCAACTTATAGTTTGAAAGCCTTTCCCAAGGCTTTGTTTTCAACCGTTTGCGTGAAAAATATTGATTTAGACTCTGCAATTCACTTCGAATTTTGTATTTTTGCTTCAAACCCACTAAAAACAATTCAATATGATAAGCATTGACAGTTACAGCTTTAAGGGGAAGAAAGCCATAGTTAGGGTTGATTTTAATGTGCCCCTGGATAAGAAAACCTTTGAGGTTACTGACGATACCCGTATTCGTGGCGCAATGCCAACAATCAAGAAGATTCTGAACGACGGTGGTGCTGCCATTCTGATGTCGCATCTTGGCCGCCCCGATGGGAAACCACAAGATAAGTATTCGTTAAAGCATGTTATTCCCGCAATTGAGAAAAACCTGGGTAAGAGCATCAAGTTTGCTCCCGATTGTGTGGGCGAGGAAGCCAAAAAGCTTGCTGCTGAGCTCAAGGCCGGAGAGGTACTATTGCTCGAGAATCTTCGTTTTTATGAGGAGGAAGAGGGCAAGCCCTATAGCTTAGCCGAAGATGCTAGCGAGGAACAAAAAAAGGAAGCCAAGGCAAGGGTTAAAGAGAGCCAAAAGGAGTTTGTAAAAAAACTTGCCAGCCTTGCCGATTGCTACGTTAACGATGCCTTTGGTACTGCACACCGTGCCCATGCTTCCACTGCGTTAATTGCTGCTCATTTCCCAGGCAATAGCATGTTCGGTTACCTGATTGAGAGTGAGTTAAAGGCTATGGATAAGGTTCTCAAAGCTCCTGAAAAGCCATTCACTGCCATTATGGGAGGTGCTAAGGTGTCCGATAAAATTTTGATAATTGAGAATCTGCTTGAGCGCGTTGACAACCTGATTATTGGTGGTGGAATGACCTACACATTTATCAAGGCTCAGGGTGGAGAAATTGGAAAATCCATATGCGAGGACGATAAGCTTGAGCTTGCTCGCGAGCTGCTTTCCAAGGCCAAGGCCAAAGGGGTTAACGTGTACCTGCCTGTTGACGCTGTAAATGCCGATGCATTTGATGCAAATGCTAATACCAATATCAGCAAGATTGACCAAACCCCTGCGGGGTGGATGGGGCTCGATATAGGTCCTGAAACCGTTAAGCTTTTCAGCGATGTTATCCTAAAATCCAAAACCATACTCTGGAATGGCCCTATGGGTGTTTTTGAGATGGATAAGTTTGCCCAGGGCACCTCGGAAATTGCTAAGGCTATTGCCGAGGCTACAGCAAAAGGGGCATTCAGCCTTGTTGGCGGTGGCGATTCAGTAGCCGCAGTAAACAAGAATAAGCTTGCCGACAAAATATCGTACGTTTCAACCGGCGGTGGTGCCATGCTTGAGTATATGGAAGGTAAGGAACTCCCAGGTATTAAAGCCATCAGAGGCTAACATTACTATAAAAACCATATTGTGCCCTAAACAGAAAAAGTTTAGGGCATTTTTATCTGTATATTTCATAAAATTGATATCAATCTAGTTGAATTTGTTGATTAATGCCATCTCGGCCTCGCTTTTTGCTTTTTACTTTTTATTTTTTTATTTTTTACTTTTCCTCTAACTTCCTCTAACTTCATAATATTCATTCTACTCCGGCACATTCCCACCTAAAGTAACAACATGTCTAGTCCTGAAATAAGTCTACAGGTTAGAAATAGATTTAAGCGACACACATAAAAACATCATCAGGGGTTTTAAGGCCCAAAGATACATGTAATCTTTTAGAGTTGTAAATACTCACGGCCTG
>JAGPEQ010000064.1 GCA_018056955.1 Bacteroidales bacterium | reverse complement strand
TGGAATTTTTATCGAGGTGACCCAGGTAGTACCGGGCAAAAGTTTTCGACCGGGGGAAAAGCGAGGCAAACCCAAATATCTTGAAAAAGGCTGTTACAGGCGATGGAAATCCCCGTTTTGACTCGGGGAGGAATTTTCCTTTCCCATCTATCATCTTAACGGTTAACCCTCCCGCATCGGGATGGTTCCGCATGAAGCTGAGGCACCGGACAAGGGTATCCTCCTGCACCACGGTATCGGGGTTGAGCAGCAAAATGAACTCCCCTTTTGCTATGGCGATGGCCTGGTTGTTGGCACGCGAAAATCCAACGTTGGTGGTATTCTCAATGAGCTTTACCGGTTTAAAACGCTCACGAACCATTTCGCACGAGCCATCGCCCGAGGCATTATCAACCACAATCACTTCGGCTTCGATACCATCAAGGGCATTAAAAACGCTAAGCAGGCACTGCTCCAGGAAGTGCTTCACATTGTAGCTGACTATGATTACCGAGAGGTCCATAAATTTATCCTAATACCGGATTAACCACCTTTCAAATAGTAGTAAGATGGCTGAAGATACAAGCTGCTAAAAATTCAAGGAATAAAAGTAAGATATTTTGGCTAACCAATGGCAGTACCTCGCCAATGACCTGTGTAGCCATAATTTACCAAACATGTATTGCATTCAACAAAACCGCCCAGGAGCTACAGGGTTGCAAATCAACACCAGCTAAAGATAATTTATACTTCAATATCAGCAATCAAACCCTACAAACACCCTGCAGGATTGTCCATTTACCGAACCTAATGAAAATGTATGTAGAACGTTCAACTGTGAAATGTTCCGCAGTAACCAGTTTGCTTTGATCGAAGATTCTCTATACAAAATAAACACTAACACAAAAAGTAAAATTATGATGCCCCTTATAAATAGCGTACAACTATATAGAAAACTTTTGAAATTTCAACATTTGAGCGTGCTAACAGAATGTGTTTGATTAATGGTTAAGTATGCAAGGGAAAAAAGAATGGTCATACGATACGCAATTATGTACATAAACTTGATTATCTGTAAATTACCAATTTTACATTTATATTTCTATCATAAGTCGCACCACAAAAGTTTCCGTTGGGTTGGTCTTATGGGGCTGAGCTGTTCTTACTTCGTAAAAATAAAACAAACAAAGAAGATGAGTAGTAATAATGTTGTAATAGTGTCGGCAGCGCGAACCCCAGTTGGAAATTTCAATGGAAGTTTGGCCCAACTTAGCGCGCTGGAGCTGGGCGTAATTGCTGCCCGTGAGGCAATTTCCAGAGCAGGCATAGAGCCTGTAAACATCAACGAGTCCATTGTGGGTAACATTCTCTCTGCTGGTCTAGGGCAAAATCCTGCGCGACAAATTTCAATAAAAGCAGGTATTCCTGAAACATCACCGGCAATGACCATAAACAAGCTATGCGGATCGGGTCTGCGGGCAGTTTCTCTTGCCGCCCAGTTTATCATGCTAGGTGATGCAGAGGTAATACTAGCCGGGGGAACCGAAAGTATGACCAATGCGCCCTACCTTCTGAGCAAGGCGCGCAACGGTTATCGCATGGGACATGGTCAGATAATAGATAGCATGATTAGCGACGGGCTTACCGATGCTTTTAACCAGTACCACATGGGCATAACCGCCGAGAATATTGCGGAGCAATGGGGAATCAGCCGTCGAGAACAGGACGAATTTGCTTTGAACAGCCAGCACAAAGCTGAGAGGGCTCAGGCATCAGGAAGGTTCGACGATGAAATTGTGCCTATCGAAATTCCCCAGCGAAAAGGAGATCCTTTAATCTTCAAAACAGACGAATTTGTCCGTAAAGGATTAACCGCCGAGCAGCTGGAACTGTTAAAACCGGCCTTTAAGAAGGATGGTACAGTTACAGCTGGAAATGCTTCGGGGATAAACGATGGGGCAGCCATGCTGGTTGTCATGTCGGAGAAACGCGCAAAAGAGTTGGGCATAACACCGCTGGTAAAAATTGTGTCCTATGGAAATGCAGCGCTAGACCCTAAAATCATGGGCTACGGACCTGTTCCTGCAACACGTGCTGCGCTGAAAAAAGCTAAAATGGAAGTGTCCGATATTGACCTTATTGAAGCTAACGAGGCGTTTGCAGCCCAATCAATCGCGGTAATACGCGACCTTAAGCTTAACCCTGAAAAGGTAAACGTAAACGGTGGTGCAATTGCTCTTGGTCACCCTATAGGTGCTTCGGGAGCACGAATTCTAACCACGCTGATATATGAGATGAAAAAGCGCAACGCAGCAACTGGTCTGGCAACCCTGTGTATTGGAGGTGGACAGGGAACAGCACTAATTATTGAGAATATGTAAGCTAATTAAGCTAAATCTTTTGAGACATCCATGATTATACTAAACATAAACACAAATAAACAAAACATGGGGTTTACCTTCAGCAAGTTTTATGGACTTTATTCGTTATTGAGTGTTTGAAAACCAAAACTTTATTCGATGTCAACTAATAATGTTAAAATTTATTACTAATGAAACGATTGGAAAACAAAATCGCCGTTATTACGGGTGGAGCCGATGGTATTGGCAAGGCTACATCGCTGATGTTTGCCAGCGAGGGGGCAACTGTTGTGATCTGGGATCTGAATGAGCAAAAAGGGAACGAAGTGGTATCCCAAATACTGGCCGAAGGAGGCAAGGCTGAATTTTTAAATGTAAATACTGCCCAATTTCAACAGGTCGAGAACGCTACCAACATCGTTATTGGGAAGTACACAAGGATTGATATCCTTATTAATAATGCCGGAATAACCCGTGATGCCACCCTAAAGAAAATGACTCCACAGCAATGGCAGGAGGTAATTGACGTAAACCTGACCGGTGTTTTTAACTGCACAAAATGTATAGGCCAGTATATGGTTGAAAAGGGTTATGGCCGTATAGTCAACGCCTCTTCAGTGGTTGCGCTATATGGCAATTTTGGGCAAGCCAACTATGCAGCAACTAAGGCCGGCCTTATAGGAATAACAAAAACTTTAGCAAAAGAGCTAGGCAGAAAAGGTATCACTGTTAATGCGGTTGCACCCGGATTTATTGCTACCGAAATGGTTAAAAAAATGCCAGCAGAAGTGCTTAAATCAATGGAAGAGAAGGTTCCGGTTGGTAGGTTGGGATATCCCGAGGAAATAGCTTCTGCCTACCTTTTCCTTGTAAGCGAGGAGGCAGCCTATATCAATGGTGCCGTACTGAGTGTAGATGGTGGAATAACAATTTAAACCTGTTTTTCACAATACCTTAAAACCACAAAGGAATGAAATCTACCGCTAACCCAATTTTAACCAAACAATAAAAAATTAAAGCTATGGCAACCACAGCACAGGTAATCGGAACATGGATATTGATTGCGATTTACGCTTCAGCAATACTATTCTTTGTTTTCAAAGGCGCCTCCCGCATTAAGGGAATAACCGATTATGCATTGGGAAGCTTCAGTTTTTCTCCTGTTTACGTAGGACTGTCACTTGCTGCCGCAATGACCAGCGCGGCAACATTTGTAATAAATCCTGGACTTATTGCCAACTACGGAGTTAGCGGTGTGCTATCCTACGCTGTATTTTTCCCATTGGCAACCGTAACATCGTTAATTGTTCTAACCAAAAGTTTCCGACGTTATGGCCAATCCGTGCAGGCTGTATCCATCGCAAGTTGGATCGGTAACCGCTATAAGAGCCAAGGATTTTCAATATTCATAGCTTTCCTCTCAATTATTCTGATAGCTTTTATTGTTCTAATCCTGGTAGCGCTTACAAAGGTTTTTGCAAGTGCATTAAATGCCAACGAAATTACAACATTAGCTGTAGTGGTAATCTTTGTTTTTGGGTACATGATGTTTGGCGGGGCAAATTCAATGGTTTATACCAACACCATCCAGGCAGGCATCATGATTATTGTAGCCTTAATACTGATCCTCTCCGGAATTCCCTTCTTTAAGGATGGATTTTCAGGTTTTTTCCAGAGCCTTGCCAGTATTGATCCCATGTTGGTTAAACCTACTAACCCCACTAGCCCTCTCTTTCGTGACTTTTATGAGATAATTTTTGCTCAGATTGTAGTAGGCGCTGCGGTTGTTTGCCAGCCCCACATCATCACCAAATCACTAATGCTGAAAAAGGAGTCAGACGTTAACAAGTTTCTGGTAACTTCGGTTGTTGTAGAGATTCTTTTTTTTGCCGTTGTTATTGCCGGACTATACGCAAGACTGGTATTTCCGGACCTTACGCTAAGCGGACAAGCACTTGGTAACGATAGTATAATTCCCAGCTACGTAGTAAAAGTTTTTTCAAATGGCGTTGTCTCAACACTCATCGGCTTGCTCATCATCATGGGGCTGGTTTCGGCCGGGATGTCAACCCTGGAGGGGCTCATTCAATCAATAAGCACCAGCATTACCAACGACCTGATCAAACCCCTTTGGAGTAGTAAAAAAAATATATCGGATAAACAGTACCTTTCCATAAATAAAATAGCTATCGTGGTTCTAGCTATAGCATCCTTTATTATTGCTCGCAACCAACTTCTTCAGCCTAAGCTAAGCGTTGCCATTCTTGCCCAAAACGGATCGTATGCTTACTTTTCAACCCTATTTGTTCCTATTTTAATGGGGATATTTGTTAAAAATGTCAGAAAGTGGATTCCGTTTATAGCTGCCATTGTCGCTACGGCTGTCCATTTTGGTGTTTTTTACTTCTTACCCTATCTGCATACCAAGTTTACTGTTGACTTTGGATGGTTCAACAAGTATATAGAGGGTGATGTAAGGAATCCAGCAATTGCAGCATCAACCGCAATTGTTCTATCAATAGCTGTAGGCTTTGGCCTTCATTTCATTTGGAAGTTAAAACCTGCAAAAATCGATGTAGCAAACTCCTAAACGCATAATTCAATGGATATTGAGTCAGTTTATAAAAGTAAGCTAATTAACGCCGAGCAGGTAGCCGATCTAATTGAGAGCGATACCGACATAATAGTAGCTCAGTGCGCTTCAGAACCGCAAGGGTGTATGGGGAAATTCCATTTGGCAAAGGACCGAGTTCACGATGTGAAGGTGTTTTCTGTGTTAACCCTTAAGCCCTATGATTTCTATATGAAACCGGAGATGAAAGGACATTTTGAACTTTGCAGCTGGTTCCATGCCCCTGGTTCGCGCCAGGCGCTTAAAGAAGGAACAGGTACGGTTACCTATGTACCTAACATGCTGCATAGAGCAGCAACCGATAGGCTTAAGGTCCGCAGGCCCCACATGTTTGTTGGAACATGTACCCCACCCGACGAGAAGGGCTACGTTTCGCTTTCCCTAGGCGTAACATACGAAAAGGATATATTTGATGTAGCAGAACTCAAAATTCTGGAGGTAAACAAGCACCTGCCCAGAACTTTTGGCGATACTCATGTACACATAAGCGAGGTGGATTACTTTGTTGAACACCACCAAATTCCTCCAACGCTCCCCTCGCCACAACCCGACGAGGAAGCCATGAAAATTGGTGAGCACGTAGCCAAGCTGGTGGAAGATGGGGCTACCATTCAGCTAGGAATAGGTGAAATACCCAATGCTGTTGCTCTTTCTCTTAAGGGGAAAAAGGATTTGGGAGTACATACCGAGATGATGGTTGACTCCGTAATGGAGCTATACGAGCAGGGCGTAATAACGAACAAGAAGAAAGCGCTGCATAAAGGTAAATTCATCTGTACATTTGCCATGGGTTCAGAGAAGCTATACAGGTGGCTCGACAATAATCCCTCGGTTGAGTTTCTGAAGGGTAGCTACGTTAATGATCCCTGCGTAATTCGCAAAAACTCAAAAATGGTTTCCCTTAACACCTGCATTATGATTGATTTTACAGGACAGGTGGCGAGCGAATCTATTGGTATTGAGCAGTACTCAGGAACAGGAGGTCAAACCGATACTGCTGAGGGTGCTGTTGAGGGATTCGATGGCCTGGGCAAGTCAATCATTGCCTGTAGGTCAACCGCTAAAAGGGGGCAAATATCTACCATTGTACCGGTTTTACCCGAGGGTACTGGGGTAACCCTTCACCGAAGCCATACTGATTACGTGGTTACTGAATGGGGACACGCAAGGCTTACCGGACTCACCGTCAGGGAACGCACCAAAGTTCTCATATCCATTGCCCATCCAAAATTCAGGGATGAGCTTACAGCAAAGGCAAAACAAATGGGATACCTTTATTAATTAATAAATAAAACATAACATGATACCAGTCAGAATTAAAAGTACAGGAGTTTATGCGCCCGGCTTGCCAATCGGAAACCAGGAGCTAAAGAACCTGGCAAAAATTGATTTTGATACGGCTAAGACCGAGAGCAAAATTGGAATTGTACAGCGGCATATTGCCCATCTGCGGGGTATAAACGAAACTGCAGCCGATTTTGCCACAAAAGCAGGAGTTGAGGCGATAGCCAATGCAGGTTTAGCCGCTAGCGATATTGGACTCTTCATTGTGGCAACCGATACGCCAGAGTACATTTCACCCTCAACCGCAATTGTAGTTCAGGGAAGAATTCAAAAGGGAGAAGTATGGGGTGGAGCTTTCGATATAAACGCTGCATGTGCCAGCTTTTCAATTGCATTCGATACTGCAAGTCGAATACTTGCAAACAATAGCCTGATTCGCTTTGCTCTAGTCATAGGGGTATATAATATGCCTGCATTTTTCAGGCCGGGCGATGCTTTTGGGTATTCAATATTTGCCGATGGTGCTGGTGCATTTGTCCTGGAAAGGGTTGAGGGAACAGAATCTTCCTCGGGTTACATCGGCGGGCAGCAGCTAACCGATGGAACGCAGTGGAACTACATCGGAATTTATTCAGGAGCAGCACGCAAACCTATTACCCATCAGATGCTCGACTCCGGAGAGTACGGCCTTCAGAACCTCCAACCACTTCCTGGCGACCGCAATGTAAGGCTGTGGCCTATGGTGGTGGAGAAGCTACTAAACGGCCACTCGGTTAAACTTGAGGAGGTTGACCATTTTGTTTTCACCCAGATCAACCACTCCGTAATTGTTAAGGTAATGGAGGTGTTGAAACAACCCATGACTAAAACTACCTGTGTTATGGATAGATATGGCTACACGGGTTCTGGTTGCCTCCCAATGGCTTTTCATCATGCAGTTTCCGAAGGAAGGGTTAAACGAGGTAACAAGGTTGTATTTGTTGCCTCTGGTGCAGGTTTAGCTGTTGGAAGCAACCTATTCATCTACTAATCGCTCAAGCCAATGAATAATCACGTAGGGATTGTTGGAAGCGGAGTGTACATACCAGAAAGAAGAATGACCGCTCGTGAAATATCGGAGGCAACCAGCGGGGTATGGTCTGAGAAAGCCGTTGTGGAAAAATTAGGCATCAGGCAAATAGTAATACCCGGCCCTAATGATGGCACTCAGGAAATGGGGGTAAAAGCAGCCCTTGACGCTTTAAAAAATACATCAACTGACCCAAAATCTCTCGATCTGATACTTTGTATGGGAGAAGAGTGGAAGGAGTACCCCCTTACAACCTCCGGCATATACATTCAGGAACAGATTGGAGCCACGAATGCCTGGGCTATTGACGTCCAGCAGCGATGTGGAACCACGGTGGCCTCAATGAAAATTGCCAAGGATATAATGCTCTCCGATCCTGACATAAGCACAGTCTTAATAGTTGGGGGCTACCGCAACGGCGACTTTGTTAACTTCAAAGATTCCTCGGTTTCCTTTATGTATAACCTTTCGGCTGGTGCTGGTGCCCTTATCCTCAAACGAAACTATGGTCGAAACTTACTTCTGGGGACCCACATCATAACCGATGGATCGCTGGCGCGGGATGTTGGCGTTGAATTTGGAGGAACTGCCAATCCTATCACCCATGATAATGTTCATGAAGCCTACAAATCGCTTCGCGTATTCAACGAACAGCACATGAAGAGTAGGCTTAACGATGTTTCCATGAGCAACTGGATGAAGTGCATAGACATGGCTTTTAAAAAATCAGGAGTTGATAGAGATAAGCTGGGATACCTGGCTGGGCTGCATTTCAAACGCTCCATGTACGAGTCTATGGTTCATGAATTAGGGCTAACTATGGAGCAAACAATTTACCTTGAAGAATTTGGCCACATGGGGCAAGTTGACCAAATTCTATCACTTCACCTTGGCCTGCAGCTCGGTAAAATTAAGAATGGGACTATTATTTCGATGATTGCAGCAGGAATTGGGTACGCCTGGGGAGCCAATGTTATACGATGGGGATAATAGGTCATACCATTAAAAGAGATTTATAATAATCTGTATTTGTGATATTTAAATTGCCTACAAATATATTTTAGTTTTAATGTCAACCCTTTATATGTAGTTTTTCATTTGACTCAAGTTCATTTTTATTAATTAATTGCTAACAAATAAACACAATTTCGGTAATGTTAACTTCAAAACTAAAACTATGAGAAAGTATCTTGCAATTGCACTCCTGTTTTCGCTTGCTCTGGTAGCTTGCGATAAAAGTGATGAGGAAGAAAAGTATGATCCTGCAAAAGTGGGTATTGTTGGCGAATGGTACTCTGCAGGTAGCGATGTTGCTGTTTTGCTGAGCACGTACTTTGCTGTTGACTCCATTTACGCCAAGTTTAACGACAACAACACCTACACGGTGGAATCGTACAGCCAGGGCGCTAAAACAACCATGACGGGAACCTATGTACAGGCAAAATCCAACGTGGGTTCAATTTGGACCATTACCCTCAATCAAACCACACCTACCGCGCTAACCAGTGAGGGAATTTTCGAAATCACCCTTACCTCGGGTAAGTATGTGATGCGCTACGAGGTGGTTCAAACCTCTCCCAATATTGGGGCCACACCTCCAACTCCGGCTGCAGGCTTTGGCAGCTCGAATGGTGGTGCGCTGCAAACCATGAACATTCAAACCTATAGAATGCTGGTTCGTTAAAAAATCAAACCAGAAAGGTCAGAAAAGCAATACTGTTTTCTGACCTTTCTTGATTAGCCTAAAATTTAGCGGAAATGAAAGAAGCAAGACACCTAATAACGGCATGTTTTATCATTGCCATTTATTCAGCCTCAGCTCAAAATCCTTCAAACCAGTATTTTAGAGGTGAGATACCCGAAAAGGCAAATAAAGAGTTTCAGTTTATGGCCTTTTTTATTAACCAGGGCGTAACATCGAACATATACGCTCAAAATGATTTCCTAAAAGGACAGGTTGTTGGGCGTTTGTTCGGGGGAAACACAACCCGCACCTCCGATTCTTTAACCTCCGCCTACTTGGAACAACGCATCATTCCATTCTTTATCTACCAACCAAAACTGTTCAATGGCAAGGCAACTCTTAGGGCATCATTCGAGATAGATTGGACATGGGGCGATGTAAGCTACGGTACAGGTGGTAACTTTGGTTCGGCGGTTTCGGGCGACCAGGTAAACCTTCAGACACAAAACATTGAGCTGGAGCTAAATCCCGCAAAGGGATGGGCCATCAACCTAGGGTTGCAGCGAATGTTCGATTCTCCCTACAACCCCTACAAGGCCGCAGTTGATAAAATGGGAGTAACCGGTTACCGGTTAGCTTACTGGGGTACCGATGCCGTTGGTGTGTCGGTTCGTAAGGATTGGGACTACTCACGGGCAAAAGTTGGCATGTATAAGCTATACGAAAACTACATTCAGGATGACGACGACGTAACCATGTACGAGCTAATGGGCGAGCGGGATGTATCCAGATTGTGGAAGGTTGGAGCCTCGGTGAACTACGTTCGCGATAGGGCATCTGGCGCCGGTGGAGTTTCCATACTAGGACAAGGACTTAACAGCTTGCTGGCCTCCCATAATGGCGTTTACAGGTTTAACTTTGGCAATGTCCCCTACAAGGCCGATATTTTCTGGATGGGTGCTTTTTTCGGACGAAATACCGAGCACTGGCTTGATCCATGGATGGTAACTGGTTTTGTTAATTTCAACATCGGAACCGCCGATACCCTTCTCAACCAGAATGTATCCCTTTCGAAATGGAAGAAATCAACCGATATTTTTGGCTTTGCAGGTAATCTCAGGTTTTCATACCGCTACGGACAAACCCTTAACGATAACGTTACCCTTGATGTTATTTACTCTTCGGGCGACGGCGATGGCCTAACCGATGGACAGTACTCCGGAGTCATTACCGGGAACCAGTGGGGTGCTCCCGCTGCCATTTTCATTACTTCCGGATCGTACATCCTGATGCCCCATGGCAACGTGGTAAACCGATTTTCACCCGCTATAATGGATATTTCAAATATGGGATATGGCCTTACAGCGGCTACTCTTAACTTTTCCAGAGGCATCATACCACACAGGCTTAACGCTAAGGTGGGTTCTGCTATTGCCTTCAGCAACATTCAACCTGCCGGTGGGGGTTACTACATGGGAACTGAGATTAATGGGAATGTAGCCTACAACTTTGGACCCTTTATGAGCCTGGAGCTTCATGGTGCATACCTGATGCTGGGCGATTTCTACGATAGCAAGCAAGCTGCTTACGGTAGCCCTGTAAATGGTGGACTTGATAAACGACCAGTAAACCCATGGACTGTATTTATGGTTTTTAAATGGCTGCTATTTTGATAGTAGCATGAAAAGAGCCATCTATGGATTATGCCAAAACATCAAGAAGTAGCAGGTGTATTTCCACCTAAAATGGTAATCCGTCTATTTAACTTTTTGCATTTCAACGAGAAATCAATTCTAATCACATGAAACATGTTGTTACATACTGTCTAGTGGCCGTTATGGTATTTACAGGCTGCAGCACACCCTACAAGTCGTTAAAAAGCATTTCGTCAATGGACGAAATCACCTACAAGTTTCCTGTTAAAAAGGTTATGCTACCAAAAAGTGGGTACGAAATAGCTTATAACGATGAGGGCAGCGGAAGTAAAACTATCATTTTTATCCACGGAGTAGGTAGCTACCTGAGAGCATTCGAAAAGAATGTTGAGGTTCTTAGAGAAAACTACCGCTGCATAGCCATTGACCTGCCAGGCTACGGAAAATCGAGTAAGCAACCCCATAGCGGTATGATGTCGTTCTATGCGGGTATAATTAATGAGCTAGTTGAACAGCTAAACCTTGGCAAGGTGGTGATAGCCGGACACTCCATGGGAGGTCAAATAGCTATGACTACAGCCCTCCTATATCCTGATATAGTTGAATCATTAGTGCTGGTTGACCCAGCAGGTTTTGAGCGTTTTCACAAAGGTCAAAAACAATGGTTTAGAGATGTGATGACCTTTGAAGGTGTTAAGTACACAACACCCGAAGGCATTCAGAACAACCTGGCAACCAATTTTTACAGGGTTCCAAAGGATGCCGAATTCATGATTACCGACAGAATTCAGATGCGAACAGCTTCCGATTTTGATGCCTACTGCTACGCAGTTGTGCAATCCACTATTGGAATGGTTGACGAACCGGTTATTGATTACCTAAAAGACATCTCCGTTCCAACCCTGATACTTTTTGCTGAAACCGATAACCTCATTCCCAACCGGTATCTTAATCCGGGTCGTACCATTGATATTGCAAAATCTGGCGCTTCCCAGATTCCTAACAGTAAGCTGGTTATGGTTCCTAAATGCGGTCACTTCATGATGTTTGAAAAACCCGACGTTTTTAATGCGAATGTGTTGGAGTTCTTGAAATAAAATTTAGGGTGAAATGGAAGCCGTGGTGATAGGTGAACATTGCAAGGTAAGCTACATTGAGGAAGTCCCATGCATCATGATTCAATGGTTTGGTTTGCCCCCAACCGAAGAATTTCGAATGGGCTGTAACACCGTGCTGGAGATGATGAAAAAATACTCTGCAACCAAGGTCTTGACCGATAACTCCCATGTTAAGGTATTTTCAGTTACGGATCAGAAATGGCTAAATGAAACCTGGTTACCCAAAGCCGAAGCGCTTGGCTACCGCGTATCTGCAACATTAATCGCAGAGGGGGACCCTTTTGTTACCTTTGCTGTAAATAATATCATGGCAAATCGCAACCCCAATAAATTTAAAGCCCGCTATTTTACCAAGTATGACGAAGCCATACAGTGGCTGAAAGAATGTTAGCAACCCGATTTCTCGTTCCAGAAATAACCGGCTTTGAGCCGGTTTTTTTTACTAAATTGCCCTATTAATTGTACCGAAAAAGATGAAGGATAAGCTGGCAACTTTTCAAAGTCTCTGTGATGAGCTTTACCCCCATGAACTCGATTACCTGCTCTCTATCAACCAGTTCCAGAAAGGGGAGAACGTCCAGGTACTCCAACTTGTGTACTACAACGCCACAAACCCGGATAATCCTATACCATTCGACAAATCGTTGGATAAAAGAACCTATTCCTATATCAAATCATGGATTCTGGATAACCTTCAAAAAATTGACGTGGATGTATTCTACGATTGGGTCAGCGGTGTGGAAAGGATTATACTTAACGACTCCATTCAAAGCGCCGATGAAAAACAGCTGCTAAAAATGATGGAGGTAATTAAGCCTACCGACTACTACTTTATGAAGTTTTTCCGAGTTATCCAGCATTATCGCGATTACCTGCTGGTACGCAACCGCCCGCGTAACTATGAGCTAGTAACCGACTTTCTGGCAAGGAGTAAGTCGAGCTACCTTTATTCCCAATCGCTCAACAACAAGATGAACGAAGCTGCCGAAAAGGTAATCTATCGGAAAATATGGGTTCCTGAAGAATTTAACGTTTGGGAGAAACTTTTCTCCGACATCTACTACAACGAAACTATTGATGGCTACACTCGCTACAGAGCAGTGGTTAGGCTTACTATACTATACTACACACAACGGGAATTCGACAAGCTTAAGCTGGTTTACCAGCATCTCGACCAACAGTTTAAAACCCCGGTGTTCTACTCCAAGCGAATTCTGGCTAACTACTATGCCAACAGGGCTATGATGCACTCCAAGCTCAACGAGCTGGAGGAGGCTGAAAAGTTTGGTATGCTCTCCATTCGACACCGAAACAGCGATTACCTTTTTTACCTGGTAAATGTATGTGATGTGCTGCTAAGAGCCAATAAGGCACCTAAGGCCTTAAAACTGCTGGTGAACTCTTTCCCCGATCTAAAAACCTCAGGTAACTTCTACTATAAAATTGGTTTTGCCTCATTGTATATTAAAACATTGGTTGCCAACAACATGACTAAAAATGCGGTGGACTACGGTGAAATTTTTCTGAATGGTTATAAAGATGAAATTTTTGAATACCGCTGGCACTTGTTTTTCTCGTCCTATATTGGTGCCCTCTTTCGTTTTGAAAAGTACTCAAAAATTCTGGCCTTAGGCAAGCGCTATAAGCTATGCGCCCAGGAACGTCAGCTGCTGGGTACCGCTCAATATCTCCCTCTAATTCAACTTTACATGCTAGCTTCGGAGTATATGGAGGGAGTAACTACAAAAGATAAGCTTCGGCAAGCGATAATGCAGCATATTCAGGAGGTGGGACAAAATAGATTTCGCCATAGAAAAGTTCTCGACACGCTCAAAACGCTCTCATTGTGCATTCCCGATGTCATTTCAGGCATCATGGTAACCAATCAAATTCATGAGGAGATTTAGCTTACCAGCAAAATCAACGTGTCAACCCCAGCTCCCGACAATTGCGGTATATTTAAACTCACTGGGTACTATGCTTAACTTGTAATAACATCATTTTAGCTTTCCCCGGGGAGTATGCAGCTTATGGGAATGCGTATAAATCGGGCTCTGTAGTTTTCAACATTCTCAAATACATCCCGCACATTGAACGAGTTTACACAGTAAGACACAAGCAACATGCCATCGTCAACGTACTGTGGGTGAGCTAGTGCATTGTATGTAA
>JAGPEQ010000063.1 GCA_018056955.1 Bacteroidales bacterium | reverse complement strand
CTGTTGGTACGCTTTTTTATCCGAAATCCTTCTCATCAGCAAGTTTTAAGTATTACTGCTAGGAATACCTGCATTTTTGCAACATTTTTGTATATTTCCACAAAATTAATCGGCGTTTTACTGATTCATGGAACTCTCGGTTGTAGTTGTAAACTATAATGTTCGGTATTTTTTAGAGCAATGCCTTGTAAGTGTATTTGCAGCACTTAAAGGGATTGAAGGCGAAGTATGGGTAGTTGACAATGCTTCAACCGATGGTTCGGTTGAAATGGTAAAACTTAAATTTCCCCAGGTAAAACTAATATCAAACCAAACCAACCTTGGCTTTTCCAAAGCCAACAACCAGGCCATAAAACTTGCAAAGGGAAGATATACCCTTTTACTAAACCCCGATACGGTTGTTCAGGAGGACACCTTCAGGGAGTGCATAAATTTTATGGATGCCCATCCTGACGCCGGCGGGTTAACAGTTAAGATGATTGATGGGAAGGGGCGCTACCTACCCGAATCCAAGCGAGGGTTCCCTTCGCCTTGGGCATCGTTCTGCAAAATTTTTGGGCTAACCTCACTTTTCCCTAAATCAAAACTTTTTGCACACTACTACCTTGGCCATTTGGATAAAAATGCGACCCATGCAATAGAAATAATGCCTGGCGCCTTCATGTTCCTTCGTTCGGAAGTTCTAAATCAGGTTGGACTGCTCGATGAGCAGTTCTTTATGTATGGAGAGGATATCGACCTTTCATACCGTATCCTACAACACGGATATAAGAACTATTACTACCCAAAATGTCAAATAATACATTACAAGGGCGAAAGCACAAAAAAGGGTAGTTTGAATTACGTAATAGTATTCTATAAAGCCATGATACTGTTTGCACAGAAGCATTTCAGCAAACAGAAGCAAAATCACTTTGTGACTTTGATAAAGCTAGCCGTCGCAATACGGGCAACGGCCTCAATAATAAAAAGGTTAATAATTAAAGTTTGGTTACCATTTACCGATTTTGCCTTAATGTTTTTGGGAGCCTACCTACTTATACCTTGGTGGGAGCAATTTAGGCATGGTGTAACCAATATATACCCCCGCGATATTCTTTATACGCTAATCGGTTTCTACCTTTTAACCTGGATTATGTCCCTTTGGCTGTATGGAGCATACGATAAACCTCAAAACTTAAAATCCGGAGCGAAAGGTATACTATATGGCACAATTGCCATACTGGTTGTTTACTCCATTCTACCTCAGAACTTCCGATTTTCACGTGCCATCATTCTAATCCTATCGGCATGGTCATTACTATCAATCACCCTAAACAGAATATTAGCATCAACATTCATTGAGGGTTTACTTAAATGGAAAGCCCGAAAAAAAAGCGTTTGCTTTATTGGCACAGCTAGTGAGCTCAAGGGTTCAGAAGAACTTTTAATACAGGCTGGTTTTCACCGTAATAATATCACCCACCTGCTCCCTGAGGAGGTTTTAGATGAGCATCAAAGAGCAAAAAAAGAGATTATAGCCGATGCAATTAAATATAAAAATATCTCCGAGATAATTTTTGGAACAGAGGGCATCCCTATGACAAGTATTATTCACGCCATGATGTACTTTTCAGAATTTGATATCGATTTTAAGATTGCTCTACATGGTGGCGACTCAATTGTTGGCAGCAGTTCCGTGGAAGCCCAAGGTGAGCTTTACACTCTTGAAGTAATACCACTGGCAAAACCAGTAGCAAGGCGCCAGAAAAGGATTTTCGACATTTTATCGTCGGCTCTGATAATCGTGCTTTTCCCTATTCTATGGATATTCCTTGTAAAACCATTTATGGTTTTAAAAAGTGCACTGCAGGTTTTTAAAGGGGAAAAAACATGGATTGGCTATAACCATCCTAACATTTCCAAACAAAATTCGGTTTTAAAACCATCGGTTTATTTGTATAGTAAATGGGGCAAAGGTTTAACTAGTAATGTGGGCCTCGATTTCTACTACGCTCAACATTTCAGTATCACTCTGGAAGTATCGGAGCTAATCAGGAATATTTTTAAAACCCAAGATTAGCATTAAAAACCATTTTGTCTGGATTTTCTTCAATTTTGGTCTGATGACTTTCAACCTTTTACACAATTAGGTGTTAATAGAGGTGAAAAAGAAAATTCAAATAACATGGCAGAAGTAAAGATAGTACTCCCAGCAATGGGCGAAGGTGTTACCGAAGCAAAAATTACAAAATGGCTTGTTAAACCCGGCGATTTGGTTGAAGTTGACCAACCTCTAGTAGAAATAGCAACCGACAAGGTTGATTCCGAAGTTCCATCGACCAGCAAAGGTAAGGTAAAACAACTACTTTTTAACGAAGGCGACTCGCCTCAGGTTGGGCAAGCTATTTGCATACTTGAAGTGGAAGGGGTTATTGCAGAAGGAAGCAAAACACATGTTGCTCCGGCTGAGCCTAAATCGGCACAAAAGGAAAAACCTATTGCTAAGCCTATTGAGATTACAGAAAAAGCAGAAGTTAAACAAGAAATAAAAACGTTGCGTTACCTTTCACCGTTGGTGCGTAGCATGGCTAAACAGGAAAACATTGCCCTTGAGGAGTTGGAAAATATAGAAGGTACCGGGTTAGATGGCCGAATAACCAAGGACGACCTCCTGAAGTACATAGAAAACCGTAGTAATCGAATTTCTCAAATTGAAGCCGAGGCCAAGGAGCGGCTCCAGACCGAAACACCCATTCAGTACACTTCGTCCACCGATACTAACATTAGCGTTCTTGCGCATGAAGTAGTACCAATGGATCGGATGCGCAAACTAATTGCTGAGCACATGGTTCGATCCAAGCAAACCTCGGCACATGTAGCCTCGTTTATTGAGGTTGATGTTACCAATTTGGTTAACTGGCGCGAAACCAATAAGGATAAGTTCCAAAAAACATACGGCGATAAGATTACACTAACCCACTTGTTTGCACAGGCAACCATTGCTGAAGTAAAACGTTACCCACTGCTTAACTCGTCGGTTGAGGGAGATAATATCATTCTAAAGCGCGACGTTAATCTTGGCATTGCTACTGCTCTACCCAATGGCAATCTGATAGTTCCGGTAGTAAAGCGAGCAGAGACTCTCAACCTGATTGGGATTGCAAAGAGCATAAACGATCTTGCCCAGCGGGCACGCGACAACAAACTCAAACCCGATGAGATTGTAGGAGGGACTTTTACCATTACCAACCTTGGCTCGTTCGACACCCTAACAGGAACCCCAATTATTAACCAACCCCAGGTTGCCATCCTGGCAATTGGTGCTGTAAAGAAACGTCCCGTTGTTATTGAAACCCCATCGGGCGATATGATTGCCATACGTCACATTTGCATCCTTTCACTATCATACGATCATCGAGTGATTGATGGAGCCCTCGCAGGGCAATTCCTTAAATCGTTGCGCAATAGACTGGAAAGTTTTTCATCGTCAGACATCTAATTTAAACGATATTTTTCTTGAAATAAACGGGGATGGGTTTCATTTAAACTCATCCTCTTTATTTGGATAGGCATTGCCCTTTTCGTCAATTCAAAATAACATTTTATCAAAATTTAAGGCAGCCACTAATATTTAGGAAACAAAAAATATTTGTAAACGTAACAAAACAAAGGGATTATCGCTTGTGCCAGTGTAAAAAATGCCGTAATATTGTGTGATATTTAACTTATTGGTAATATATTTGAAGAATAAAGTTTTACATTGGCTTGTTTAAAGTAGAAAAAACATTTTAGTTTACTAGTATTCGACAAATGAGGCAGAGTATTGTTTTAATGGTTTTGCTGCTTATTTCGTTTAGCAGTTCGAGCGCTCAACGGAGCTCTTACTACCGTCGTATATTTGTTGATGCGGAATACTACATGCTTTACGAGGAGTACCGCGATGCCCTACCGCTATACCAGGAACTTTACAAGGCCTATCCCAATAACTACAACCTAGCGTACCGCATTGGCCTGTGTTACCTGAATATTCCGAACGAAAAAGCCAAATCGTTACCCTACTTTGAAAAGGCAATAACTTCGATTTCAGACAGCTACAAAGAGGGGTATTTTACTGAAACCAATGCGCCAAAAGATGCTTACCTCCACTATGGCCGGGCACTGAGAATATTGGGGCAGTTCGACAAGGCGCAAAAAGCCTTTGAAACCTATAAGAACCTACTTAAACCAAACGAAATAACTGAACTTAGAATTGTAAGAAAAGAGCTTGAGGCACTTGATAATGCACGTTACTTTACCTCAAATCCACTAAAGCATAGAATGACCCCCGTGGGTAGAAATATTACCACCCGTTTCCCTGAGGTCAACCCGGTTTCCGATAGTAGCGGCAACACACTAGTATATACCTCGGTACAGCGGTTTTACAATGCTATTCTTATCAGCAACAGGGGCAACGAGTTTTGGAACAATCCGCTAAACCTCAATCCTCAACTCTACGCCGACGGTGATATTAGAACCGTGGGTATAACATCGAACGGTAATGTTCTTTTGCTTTCCCGAAACGATAACGATATATACAATCTGTACTACAGTACATACAACAAGGAAACCAACTCCTGGGCTCCAATCACAAAGTTCCCCAAGGAGATTAATACTTCCAAAAGCTGGCAGACCTTTGGGTCACTTTCCAGAAATGGCGATACTCTTTACTTCAGCAGTAACCGCGAAGGTGGCTTTGGCGGTTTTGATATCTGGATGTCCATCAAAACATCGAATGGTTGGTCTTCGCCCATAAATCTTGGCAAAAATGTTAACACCCCATTCGATGAGATTGCTCCATTCCTAACCGAGGATGGGAAACGTCTATTTTTCAGCTCCAATGGGCTTAAAACAATGGGTGGTTTTGACATCTTCTACTCCGATTACGAAAACAAAGCCTGGGGCATACCAATAAACGTTGGCTATCCGCTCAACACCACCGACGACGACACCTTCTTCTTCCCTATTAAAAATGGGAAAGAAGGCTACTACTCAAAGAATTCGGAAAGCAAGGGAGATGAAGACATTTACCATGTTGCCCTGGATATTAAATCGCCCCGCTAGTCAATGAAAGCATTTAGAATTTCGGTATTCCTTCTGCTGATAGCTTGGCTGCCGTTCTACTCCTCAGGCCAAACTAAAACCGAAATTGACGAAACCTATCGGGATGCAAACTCATACTTCTACTTTGAGGATTACGAGGAAGCGCTAGCACTCTACCAAAAAATTTACAAGTTCCAGCCCGACAACTACAACCTCAACTATAGAATAGGCTTTTGTTACCTTAACATCCCTGGCAGTAAACATAAATCTATCCAGTTCCTAGAAAAAGCTGTTCAAAACACTACTACAAGGTACAACGAGGAATCCATCACCGAGCAACGTGCTCCAATTGATGCAATATTTTACCTGGGTAACGCCTACCTAACAGTCAATAGGATTGACGACGCTTTAAAAGCATACGAAAAATTTTATAGCTTAACAAAGGGCAAATCCGACTGGGACTTTGATTACTTAAACCATCAGATAAATGTTGCCAAAAACTCACTCAAAATTCAACGTAATCCGGTGGATTTTATAATGGCAAACCTGGGTGAAAAAATCAACGACAGATTTCCAAACTTCAACGCTGTTGTATCGGGCAATGGTAAAGTTCTTGCATTCACAACCAAGCTAAAGTTTTACAATGCCATTAATATTTCCCGTAAAAACGAAAAGAACCAGTGGGAAAAACCAGTTAATATCACTTTAGATTTACAAACGGACATAAGCTGCTCAACCTTATGCCTCTCGTACGATGGAAACGAGCTATACTTGTTCAGAGACGATAATCATGATGGAAACATCTATGTCACCCGGTTTAATGGGAAGAAATGGTTACCAATTAAAAAGTTAAACCCCAATATCAATACCGAGGCATATGAAACCCACGCCTCGTTAAGTCCCGATGGTAAACAGCTTTTCTTTACCAGCAATAGGAAAGGGGGATTTGGGGAACTTGACCTTTGGGTTAGCACAAGAACATCTGGCGATGACTGGGGGCCAGCTCGCAATCTGGGCGCAACAATTAACTCGCCTTTTAACGAAAACACACCGTTTATCAGCACCGATGGCACTACGCTCTATTTTAGCTCCGAGGGTCATGAAAACATGGGAGGATACGACATTTTTGTTTCGCAGCTTTCAGGGAAAGGCGATTGGACAACCCCTATAAATCTGGGATACCCCCTAAATACTACTGACGATGACCTATTCTATCACCCCATCGAAGATGGAGCAACAGCCCTTATAGCTCGCTTTGATGATAATTCATTTGGTGAAACCGATATTTTTGAGATAGAACTTTTTATTCCACGATTCAGAAAAAGCATTGTACCAAAAACAGTTGCTCAAGAACGCACCACCGATAAAACTTTTGCCCGGCTAATAGTTGACACCCTTTCAACAAAAGGCATGGCATCCATTGATGCTAATGAAGCCATTACAAAGATTGATATTAGCGGCAACAACACATTAAAACTATTCCTCAACGGGAAAGCATACGGGGTAATCCCATCAAGAATAGAGGAGTTGGCTGAAGCTAAAAGAGTATCAGAAACTGAGAATGCAGCTAAGGCTTACACCGAAGAGACCGACAATCAGACACCTAGCCCCATATCAAGTAATTCAGCTACGGATGCTACCTTAAAGGATAATTTTGGCGATACTACTCCACGTTCCCAGTGGCCAACCGACACCCCTACCGTAAAACAAAAAGCATTTGAGCTAAACAATGCAAGCATTAACGACGACAGCTATTTCTCTGAGATATTGCTTTTGCTAACCCCTAATGAGAAACAACAAGATATTCTTCCTGTTTTGAAAAGGAACTGGAAATTTAGTACCGAAAACCTAAACGAGACCATTATACATTTTGCATCATCGTTTAAAACCGACAAAGAGCTGAACACCATAATTTATAGTTTAACCGAACTATACGATAAAATCGGAAATCTAAGCAATACCCAATCAGGCAAAAAGGAACAAAAATTTGCCAAGAACAATCGAACTTTAATCATAAAGGCATATAATAAACTTATTAACAAAGCCTCAAAACAGCTTGGCAATGACCTAGCATTGGTTATGCTTAAAAACAAGGAGATTGGAAATCTGACACAGCTCATTGAATTATACAGCAAGCAAAACCCTGAAGGCTTCAATGCAAATAGAGAGGAACTTACACTCCTGTTGGCTCGAATGGCAATTAGTGAATATGTTGCATTGCCCAATGAGCAAAAAATATCGCTCTACAATAGCAGTACAGGAAAGACCAGTGTTGAACCTTCGTATATTTGGCTATGGGTATTGCTTACACTGATAGCAATGGGGGTGATTATTTATCTCGGAATAGAATATTATAAAAAGAAAACAAGCTAAAACGTTGGACAAGGAATGGCCTTCCAGCGCTTTTTAGGTGTTAACCTAAATTCATATATCATAGATATTTCATGTGAACCACCTGAGGCCAAACCAAGTCGGGATATTGTAAAATCGTAGCTATACCCCATGCTTACTTGCTCCCACTTGTAGCCAACCATAAAAGCTAAGGCATCAACCCTTCGGCCAACGGAGTTTTTGGGTAATCCCCTCCACCAAACACCAAAACTAATGGGTTGTGAATAGAAGTATAATCCCAAATCGAGCTGGCGATAAATATCCTGAACCCGATAATTAAAGGCAACAGTAAATGATTCCTCAATTCTACTGAGCAAAAAACCTTTTGTAATGTACCTATACCCCCCATGCACGGTTATCTTATGCGGCAGCCTAGAATTATCGTCGTAGAAAGTGGCCACGGGTTTAAGCATATGATCCCAGGTAACACCAAGCCATATGTTATCGGAGTATGCCAGGAGCGAAGAGGAAACATCAATATCCCATACAGCATCCTTACCAGGCTGTGTAACTGAGGTTGGTGGCATAGGTGTGGAGGTGAGCTGGTCACTAAAAATCAGCTTACTAAAATCAATGGAAATCTGCTGAAGGAAGAAAGCCAAACCAGGTCGCAGGTGCCAATCGGGGAAAGGCTCAATATCGTATGAATAAAGCACACCCATCCTAGTATTTGCCAAGTTACCGTCGCCGGCCTGATCGCGCATAGCCATAACTCCAAAGCCGCTTCGGAATGCGGGAGAGTTGTGATCCCATGAAACGCTGAAGGTGTTGAATGTTCCCGGGACAAACGTCCACTGGTTACGATAGTTTGCAGCAACCCTATACCCAACTATTCCTCCGGTAAATGAAGGGGATAAGTACAAAGGATTTGCATAAAACTGGGTAAACTGCACATCCTGGGAGAAAACCGAAAATGCAGAAAAAAATAGTAAAACAAAAGACCAGTATTTTTTAAAGTTCCTCATGATTTAACTTCATTACCTCAAAAGGGTAACATTCCCTTTCATGTCAAAAGGCTTTCCATTGGTAAACTTACCTATTGCTCGCCACATGTAAACTCCCTGTTGTGCAAGTTTACCATTAACATAGCCGTCCCATCCAATATTCACATCGGTTGATGTAAATATCTGCTCTCCCCAGCGTGAGAAAATCATTAGCTTATACTCAACCACACCATAGTGATACGGGTGGAATACTTCATTCTTGTAATCGATAGCATCGTACAAACCGCCATTAGGTCCTGCAGGATTAGGTTTAAATGCGTTAGGGAATTTAAGGTACCCAACCCCTTCGACCCAAACAGCGGGGAACTTGGAAATTGAATCGACACAAACATCGTTGCCATAGTCCATGTAAGCCCAGAGGGAAATTTTGAATTCACCTAAACGGTCGTAAGTGTGAACGGGGTCGCGCTCTGTGGTTTGATACCCATCGCCAAAATCCCACTGACAGCGAGTAAACTGCGTGGAAAGGTTATAGGCATGAATGGTAGCATCGGGCAACATCACGCGTTGGGGGAAAATGGCAAAATCAGCTTCAGGGCTTTCGTAAACTCGGAAAATCTTATAGTAGAATCTTGGCCCTGCGTCGTTGGTAACAGTCAACTTAACGGTGTAGTAACCTGGCTCAGTGTATGTATGGCGTGGATTACGTTCGGTCGATGTAGTTCCATCGCCAAACTCCCACAGGTAATTGTCGGCAAACTGTGAGGCATCAACAAGTTGCACCTCCATGGGAGCGCAAGCCGAGTCAACACTACTTGTAAAGAAAGCTTCTGGTTCGGTTGGCAAGAGGTAAATCAGAACTGTATCGGCATCCCAGCATCCATGGGGTGCATCAACCCGCATGGTTATGCGGTATCTGAAGTTTTGCTCCTTAGGCCCCCACCTGGTGTATGTCTTGGTAAGAGGATCTTTATTAGTACTAAATGTATTATCGCCAAAGGCCCAATTGTAACTCCAACTGCTTGCAGCAGGGCTACTCAAGTTATAAATGTTAAAGGTAGCATTAGGGAATACCTGAAGAGGTGGCTCGGCAGCAATATTTGCAATAGGTGTTGCGTAAACGGTTATTTGCTGTGTATCGCGATCGAAACAGCCAAACTCAGAGGATGCATATAATACTACGTTGAAAACTGAGTCGGTCTCCCCAAAGTTGAGGAAAGAATGCCTTGGGGTTGGGAACGACGAGGTGATGCCATCGGCAAAATCCCACTCATAGAATCGGGCGTTAATGGTATTGTTAGTAAAGTTAACCTCAAATGGGCTACAAGCGGCATAGCCGGGATTGGCCACATACGACGCAACTACCTCAGGAAAAACATAAATGGTTTGGAAAACGCTATCGTCACAACCATACTCGGTAACTGTGCGCAGTTTTATTTGGTAGGGTTGAGTTTGATTGCTTAAGTTATGGAAAATATGCCGCATATTAGCCTGGCTGGTAGTGGTGGAATCGGCGCCATCCCCAAAATCATACTCAAAGGTTAGGTTAGTACCCAACGAGTTGTTTTCAATTTCAACATCGAATGGAGGGCACGATATATACTCACCTGTTAGCTCCATGGCTGCGTAAGGTCTGGGATGCGCTACCACTTGATGGAAAACACTATCGGTACAGCCATGCTCGCTCACCGCAACCATCTTCACAGTAAATGTGCTATCTACAAACTTATCGGTATTGTAATAGGTTAAAGTGGGGTTAGCCAAAAGTGAGTTTACACCACTACCCAAATCCCAGTAGTAGCTATTGTTTGTGCTGTAAGCAACTGTTTGATTTGTGAAGTTCACCGTATGCGGATTACAACCCGCTAGATTTCCAGAAAATTCTGGATAAATATGGGGGAATACCCTAATGGGCAACTTAAGGCTATCGATACACAACGTGTCGCCCGAGTAGCTGGTGCGAAGGGTTATTGTAGGTGAAAGAATTACTGGAGGAGAATTTGTGGGGTTGGTATAGGTAACTGCTCCGGGCTGATCGCTGTAGAAGTATGGTCTTCCATCGCCAAAATCCCAACGATACTTATACAATGGCGATGTTGATGAATTATTTAGGTTAATTGTCAACGGTGTACAACCCTCAAATAAATTCCACTGGAAGTCGGCTTTAACCAGAGGGTAAACAGTGATTACAGTATCCTTAAAACTCTTACAGCCAAAGGCATTGGTTGAGGTCAACTTAGCTGTGAATTGTACCGACTGATCCTTATAGGTATGGCTATAGGTATGAGGGTTGGGAGTAGCATTTCCATATGTTGAGCCATCGCCAAACTCCCAAAGGTAAGTTGCTAACCCCGATGAGTTATTAGTAAAGTTAACCGTTAAAGGATTACATCCTACCAGCTTATCCACATCGAATCGGGATACAACCCTTGGATAGATTGTTAGAGTCCTATATGTGCTATCGATACAACCCGTTACAGCATCGCGTGTTACCAACTTAATTGTATCGGTAAGTATATCGTTAAGCGTGGAGTTATCGAACAGGTACTGGAAAGTATTTTTATTATTTGTGATGGTATCGCCATTGTAAACCGTGTACCAGTGGAATGTATTTCCGTTGAGCGAGGTATTGGTTAAATCGATATAAAAAGGAGTACATGGCGATTGCTGGGCAAATACAAACTGTGCCTCAACCTTGGGGTGCACCGTGATATCTCTGGTGATACTATCCCTACATCCAAGTGGGTTAATAGTTTTAAGCTTAACAGTGTAAACGCTATCGATACTACCACGATTTGTGAAAGTGTGGTTTACGGTAGGCGTATTAGCGCTTTGCCCGTTACCCAAATCCCACAGGTAAACCAAGCTACCACCGGTAGATGTGGATGTTAGGGTTACATCCAGATCAGAGCATCCTGCAACGGTTGATGCATTGAACTGAGCATCCACAATTGGATAAACCTCAATACTGTGTGAATCAAAGGCAGGACAGCCCTCGTTATTCCTAGCCTCAAGGGTTACGGTATAGGTTGCAATATTGTTAGGATCAATGTTGGTAAAGGTACGGGTGAATGGGTTTCCATTGGCAAAGGTTTCAGAGGCAGGTAAACCCGGAGCGCCACCGTAAGTCCAAATATAGGTCGATGCCCCAATGGCTGCAGGATTAAATGTTACATCAAAGGGGGTACAATTTTCAGCATACTCTAGAGTGAAATGCGACTCTACCCTATTGTACACCTCAATACTATGGAAAGCAGAATCGGTACAACCATACTCGCTTACAATCCTTAAACGGGTATTGTAAATGGCATTGTTATTGGGATCATTATTTATATAGATGTGGTTGGGGCTCTTGGTAGTTGACGAACCGCCATCGCCAAAAGTCCAGTAGTAATTTGTATTAACCAGAGGTGTTCCCACGCCTGTAAAAATGCTATTATTATTCAGCGTAACATTTAATGGGTTACATCCCCTATCAACCGTTGGGACAAATATTGCCGATACCTCAGGGTAAACCGAGATTGTGCTTGAGGTCGTCTTGCTGCAACCGTGGCTATTTACTACGGTTAAGCGTGTTGTGGGGTTTTGAACAACACCTGTTTGGTTTACAAACTGATGGGTAATTGTATTGGGCGCTGCAGGGAGTGTGGTTTGGTCAACGGTGCCATTATCGTCCCAATCCCAACGGTATTCAGTAATACCAGGGTGTTTAGTATAAACATACCTAACATCAAGCGGCGAACAACCAAAGCTGGTATCGATAGCAAATTGAGCATCGATAAATGGGTAAACAGTGATATTGGTTGAAGCCTGAGCTGTACAGCCATAATCGGTATAAACGGTTAGCGTTACCGGATAGGTTTCATCAACCCCATTTAGATTAACAAAGGTATGTGTTGGAGATTTTTGAGTTGATGAACTACCATCGCCAAAATCCCAATTATAAATAGTAGCATTAGCCTTGGAGTTATCGGTGAAGTTTACGGTAAGTTCATTACAGCCAGCTGTATCACTTGGAGTAAACCCTGCGGTAACCGAAGGGTAGATTACCACATCGTGCGAATCGGTGTCGGTACAATTCCCTTCGTTGGTAACCGTTAGAGTTATAGTTCGGTGAATAAGAGTCAATCCGTTGTTTATGTAAGAATGTGTATGGTCAAGGTTTGTTCCACTTGTGGGAGTTCCATCGCCATAGTCCCAGCTGTAGGTTACTATTCCTCCACGCGAGTTATTATCGATACTAGCCGTTACAGGCGAACACTGGGCAGCAGGTGTAACAGCAAAATCGGCGTAAATCTGACTAAATATTCTGATGGTTGTAGTTGCCACATCCTGGCATCCAAATTGGTTGCGGGCTGTAAGCGTAACAACGTAATCCTTAGGGCTGTTTGTCTGGTTATCGTAAACGTGGGTTGGATTAACAAGTGCCGAAGCAGCCCCATCGCCAAAATCCCAGCTGTAGGTATTAACCACGTTGCCGGGGTTAGTTGAAGCCGGAGAAGTACTATTATTAAAATTTACACTACTTAAATTACAGTACTGCGCTTGTGGGGTGGTAAAGGCAGCATTAACCTCGGGGTAAACCCTTACGGTACGGGAAACTGGCAGGCTGCATCGATTTCCGGTATTAAAAACCTGCAGCTGAATTACATAATCAATATGAGTATTGGTAGTATTGGTAAGAACCAGGGTGGTATCGCAGCCGGTTGTCTTTGTCAAAGGTACACCGTTAAGCGTCCAAACGTAGCGGGCCGTGTCGCCCACCGATAGGTTATCGATATTCACAGTTACTGGGGAACAACCTGAGCCCACATTGGTGGTAAAATCGGCGGTAAAGTATGAGTAAATGGTAATGTTGGCAGTAGCCGTATCGCGGCACATGAAAGGTGATGTAGCAATCATTCGCATGCTATACGTAGTATCGCGGGGAACGGTGTTTGTGAAAGTATGAACAACCGTGCCGGTTGGGTTATTGGTAACCTGGTTCATTCCATCGCCAAACTCCCACAGATAGGTATCGGCAGTATTGCTCGATGAACTATTTGTAAAGGTAACGGTTTGGGGATTACAACCCTGAACGGTATTAGGGGTAAAGTTCGCATTTATACTTGGGTACACAGTAATGTACTTCTCGTACACCTCCGAGCAGAAGTCGGCATTCTTGGCCAGCAGCACAACCCTATAGGTTATGGCAGAGTCCGTGTTATTTTGAAAGGTATGGGTAAAGGTGAAGGGGTTGGGCGGGTCGGGATCGGGGGTGGCCGGATCGGTATCGTACTTCAGGTATGCCGACCCGTCGCCAAAATCGTAACGCCAGTATGTAATACCTGTCGATTTATCCTCAAAATTCACAGTAAGGGGTGCACACCCCTCCACCTTGTCGGTAATAAACGATGCGCTAAGTGGAGTTGAAACGAGCACGTCGATAAACGCGCTATCGGTCATATTGCATGCACCGGAGACAACAACCTTATACTTTGTATTCACCAGAGGTGTTGCCCAGGGTAGCTGTGAAGTGGGATCGCTAAGGGTGCTATCGGGAGTCCAAACATAATCGGTACCGCCGTAAGCGTATAGCTGAACGGGGTTTCCATAACAGGTTTTAAGTACCTCGGAGTTAGTGCCGGCTACCACAGCCTG